>JBPBQS010000240.1:0-17260 GCA_050920955.1 Janthinobacterium lividum | reverse complement strand
GTCGAAGGCGACGGGGCCGAGGACGGGGAGGCCGCCGCTGCGGCGGGGGCTGGGCGAGGGGGCGGGGCGGAGGAGGGGGGTGCGGCCGGGCAGGGCGCCGAAGCGCTTCAGCCGCAGCCGGACCTCAAGGCGTGCGCCAGGCATTCGCGCGTCGTTCCAGGGGCTGGAGCAGGGCGGACTCCACGGCGAGCATCAGGCCCGCGAACACCACGCCGTAGGCCAGGATGGCGGCGACGTCGAAGTCCTGGAAGTAGAGGTTGAGGGCGAAGCCGACGCCGTTGGGGCGGCCGAGCAGCTCGACCACGAGGACGATCTTCCAGGTGATGGACAGGCCGGAGCGGCCGGCGGCGGCGAGGTAGGGCAGGAGCTGCGGCAGGGCGATGCGGCGCAGGCGGCGGCCAGAGGGGATGCGAAAGGCGGCCGCCATCTCGTCGAGCGCGGGGTCCAGCGCGCGGGCGCCCTCGCGCAGGGTGACGACGACGGTGGGCATCTTCGCGACGGTGACGGCGAGCACGGCGGCGGTCTCGTTCAGGCCGACCCAGATGTAGGCGAGGACCACGACCACCAGCACCGGCAGGTTGAGGGCGATCACCAGCCACGGGTCGATCAGGGCGTTTGCGCGCGGGCTGCGGCCGGCGAGCGTGCCGAGCGCCACGCCGGCGGACATGGAGAGCGCAAAGGCGGCGGCGACACGGAGCAGGGTGGCGCCGATGTTGAACTCCATCGAGCCGTCGAGCAGGAGGCGCGCGGCGACGCGGGCCGTCGCCAGCGGGCCGGGGAGCAGCTGCGGCGAGTGGCCGAGGCGGGCGGCGAGCCACCACAGCGCCACGAGGGCGGCGAGCGAGGCGGCGCGGGTGGCGGCCGAGGCGAGCGCGGGCGCGGGCGTCGGGGGCGCGTCGGCGGGCTGCGATCCGTCCCAGGCGGGGGCGTCGTCGTCGATGGCGGCGCCGGCGGCGGGGGGTGCGCTCAGGCGGCCTCCGGCCAGAACACGCCCTCCGGGATCGAGCGCAGGCTTGCGGCCTCGCCGCCGTCCTGGAGGATGGCGAGGACGCGCGTGGCGGTGGCGCGCTGCGTGGCGGCGTTGGGGTGGACGAAGCCGGCGAGGAAGCGGCGGCGCAGGGCGGCGAACATGGCCTCGCCGGGGGCACCGGGGGGGAGCTGCATGAGGGGGCGCAGCGGGGTCCAGAGCGCGGGGTCTGCGGCGAGGCGGGACTCGGCTTCGGCGGCGGCGGCGAGGAAGCCGTCGAGCACGGGGCGGTGGGCCGAGGCCCAGTCGCCGAGGAACACGAAGCCGAGCAGGTCGAGGTCGGCGGGCAGGCCGAGCGCGCGGGCGCAGTCGGCGACGGAGACGGCCTCGCGGAAGCCCTGGGACTCCAGGCGGGCCTCGAAGTTCCAGAAGGTCAGGAGGGCGTCGAGCTCGCCCTGCTGGAGCTTTGCGCCGAGCAGGGGGGGCGCGCCGTAGGCGGGCGGGGCGTCGCGGGCCAGGTCGAGGCCCTGCGCGCGGGCGGCGGCCTGCACCAGGAGCCAGGAGCGGTCGTTGGCGCCGCCGGCCACGCCGAGGCGACGGCCCTTGAGGTCGGCGAGGGCGCGCACTGGGGAGTCCTGGGGCACCATGACGCCGCCGGCGGAGGCGGAGAACGGCGCGAAGCTGAGGGGGGTGCCTTCCTGGCGCTGGCGGGCGACGAACAGCCAGTCGCTCAGGGCGACGTCGGCCGAGCCGGCCATCAGGGCGACGCGGGAGGCCTCGGTGTTGGCGAGCAGCACGGTGTCGAGCGCGAAGCCGTGGGCGGTGTCGAGGGCGAGGGCGCGGATGGTCACGGCGAGCCACTGCACCGTGCCGAACTGCACGGTGCCGAGGCGAAGGGTGGGCAGGGCGTCGGCGGCGCGCGCGTGCGTGGGCAGAACCAGGGCGGCGGGGGCGGCGAGCGCGGTGCGCAGGAGGGTGCGCCGCGTCGGGCCGTGTCGCTCGCTCATGCCGGTCTCCGTGTTCCGCGTCGCCGCGGCGGGGCCGGGGCGGGCGACATCAGCGCCGAGGCGGGGGTGCGACGCAAGGCCTGCCCGGCGTGCGCGTGGGGCGGTATGGTGCGGCAAGGCCGGGTTCGCCGTCGGGGCGGGCCGAAGGCGGGGGGCGAGGCGATGACGTTCAAGGCGTGGGTGGCCGTTCTGCTGTGCGCGGCCGCGGTGCTGCCGGCGGCGGCGGGTGCGCAGGGGGTTGCGGCGCCGGGCGCGGAGGAGGCGGCGCCGAGGCTGCCGGAGGCCGGGGCGGCGCCGGTGGCGGCGGCGGGCGGGGTGGACGCGTTCGGGTATCCGGCGTCGGCGCGCAAGGACTACATCCTGGCGTGCGTCAACGTGAACGGCGGGACGGAGCAGGCGCGCACGTCGTGCGGCTGCTCGATGGACGTGATCGCGTCGATCCTGCCGTACGAGCGCTACGACCAGGCGGACACGATCCTGCGGATGCGGCGCATGGCGGGGGGCTACCTGGCGGGGGAGTTCCGGGTGCAGGCGACGAACCAGACGCTGGACGAGCTGCGCGAGGCGCAGGCGGAGGGCGAGGTGCGCTGCTTCTGACGCGGCCCCGGTTCGAGGGCACTTTCGTGTGCCGGTCCAGGGGCGCTGCCCCTGGCGGGTCCAGGGCAGGGCCCTGGCCTTGGGTGCCCCTCGACGTTGCGTTCCCGCACGCCTATATGGAAGACAGCGCGACGCCCGTTCCGGGACAATTCGCGCGTAAACAAGGGGGATTTCCTATGGCCTGGACCGTTCCGACGATTCGCGAAGTGTGCGTTGCGCTCGAGATCAACGGCTACATGCCCAGCGAGTTCTGAACAGCGCTTCTTCCCAAACGCCGGGGCTGACGTGGTCGACGAAGGCCTGACCGCCCTGGTTCTGGGATCGGCAGCCGGCGGCGGGTTCCCGCAGTGGAACTGCGCCTGCCGGCTGTGCGCGCTCTCCCGTGCTGGCAACCCTCGTGCGGTCGCGCGCACGCAGACGAGCGTGGCTTTTTCCGCCGACCGCGCGCACTGGCTCGTGGTGGGCGCCTCCCCTGACATGCGGCAGCAGATCCTGCAGACGCCGGCGCTGCAGCCGACAGGGCCGCGGCACTCGCCGATCGCGGCGGTCGTGCTGGTCAGCGCGGACGTCGACGGGATCGCGGGGCTGCTCAACCTGCGCGAGCGGCAGGCCTTCCGGCTTTATGCACCGCAGGCGATCCTGGACATCCTGGCGGAGAACCGTGTGTTCGACGTGATGTCGTCCGTGGTCACGCGCGTCGCGGTCGAGCCGGGGCAGGCGGTCGCGGTCGGGCACGGCATGACGCTGACGCTGCTGCGGATGCCGGGGAAGACGCCGCTGTACCACGAGGCGGCGGGGGCGACGCAGCCGGAAGCCGCGGACACCTACGCGGCGCTGGTCGAGGCGGGCGGGAAGCGGGCGATCCTGGCGCCGGCGTGCGCCGAGGTCACGCCGGCGGTGCGTGCGCGGCTGGCGGAGGCGGAGCTGGTGTTCTTCGACGGGACCCTGTTCCGCGACGACGAGATGATCGAGGCCGGCGTAGGGGCCAAGACCGCGCGCCGGATGGGGCACGTGCCGATCGACGGGCCGGGCGGCTCGCTGGCGGCACTCGCGGACCTGCCGGGCCAGCGCGTGTTCCTGCACATCAACAACACCAACCCGATCCTGCTGGAAGGCTCGGAGGAGCATCGCGCCGTCCTGGCCGCGGGCTTCTCGGTGGCCCGTGACGGGATGGAGATACGGCTGTGAACCATGCTCTGGGCTGGGCTTCGCGGGTGGGTGCGCCGGACGGGATGGGCGGGGCGCCCGTGGCCGGGGGTGCCATGACGCCGGATGCGCTGGAGGCGGCGCTGCGCGACATCGGGGCGCGGCGGTACCACAACCTGCACCCGTTCCATCGGATGCTGCACTCGGGGCAGTGCACGCGCGCGCAGGTGCAGGCCTGGGCGCTGAACCGGTATCTGTACCAGTCGGCGATCCCGCTGAAGGACGCGTCGCTGATCGGGCGGTGCGACGATCCGGCGCTGCGGCGCGAGTGGCGGCGGCGGCTGGAGGACCACGACGGGTTCGACGGCACGGACACCGTCGACGGCGGCGTGGCGCGGTGGCTGGCGCTGACGGACGGGCTGGGGATCGACCGTGCCGTCGTGGTGTCGGGGCGCGAGGCGCTGCCGGCGACGCGGTTCGCGGTGGAGGCGTACATCCGGTTCGTGCGCGAGCGGCCGCTGCTGGAGGCGGTGGCGTCGTCGCTGACGGAGCTGTTCTCGCCGCAGATCATCGGCGAGCGGGTGTCGGGGATGCTCGCGCACTACGACTACGTGACGCCGGCGACGCTCGCGTATTTCTCCAAGCGGCCGCCGCAGGCCGCGCGGGATTCGGATTTCGCGCTCGCCTACGTGCGCGAGCATGCGGTGACGGCGGCGGAGCAGCAGGCGTGCCTGGCGGCGCTGTCGTTCAAGTGCGACGTGCTGTGGTCGATGCTGGATGCGTTGTACTTCGCCTATGTCGCACCGGGGTTCGTGCCGCCGGGTGCCTACCGGCCAGAGGACACTGCGTCCGTCGATCCGGTGGCCGCGGGGATGGGTGTCGGCGCGACGGTGCCGGACGGTCCGGCGGCCGTGGCGACGGCGGCGCGGCCGGGAGCGTCGATCGATCCGCAGGTGCGGCCGCGGCTGGCGCCGGGGGTGAGGCTGCACAACGATCCGAAGCGCGGCTGGGTGCTGCTGTGCCCGGAACGGGTGATCGAGACGCAGGGGCCGACCAGCGAGATCCTGCGGCGCTGCGACGGGCAGCGGACGCTGGCGGCGATCATCGACGAGCTGGCCGTCGCGTTCGTGGCGGACCGCGCGGTGATCGCGGGCGATGTCGCGGCGCTGCTGCAGGAACTGGCGACCAAGAAGCTGGTGGTGCTGTGAGCGGCGTGTTCGCCGTGCCCGAGGCGGAGGGCATGCCGGAGGCCGGCGGAGTGCCGCAGGGCGGGATGCCGCATGCGGCGGGGCTCGCGGAGCCGCGGCGTGCGGGCGGGCGCGACCATGCGCTGCTGGTGCCGGTCGGGCTGCTCGCGGAGGTGACGCACCGGTGTCCGCTGGCATGCCCGTACTGCTCGAATCCGACGGAGCTCGAGGGGCGGGCAGGGGAGCTGGAGACCGAGGACTGGGCGAGGGTGTTCCGACAGGCGGCGGAGCTGGGCGTGCTGCAGCTGCATCTTTCCGGTGGCGAACCGATGTCGCGGCGCGACATCGTGGAGATCGTGGCGGCGGCGCGCGATGCCGGGCTGTACTCCAACCTGATCACCTCGGGGATCGGGCTGGACGCGGGGCGGCTGGAGAAGATGCAGGCGGCGGGACTCGACCACGTGCAGGTGTCGATCCAGGACACGCTGCGCGACAGCGCCGACCACATCGGCGGGTATCGCGGCGGCTTCGACCGCAAGATCGTGCTGGCGCGCGACGTGGTGGCGCGCGGCATGGCGCTGACCATCAACGCGGTGATCCACCGGGCCAACATCGGGCGCGTCGAGGACATGGTCGCGCTCGCGGTGGAGATGGGCGCGGGGCGGATCGAGGTGGCGCACGCGCAGTACTATGGCTGGGCGTTGCGGAACCGCGCGGCGCTGATGCCGACGCGCGAGCAGGCGATCGACGCGGTGGCGTCGCTGGAGCGGCTGCGGGCGCAGTACGAGGGGCGCATCGTGATCGACGCGGTGCTGCCGGACTACTACGCGCGCCGGCCGAAGCCGTGCGTGGGCGGGTGGGGGCGGCGCTCGCTCAACATCACGCCGTCGGGACGGGTGCTGCCGTGCCACGCGGCGGAGACCATCCCGGGGCTGGAGTTCTGGAACGTGCGCGAGCACGGGCTCGCCGAGATCTGGGCGGACTCGCCGGCGTTCAACGCGTTCCGCGGGGAGTCGTGGATGCAGGAGCCCTGCCGGTCCTGCGCGCGGCGCGAGATCGACTTCGGCGGGTGCCGCTGCCAGGCGATGGCGGTGCTCGGCGACGCGGCGGCGACCGACCCGGCGTGCGAGCTGTCGCCGCACCACGCGGCGCTGGTCGAGACGGCGGAGCAGGCCGGCGGGAGCGGCACGATCGAGTATGCCTACCGGGGGCGCGTGCCGACTCCTGCGCTCTGAGCAGGGCGCGCTCGGGGGTCGGTCGCGGGTACGGCCGGCCCCGCCGCCGCACCGGATACCGCCATTGTGCAGCGCACAACTGATTTGCTGCACTGCACTATAGATCGCGGTTGTGTTGCTCGCGTGTGTCTCGCGCGAAGCGGAAAGCGGTCATTTGCGAGGAATTGGCGCGCGGAAGGCGGTGCCGCAGTCCGAAAAGACGGTGTTCCTTGCTTGGCGGGAGAAATTTCTCTGTTTCAGGCGGAAAACTTCCCGCCGAAGGCTATTGCGTGGCTGACGGCCGCGTGACTAGGTTCCTGCACACTTCCGGTTTCAGGGTGGATCGCAGGGGAGGGCGGGACACCTCGCAGGGGGCCAAGGGTTCGCGCGGGGCATCGGCCACGCCAGACCCGTCGGCCGCCGTGACACGCCGTTGCATGGCGAGAGGCTCCAGACGGCGCAAAGCCGCGGGGCGGAAGCCGGGCGACAAGGGCTGGTCGGAAGTCCGCGTATGGGATCAACAGGGAGGATGTCGATGCGTTCCGTTTCGAGGATTGGCTTCACGGCAGCGCTGCTGCTGTCGACGGCGATGGGGGCGGGCGTTGCCTCTGCCGCCCAGACTGCCGACCAGAGCCTGGTGAAGATGCAGCAGAACCCCGCCGACTGGGTGATGCCGACGGGTGACTACGCGAACACGCGCTATTCGCAGCTCAAGCAGATCACCAGCGAGAACGTGGGCAAGATGCAGGCGGCCTGGTCGTTCTCGACCGGCGTGCTGCGCGGCCACGAGGGTGCGCCGCTGGTCATCGGCGACGTGATGTACCTGAACGCGCCGTTCCCCAACACGGTGTACGCGCTCGACCTGAACCACGACGGCAAGATCCTGTGGAAATACGAGCCGACGCAGGACCCGAACGTCATCCCCGTCATGTGCTGCGACACGGTGAACCGTGGCGTCGCCTACGGTGACGGCAAGATCTTCCTGCACCAGGCCGACACCTCGCTGGTCGCGCTCGACGCCAAGACCGGCAAGGTGCTGTGGTCGACGAAGACGGGCGACCCCTCGAAGGGCGAGACCGGCACCGAGGCGCCGATGGTCGTCAAGGACAAGGTGTTCGTCGGCATCTCCGGCGGCGAGTTCGGCGTGCGCGGCTGGATCGCGGCGTTCAACACGTCCGACGGCAAGCAGGCGTGGAAGGCCTACTCCACCGGCCCCGACGCCGAGATGATGGTCGATCCCGAGAAGACCACCGTATTCGGCAAGCCGGTCGGTAAGGACTCCTCGCTCAAGACCTGGTCGGGCGACCAGTGGAAGATCGGCGGCGGCTCCACCTGGGGCTGGTACTCGTACGACCCGAAGCTGAACCTCGTCTATTACGGCACGGGCAACCCGTCGACGTGGAACCCGGGCCAGCGCCCCGGCGACAACAAGTGGTCGATGACCATCATGGCGCGCGATGCCGACACCGGCGTGGCCAAGTGGCTCTACCAGATGACCCCGCATGACGAGTGGGACTACGACGGCATCAACGAGATGGTGCTGACCGACATGAAGCTGGACGGCAAGGAGCGCCATCTGCTCCAGCATTTCGACCGCAACGGCTTCGCCTACCAGCTCGATCGCGAGACGGGCGAGCTGATCTCCGCCGAGAAGTATGATCCGGCGGTGAACTGGGCGACCAAGGTCGAGATGGACAAGACCAGCCCGAACTACGGCCGTCCGCTCGTCGACACGAAGTTCTCGACCGAGGCGACCGGCATGGACAACAACACGAAGGGCGTCTGCCCTGCGGCGCTGGGGTCCAAGGACGAGCAGCCGTCGGCCTACTCGCCGGCGACCGAGATGTTCTACGTGCCGACGAACCACGTCTGCATGGACTACGAGCCGTTCCGCGTGGCCTACACGGCGGGGCAGCCCTACGTGGGCGCCACCCTGTCGATGTATCCGCCGACGGGTCAGAGCAACATGGGCAACTTCATCGCGTGGGACCCCAAGGCCCACAAGATCGCCTGGTCCGATCCTGAGCAGTTCTCGGTGTGGTCGGGTGCGCTCGCCACCGCCGGCAACGTCGTGTTCTACGGCACGCTCGAGGGCTACCTGAAGGGCGTCGATGCCAAGACCGGCAAGGAGCTCTACAAGTTCAAGACCCCGTCGGGCATCATCGGCAACGTGATGACCTACGAGCATGCCGGCCAGCAGTACGTCGCCGTGATGTCGGGCGTCGGCGGCTGGGCCGGGATCGGCCTCGCGGCCGGCCTGACCGACCCGAACGCCGGCCTCGGCGCCGTGGGCGGCTACGCCTCGCTGAACAGCTACACCGCGCTCGGCGGCCAGCTGACCGTGTTCGCCATTCCCAAGAGCTGAACACTCCTGTCTAACTGGGGCCGGCATCCGGGAAACCGGGCGCCGGCCCTTCTCTTTGACTGGGCTCCGACCTCTTACGGCTAAGGAACGATCGACGTGACACTCATCTCCCGCGTGGCGCTGCTGGCCGGCCTGGCCGTGACGTTCGGCAGCGGCATTGCCCGCGCCGATCCGCCCAGCGACCCGGCTGCCGTGAAACAGCAGGACGGGATGTGGGTCGACAAGGACGGCAACCCCACCTACAAGATCGACGGCAAGAAGGTCGATTACTACACGTTTGCCGGCTACATCCGGTATTCGGCGAACTGCCTGCAGTGCCACGGGCCGGATGCGCTGGGTTCGACCTATGCGCCGAACCTGACCGACGCGCTCAAGACCATCGACTTCAACGAGTTCTACGGGATCGTCTCCGGCGGCAAGCAGAACGTGTCGTCGTCGCAGAACCTGGTCATGCCGGCACTTGGCGCCAACAAGAACGTCATGTGCTACATCAACGCGATCTACGTGTATCTGCGTGCGCGATCGACCGACGCGGTGGGCCGTGGCCGTCCCGAGGACGCCGAGAAGAAGCCGGCGGAGTTCACCACCGCCGAGAACTCGTGCATGGGCTGAGGCCGTGGCGTCGCGGTTGAAGGCCCTGCTGGTCCCGGCGCTGAGCGCGCTGGGGTTTCTGCTGCCACTGGCGGCGTCGGCGCAGCAGGCGGGGCTTGGCGCCTCGGTCGAGCTGGTCGATCCCAAGGCGTTCAGGGTGTGCGCCGATCCGAGGAACCTGCCGTTCTCCGACGAGAAGAGCGAGGGGTTCGAGAACAAGATCGCCACGCTGTTCGCGGGCAAGCTCGACCGGCCGGTTGCCTATACCTACTACCCGCAGGTCATCGGGTTCGTGCGCAACACGCTGAACGCGTTCAAGTGCGACGTGGTGATCGGCGATGCGCAGGGCGACGACCTGGTGCAGACGACGAACGCGTACTATCGCACCAGCTACGTGCTTGTCTACCGCAAGGGAACGGGTCTCGACGGCATCGAGTCGATCGAGGATCCGCGGCTGCAGGGCAAGCACGTCGGGGTCATCGCCGGGACGCCGCCGTCGAACCTGCTCGTGCGCAACAACCTGATGGCATTGGCAAAGCCGTATCCGCTGACCGTGGACACGCGGTTCGATGCGCCGTCCAAGTCCATGATCGACGATCTCGTGGCGGGGACCATCGATGCGGCGCTCGTCTGGGGGCCGATCGGGGGGTACTATGCGAAGAAGGCGGGGGCGGACCTCGCGGTCGTGCCGCTCACGCACGAGCAGGGGGTCAGGCTGGACTTCCGCATCGCGATGGGCGTGCGTCACAGCGACCAGGAGTGGAAGCGGACGCTGAACAAGCTGATCAGCGAGAACCAGGACGAGATCAACCACATCCTGGAGGACTACGGCGTGCCGATCGTGGACGAGCAGGGCAAGCCGATCACGCCCTGAGGACGCCGGGCTTCTGTTGCAACGCCGGCGATCCGCGAGGGTCGCCGGCGTTGCTGTTCGTGCCGGCCGAATACTCCGTTCTTCAAGTAACGGTTTCCAAAGGCGAGCCTTTGGCGGAGCTCGAGGCGGAGCCTCGACCTTCCTTACTGCGGCAGTGCCGCCTGGATCGCCTGCGACAGGGCGAAGAGGCGCTGCTCGATGATGTTGGGCACGTCGCAGGCGTAGTGCAGCGAGGTGCGGCGGTCCTCGAAGATGCGGGTGTCCCAGCCGATCTGGTTGCCCAGGGTCGCGAGCTTCGCGTCGTCCGGGGTGGCGGCGGCCTGCTCGGCGTGCAGGGCGTCGGCCTCGTTGCGGACCTTTTCGGCCAGCGTCTTCTGGCGGCTTCCGAAGCGGTCCAGGCCGGTGACGACGGCGGTGCGCTCCTCGTCGAGCGTGGCGAACAGGCCGGCGAACAGGTCGAGCAGGCTGTCCTGGCGTTGCGCGCCGGCGTGCTCGGCGAAGGTGGCGATGTCGGCCTTGGCCTGGTCGAGGGGGACGCGGCGCTGGGCGAGGCGGGCGACCAGGGCGGCGGCGTCGGGGTCGTCGCGCCAGCGGGACTGGGCGGCGTCGAGCGGCGGGCCGGCCCAGAGGGCGGCGGGGGAGAGCTGGGCGACCTTGATCTGCTGGCAGGGCCAGTCGGGGTCGCGCGGGCCGGGCGGGGCGGCCTGGGCGGCGGTCGCGCACAGCAGGGCGAGGGTGGCCGCCGCGGAGGCGAGGCGTGCGGCGCGGGCGCGGGTCATGCCGGGCCTCCCTTGCGAGTGAGCAGGCCGCGCGAGGGGTCGTAGGCGAGAATCGCGCCGGCGGTGAAGAGCACGGTCATGGTGGTGACGACGGCGAGCGCCAGCCAGTTGACCTGGCCGTAGAGCATGAAGCGGATCAGCTCGACGCCGTAGGTGAACGGGTTGAGGCGGCAGATCAGGTAGACGACCGGGCTCGACTGCTGGACCAGCCACAGCGGGTAGAGGGCGGCGGAGGCGAAGAACATCGGGAAGATGACGAAGTTCATCACGCCGGCGAAGTTCTCGAGCTGCTTGATGACGGAGGACAGCAGCATGCCCAGGGAGCCGAGCATCAGGCCGGTCAGCACCAGCGCGGGCAGGACGAGGACGGCGCCCCAAGGCGGGATCGTCACGCCCCAGAGCCAGGCGACGACCATGTAGGCGTAGACCTGGAGGATGGAGACGGCGGTGGAGGCGAGCAGCTTGCTGACCAGCAGGTACCAGCGGGGGAAGGGGCTGACGAGCAGCATGCGCATGTTGCCCATCTCGCGGTCGTAGACCATCGAGAGCGAGGACTGCATGCCGTTGAAGAGCTGGATCATGGCCATCAGGCCGGGCGTGACGTAGTCCTCGTAGAGGATGTACGTCTCGTAGGGCGGGATGATGGAGACGCCGAGGATCTGGCGGAAGCCGGCGGCGAAGATGAACAGCCAGACCAGCGGGCGCACGAGCGCCGAGACGAAGCGCTCGCGCTGGTGGAGGAAGCGCAGGGCCTCGCGCCACATGATGCCGCCGAGGCAGATCATGTGCTGTCGCGCGGTGAAGCCCGCGGTGATCGGCAGGGGGGGCGGCAGGGCTGTGTCCATCACTGTTCCCCGCCGGTGAGCGCGGTGAAGGCGGCGCGCAGGGTCGGCTGGCCCGAGCGCTGCACGATGTCGGAAACGAGGCCGGACTCGATCACGGCGCCCTGGTGCAGGACGACGGCGAGGTCGTCGGGTTCCACCTCGTCCATCAGGTGGGTGGCCCAGAGCACGGCCACGCCGCGCTCGCGCACCAGGCGGCGGACGCTGCGCACGATGGTGGCCTTGGACGCGATGTCGAGGCCGACGGTGGGCTCGTCGAGCACCAGGACGGAGGGGTTGTGCAGGAGCGCGCGGGCGATCTCGACGCGGCGCATCTGGCCGCCGGACAGGCCGCGGGCGCGGTCCTTCGCGCGGTCGGCGAGGTCGACCTCGGCGAGCACCTCGCGGGCCAGCTCGCGGGCGCGGCGGCCGCCGATGCCGTGGAGCGAGGCGTGGAACAGCAGGTTGTCCTGCACGGACAGGTCGAGGTCTAGCGTGCGGGCCTGGAACACCACGCCCAGGCGGCGCAGGGCCTCGCCGGGGGTTCGGTCCATGCGCTGGCCCAGGATGCTGACGTGGCCGACGCGCGTGTCGTAGAGGCGGGTGATGAGGGAGAACAGCGTCGTCTTGCCGGCGCCGTTCAGGCCCAGGAGCGCGGTGAAGCGGCCCTGGGGGACGGTCAGGGACACGTCGCGCAGCGCCTGGCGGGGGCCGTAGCTGTGGCTCACGTGATCGACGTGGAGGGCGGGGGTCGGGTCCATGCTAGCGAGGAAGGCCAGGGCTCTGCCCTGGACCCGCCAGGGCGAGCCGCCCTGGACCGGCGTTCCCGAAGGACATTTGTGCCGGTCCAGAAGCGGCTCGCCCCTGGCGGGTCCGGGCAGCGCCCGGGCTTGCTTGCCTGCTCACTGCGGTGCCGCGACCACGCCCCAGGGGAGGCGGCCGACCTGGATCGACTTGACGACTGTGGGGCCGGCGACGTCGATCACCGAGACATCGTTGGAGAGGCCGTTGGTCGCCAGGAGGTACTTGGAGTCCGCGGTGAAGGCCATCTGCCAGACGCGCTGCCCGACGAGGAGGTACTTGCGGACCGTGTAGGTCGCGGTGTCGACCACGGCGATGCGATTGGCCGGGCCGAGTGCCACGAAGGCGGTCTTGTCGTCGGGGGTGAAGCGGATGCCGACGGCCTGGATGACCTCGGCGCGCAGGCCCTGCACGGCGAAGCCGATCTTGTGGGTGATGGTGTGGTCCTTGGGGTCGATCACGCTGACGGTGCCGCCCAGCTCGGAGCTGACCCAGACCTCGGAGCCGTCGTGCTTGAAGAGGGCGACGCGGGGGCGGGGGTCGACGAGGACGTTGGCGACCGGCTTCATCGTCTTGTAGTCGATGAAGTGGGCCATGTTGGTGGTCTCGGACGTGTTGACGATGGTCTGGCCGTCGGGGCTGACGGCCATGCCCTCGGGCTCCACGCCGGTGGGGATGCGGGCGAGGACCTTGCGGGTCTCGACGTCGATCGCGGTGACCATGTTGTCGTTCTCGTTGGAGACGAACAGCGGGTCGCCGGAGGCCGCCAGCGCGAAGGTTTCGGGGTCGGGGCCGGAGGGTAGGTCGCCGGTGATCTTCTGCGTGGCGACGTCGATGACCTGGATGGTGTCGTCGTCGCTGGCGCAGACGAGGACGCTCTTGCCGTCCTTGGTCATGGTGATGCCGCGCGGGCGCTGGCCGACCGGGATCGTGGCGACGGCCTTCATCTGGTCGAGGTCGATGACGCTGACGGTGTTGTCGCGCTCGTTGGTGACGTAGGCTAGGTTCGCGGCGTGGGCGGCAGGGGCGGCGGCCAGGCAGGCGAGCAAGGCAAGGCCAGAGGCCCTGCCTCTGGACTCCGCCAGGGCGAGCCGCCCTGGACTGGCCTGACTTAGGGAGGCCGGTCCAGGGGCGGCTCGCCCCTGGCGGGTCCGGGCAGCGCCCGGGCTTGCTGCGCTGTTCACTTCAGCTTGCATGTGGTCTCCGGGCGGTCGTAGCCGAGGGTGTCGAGCTCGGTCACCTGGTGGAGGAAGCCGGCCTGCGGCGAGATCGAGACGATCGTGCGGCCGTCGGCAAGCAGCAGCGGCTGGCGGAGCTGCAGGTCCCAGTCGCGCAGGGTGAGCTTCTGGCCCTTGTAGGCGGCAACGCCGAACGCGGGGGACTTCATGAAGGCGACCACGGCGGCGGGGTCGCCGGAGGTCACGTGGCTGGTGGCCTCGCCGATCATGCGCACCGCGGTCCAGGCCTGCAGGTCGGAGGCGCGCATGCCGCGGTGGAACAGGCGGCCGAAGCGGTTCTGCAGCTGCGTGCCGCCGAAGCTCTCGCTCGACGGGTCCCAGCTTTCCGGGACCATGCCCGCCGAGCCCGCGACGGGGCGGGCGTCCCAGGTGCGGTAAGGGAGGTACTCGGCGAACACGGAGTTCTCGTCGGCGGCCACGGCGACGTCGTAGGCGGCGGCGCCCTGGGTAAAGACGGGCATCTGCTGCTGCGTCTGCGTGACGCCGGAGTCGGTCTCGCGCGAGCCGTCGGTGTCCTTGTAGGTGCGCTCCTCGACGATCTTGGCGCCGTAGCGCTTCGCGGTGCGTCGGTAGGCGTCGCCCAGCGCGATGTCGTCGGGGTGGGAGCCGACGAGGAGCAGCCAGCGTGTCCACTTCTTCCACACCAGGTACTGGCCGACGGCGTCGGCGAGCATGGCGCGGGAGGGCGCGACGTGGATCAGGTCGGACTGGCAGTTTGCGCCGCGCAGGTCGTCGTCGGGGGCGGCGACGTTGAAGATCGTCGTGCCGGAGGCCTTGGCGGCGAGCGCGAGCTTGAGGACGAGGGGGCCGGGGGCGTCGGTCAGGACCAGCTTCACGCCTTCGGCGGTGAGCTTCTCCAGCTCGGCGACGATGTCGGAGGAGGCGCGCACCGGGACGTCGGACAGGGTGAAGGCCTGGTTCATGAAGCGGCCGGTGGTGTTGTCGTCGTCCAGGCCGAGCTTCGCGCCGGCGAGGCCGTCGTCGAGCGGGGGCTGGTCGAGCAGGGAGATCACCGGGCGGCGCTCCACCCAGCGCAGGTAGCCGATGCGGGTGTCGAGCGTGGCGGGCGCGGGGGCGGCGGGCGCGGGGGCCGCGTCGGCGGGGGGGGCGGCCGCGGCGGAGGCTGCGAGCTGGGAGTCGACCGAGCCGACGCCGGCGGGGCTGCCGCCGGACGGGGTGGCGCCGGAGTCCTGGGCGTGGAGGGGGGAGAGCGTGGCGAGGAGCGTGCACCCGGCCGCTGCCCATGCCACAAGGCCGCGCCGGCCGATGCCGTTGCCCGCCGCCGCTTTTGGACGTTTCATGCGCGCCACCATGAACAACAGCCCCACCGCGATCAAGGCCGCCCAGGGGCGCAAGGGAGCCGATACGCCATGAATTCGCAGCCATCTTCGTCCCGCCTGGCCGCGCGCGGCGTCGCGTTCGCGGCCGCACTCGCCCTCGTGGCCGCCGTGCCCGCGCCGGCGCGTGCCCAGGCGGCCGATCCGGCGGCGACGCCGGCTGCGGCGCCGAAGCCGCCGTCGGGCGACTACGATGCGCTCGCGGGGGCGACACCGAAGACGGCGGCGTTCTTCCCGTTCAGCATGGACGACACCAGCCTGCAGGGCTCCGAGGAGGGGCTGTCGCAGGCGGAGCGCGACCGGCTGGGCAAGCTCGACGTGATCCTGGAGCAGATGCTGGTGGCGACGGGCAAGTTCACGCCGGTCGACACCTCCGGGATCGCGCCCGACGCGCTGGCGGCGGTCAAGGCGGAGAGCACGCACCTCAAGGTATGGGACTGCAACGGCTGCGACGTCGACGAGGCGAAGAAGCTCGGCTCGCAGGTGTCGGTGGCGGCGTGGGTGCAGAAGGTGTCGCGGCTGATCCTGAACGTGAACGTCACGATCCGCGACGTGGCGGACAACCGGCTGCTGTACGGCGGCAGCGTGGACATCCGCGGCGACACCGACGAGTCCTGGACGCGCGGGCTGCGCTACCTGATCAAGGACCGCATGTTCCAGGGTCCGCACACGGCCGGCGGCGCCGGGACCGCCGCGCGTTGACACGCATGCTCGCCAGCGTCGCCACGGCGGCCGAGGCGCTGCTCGCCGAGCGTGGCGGTGCCGACGTGATCGACCTCAAGGACCCCGCGCGCGGGGCGCTCGGCGCGGTGGCGCCGGAGGTGCTGCGCGCGGCGGTCGCGGCGGTGGGCGGGCGGCGGCGCACCAGCGCGGTGACGGGCGACCTGCCGATGGAGCCGGCGGCCGTGCTGGCGGCCGCGGAGGCGGCTGCGGCGGCCGGGGTGGACGACGTCAAGGTGGGGTTCTTCCCGGGCGGCGACGCGGCCGGGTGCGTGCGGGCGCTGGCGCCGCTGGCGGGGCGGGCGAGCCTGGTCGCGGTGCTGTTCGCCGACGCGGCGCCGGACCTGGGGCTGCTGCCGCTGCTGGCGGAGTGCGGGTTCTCCGGCGCGATGCTGGATACCAGCGGCAAGCAGGCGGGGCGGCTGCTGACGCACATGCCGCTCGCGGCGCTCGCGCGGTTCGTGGCGTCGTGCCGGGCGCACGGGCTGCGCTCGGGGCTCGCCGGGTCGCTGGAGGCGCCGGACGTGCCGCGGCTGCTCGTGTTGGGGCCGGACCTGCTCGGGTTCAGGAGCGCGCTGTGCGAGGGGGCGGTGCGGACGGCGCCGATCGATCCGGCGGCGGTGGCGCGGATACGGGCGCTGATCCCGGCGGAAGGCGACGCGGCGGCGGGGGGCGACCTGCGGGTGCTGTCGGCGCGTGGGTATGCGCCGGCGGTGCAGGACGTGCACAGCGCGGACAGCGTGTTCGTGCGCGACCTGGTGCTGCCGATGCAGGTGGGCGCGTACGCGTTCGAGCACGGGCACGAGCAGCGGGTGCGCTTCGACGTCGAGGCGTCGGTGGCGCGGCCGGCCGTGCTCACGGCGGAGCTGGCGGACGTGTTCTCGTACGACGTGATCACGGACGGGATACGCCTGCTGATCGAGGAGCACATCGACCTGCTGGAGACGCTGGCGGAGCGGATCGCGGCGATGCTGCTCGCGCACCCGGCGGTGCTGCGGGTGCGGGTGCGGCTTGAGAAACTCGACGTGGGCGAGGGCGTCGTGGGGTGCGCGATCGAGCGGGTGCGGGCTTGAGCGGGAAGGAAGCAAGCATGGGCTCTGCCCAAACCCGCAAAGGGTCCGAGGACCCTTTGATCCCTTTACTTAAGTATTGGATTCCAAAGGCGAGCCTTTGGCGGAGTCCAGAGGCAGAGCCTCTGGCCTTGCTTCCTTCCTGATGGCTCCCGTCGTGGTCAAGCTCGGCGGCAGCCACGCGGACGCGCCGGCGCTGCGCAGGGCGTGGCTGCGCGCGCTGGCGGCCGCGGACGGGCCGGTCGTGCTGGTGCCGGGCGGCGGGCCGTTCGCGGACGCGGTGCGCGTGCAGCAGGCGGCGATGGGGTACGGCGACGAGGTGGCGCATGACATGGCGCTGCTGGCGATGGGACAGTACGGGCTGGTGCTGGCGGCGGCGCCAGGGTTCGCGGCGGCGGGGAGCGAGGCTCGGATCGCGGCGGTGCTGGCGCAGGGGCGGGTCGCGGTGTGGATGCCGGCGGCGATGCTGGCGCGGGCGCGCGGCGTCGAGAAGGGGTGGGGGGTGACGTCGGACAGCCTGGCGCTGTGGCTGGCGGCGCGGCTGGG
>JBPBQS010000004.1:0-18117 GCA_050920955.1 Janthinobacterium lividum | reverse complement strand
ACCGTCGACACCGCCGCCGCCACCGTCCGCTCCGCGCAGGGCACCGTGAAGGCCGACCAGGCCGCGATCGACACCCAGAAGCTCAACCTGACCTACTGCCACATCACAAGCCCCGTGGACGGCCGCGTCGGCCTGCGCCAGGTCGACCAGGGCAACTACGTCACCACCGGCGACGCCAACGGCATCGTCGTGGTCACCAGCCTGCAGCCGATCTCGGTGATTTTCACGCTCCCCGAGGACAGCATCCCCGCCGTGCAGAAGCGCACCCGCGCCGGCGCCACGCTCCCCGTCGCCGCCTGGGACCGCGGCGACGTGGCGAAGCTTGCCGACGGCACGCTGCTGACGCTCGACACGCAGATCGACGCCACCACCGGCACGGTGAAGGCGCGCGCCACCTTCGCCAACCAGGACCTCGCGCTGTTCCCGCAGCAGTTCGTCAACGCCCACCTGCTGGTGGACACGCTGCACGCCCCGGTGACGGTGCCCAACGCCGCCGTGCAGCGCGGCAGCCCCGGCACCTTCGTCTACCTCGTGGCCGCCGACGACACGGTGAGCGTGCGCAAGGTCACGACCGGCCCGGCCGACGCCACGAACACCTCGGTCTCCGCAGGCCTGGCCGCGGGCGACCGCGTCGTGGTCGACGGCGCGGACCGGCTGCACGAGGGCGCCAAGGTCACGGTCCCTGCCGACCACCCCGAGCCCGCGGCGGGCGAGGCGGCCCCCGAGCACCGACACCGGCATGGGCAGTAGAAGGCGAAGGGCTCTGCCCTTCGATCCCGCCAAAGGCCAGGCCTTTGGAAACCACGACTCCAGACCGAATCCAGTAACCGCCGGTCCAGGGCGGCTCGCCCTGGCGGGTCCAGGGCGGAGCCCTGGCCTTTGAACCCGTCGCGCCTGTTCATCCTGCGCCCGGTGGCAACCACGCTGCTGATGCTGGCGATCCTGATGGTCGGCGGCGTGGCCTACCAGTTCCTGCCGCTCTCGGCGCTGCCCGAGGTCGACTACCCCACGATCCAGGTCCAGACCTTCTACCCTGGCGCCTCGCCCGACGTGATGACCAGCTCGGTGACCGCGCCGCTGGAGCGCCAGTTCGGCCAGATGCCCGGCCTGAACCAGATGCAGTCGCAGTCCTCCGGCGGCGCGTCGGTGATCACGCTGCAGTTCGGCCTGTCGCTGAACCTCGACATCGCCGAGCAGGAGGTGCAGGCCGCGATCAACGCCGCCGGCAACCTGCTGCCGTCCGACCTGCCCGCGCCGCCGATCTACGCCAAGGTGAACCCCGCCGACGCCCCGATCCTCACGCTCGCGCTGACCTCCAAGACCCTGCCGCTGACCCGCGTCGAGGACATCATCGAGACGCGCCTGGCCAGCCGCATCAGCCAGGTCGCCGGCGTGGGCCTGGTCAGCGTCTCCGGCGGCAACCGCCCCGCCGTGCGCGTGCGCGCCAATCCCCGCGCGCTGGCCGCGTACGGCCTGAACATCGACGACCTGCGCACCACGCTCGGCAACCTCAACGTCAACACGCCGAAGGGCAGCTTCGACGGCCCGGCGCAGTCCTGGACCGTGGACGCCAACGACCAGCTTCCCTCGGCCGAGGCGTACCGCGCCGCCGTGGTCGCCTACCGCAACGGCGCGCCGGTGCACCTGTCCGACGTCGCCACCGTGGTGGACGGCGCGGAGAACGTCTCGCTCGGCGCGTGGGCGAACCGCGAGGCCGCGCTGATCGTCAACGTGCAGCGTCAGCCCGGCGCCAACGTGATCGCCGTGGTCGACGCGGTGCGCAAGCTGATGCCGCAGCTCCAGGCCACGCTGCCCGCCGCCGTCGACCTGGAGATCCTCACCGACCGCACCACGACGATCCGCGCCTCGGTCGCCGACGTGGAGTTCGAGCTGGCGCTGGCGATCGGCCTCGTCGTGCTGGTGATCTTCGTGTTCCTGCGCGACGTGGCCGCCACGCTGATCCCGGCGCTGTCGGTGCCGCTGTCGCTGATCGGCACACTGGCGGCGATGTACCTGTGGGGCTTCAGCCTCGACAACCTGTCGCTGATGGCGCTGACGGTGGCGACCGGCTTCGTCGTCGACGACAGCATCGTGGTGATCGAGAACATCGCCCGCTACGTCGAGGCCGGCCGCTCGCCGATGGACGCGGCGCTGGAGGGCGCGGGCCAGATCGGCTTCACCGTGATCTCGCTCACCGTCTCCCTGATCGCCGTGCTGATCCCGCTGCTGTTCATGGGTGACGTGCTCGGCCGCCTGTTCCACGAGTTCGCGATCACGCTCGCCGTGACCATCGTGATCTCCGCGTTCATCTCTCTGACCCTGGTGCCGATGCTGTGCGCGCGCCTCCTGCGCCACCGCCCGCAGCACCGCGAGAACCGCTTCGGCCGCGCCGTGGCCGCGACGCTCGACGCCACCATCGCGCTCTACGCCCGCGCGCTCGACTGGGTGCTCGGCCACCAGGTCGTGACCCTGCTGGCCGGCACGCTGACCGTGCTGGCGACGCTGGCGCTGGTGGTGGTGATCCCCAAGGGCTTCTTCCCGGTGCAGGACACCGGCGTGATCCAGGGCATCAGCCAGGCCGCGCAGTCCACCTCCTACGCCTCGATGGCCGAGCACCAGCAGGCGCTGGCCGACGCGATCCT
Source organism: Janthinobacterium lividum (assembly GCA_050920955.1). Lineage (GTDB taxonomy): Bacteria > Pseudomonadota > Alphaproteobacteria > Acetobacterales > Acetobacteraceae > CAXSEF01. The sequence continues at coordinate 15,475 of JBPBQS010000004.1, read as the reverse complement.
CAAGGACCCGGACGTCGTCAGCCTGTCCTCGTTCATCGGGGTGGACGGCAGCAACGTGACGCTCAACTCCGGCCGCTTCCTGATCAACCTCAAGCCCGACAGCCAGCGCACGCTCAACGCCAGCGCGATCATCCGCCGCCTGCAGGGCGAGGTGGCCCACGTCGCCGGCGTCTCGCTCTACATGCAGCCGGTGCAGGACCTGAGCCTGGACACCGCCGTCAGCGCCACGCAGTACCAGTTCATCCTGGAGGACGCCAACGCCGCCGAGTTCGCGGAATGGGTGCCCAAGCTCGTCGCCCGCCTGCGCCAGGCCCCCGCGCTGGCCGACGTCGCGAGCGACCTGCAGCAGAACGGCCTGTCGGCGATGATCACCATCGACCGCGCCACCGCCGCGCGCTTCGGCATCACGCCGGCCACCGTGGACAACGCCCTCTACGACAGCTTCGGCCAGCGCATCGTCTCCACGATCTACAGCCAGTCCAACCAGTACCGCGTGATCCTGGAGGCCGACGCCTCGCTCTCGCACGACCTCTCCGCGCTCGACAGCATCTACCTGCCCTCGTCCACCGCGAGCGGCGGCCAGGTGCCGCTGTCCGCGATCGTGCACGTCGTGCAGCGCCCAGCCCCGCTGGTGATCGGCCACCTCTCGCAGTTCCCCGCCACCACCATCAGCTTCAACCTCGCGCCCGGCGCCTCGCTCGGCGCCGCCGTTTCGCAGATCGAGGCCGCCGAGCGCGACCTCGGCTTGCCCGCCTCCATCCAGGTCGCGTTCCAGGGTGCGGCCGCCGCCTACCAGGCCTCGCTCGGCAACGAGCTGTTCCTCGTGCTGGCCGCGGTGACCGTGATGTACATCGTGCTCGGCGTGCTCTACGAGAGCTTCGTCCACCCGCTGACCATCCTCTCGACGCTGCCGCCCGCGGGCCTGGGCGCGCTGGCGGCGCTGATGATCGACGGCTCCGACCTCGGCGTGATCGGCATCATCGGCCTCGTGCTGCTGATCGGCATCGTCAAGAAGAACGCGATCCTCGTGGTCGACTTCGCGCTGGAAGCCGAGCGCCAGCGCGGCGTCCCCGCGCTCGCCGCCGTGCGCGAGGCCTGCCTGCTGCGCTTCCGCCCGATCCTGATGACCACGCTGGCCGCCGCCCTGGGCGCGCTGCCGCTGATGCTGGGCACCGGCACCGGCTCGGAGCTGCGCCGCCCGCTCGGCGTCGCCATCGTCGGCGGCCTCGCGGTGAGCCAGTTCGTCACGCTGTTCAGCACGCCCGTCGTCTACCTGCTGTTCGACCGCATCTCGCAGCGCTTCGGCCGGCCGTCGCGCGCGGACATGCCGGACCCGGTGACGCCGTGAGGAAGCAAGCAAGGCCAGAGGCCCTGCCTCTGGACTCCGCCAAAGGCTGCGCCCTTGGAACGCACCCCTTGAGTGAAGCCGGTCCAGGGGCGGCTCGCCCCTGGCGGGTCCAGGGCAGAGCCCTGGCCTTCGCATGAGCATCAGCTCCCCGTTCATCAGGCGCCCCGTCGCGACGACGCTGCTCACGCTGGCGGTGACGCTTGCCGGCGTGTTCGCCTTCATGAAGCTGCCGGTGGCGCCGCTGCCGCAGGTCGACTTCCCCACGATCTTCGTGCAGGCGACGCTGCCCGGCGCCAGCCCCGACACGGTGGCGACCAGCGTCGCCGCCCCCCTGGAGCGCCACCTCGGCCAGATCGCCGACGTGAGCGAGATGACGTCGACCAGCTCGATCGGCTCGGCGCGGATCATCCTGCAGTTCGGCCTGGACCGCGACATCGACGGCGCCGCGCGCGACGTGGAGGCCGCGATCAACGCCGCGCGCGCCGACCTGCCGACCGCGCTGCGGCAGAACCCGACGTACCGCAAGGTCAACCCCGCCGACAGCCCGATCATGATCCTGGCGCTGACCTCGGACACGCTGACGCCGGGCCAGCTGTACGACGCGGCCTCGACCGTGATCCAGCAGAAGCTGAGCCAGCTCCACGGCATCGGCGAGGTCGACGTCGGCGGCAGCGCGCTCCCCGCGGTGCGCGTGGAGGCCAACCCGCTGGCGCTGGCGCAGTACGGCATCGGCCTGGAGGACGTCCGCGCGGCACTCGCGTCCGCCAACGCCAACAGCCCCAAGGGCGCGATCGAGGACGGCGCGCGCCGGTTCCAGCTCTACACCAACGACCAGGCTCGCAAGGCCGCCGAGTACGCGCCGCTGATCGTGGCCTACCGCAACGGCCGCGCCGTGCGCCTGACCGACGTCGCCACCGTCGAGGACAGCGTGGAGGACCTGCGCAACGCCGGCCTCTACAACGGCCACCAGGCCATCACCGTGATCCTCTACCGAGAGCCCGGCGCCAACATCATCAGCGCGGTGCAGGGGGTGAAGGACGCGATCCCCCAGCTCAAGGCCGCGCTGCCCGGCTCGATCGCCATCAACATCGCGCTCGACCGCACGCCGACCATCAAGGCCTCGCTCGCCGACACCGAGCGCGCGCTGGTGATCGCGGTGCTGCTGGTGATCCTCGTGGTGTTCGCCTTCCTGCGCGACTGGCGCGCGACGCTGATCCCCGCGGTCGCGGTGCCGGTCTCGATCATCGGCACCTTCGCCGGCATGTCCGTGCTGGGCTACAGCCTCGACACCCTGTCGCTGATGGCGCTGACGGTGGCGACCGGCTTCGTGGTCGACGACGCGATCGTGGTGCTGGAGAACGTGCAGCGCCACATCGAGGACGGCATGGGCCGCGCCGAGGCGGCGCTGCGCGGCGCGCGCGAGGTCGGCTTCACCGTGCTGTCGATGAGCCTGTCGCTGATCGCGGTGTTCCTGCCGATCCTGCTGATGGGCGGCATCGTCGGCCGCCTGTTCCGCGAGTTCGCGGTGACACTGTCGCTGTCGATCCTGGTCTCGCTCGTGGTCTCGCTGACGACGACGCCGATGATGTGCGCCTTCGTGCTGCGCCAGCCGCACCGCCCGGGCGACCCCGACCCCGTGGCCCCGCCCCGCCCTCCCGGCCGCCTGGCCCGCGCCGGCGCCTGGCTCGCGCGCGGCGGCGAGCGCGGCTTCGACGCCATGCTGCGCGGCTACGAGCTGAGCCTGGGCGTGGCGCTGCGCCACCCGCGCCTGGTGATGCTCAGCCTGCTGGCCACGATCGGGCTCAACGTCGCGCTGTTCAAGGTGATCCCCAAGGGCTTCTTCCCCGTGCAGGACAGCGGCCAGCTGATCGGCGGCGTGACGGCCGACCAGGCCATCTCGTTCCAGGCCATGAAGGAGAAGGTCGCCGGCATCCAGCAGGCCATCGGCGCGGACCCCGCGGTGGACTCCGTGGTCGGCTTCACCGGCGGCCGGCAGACCAACTCCGCGTTCATCTTCACCACGCTCAAGCCCCAGGACCAGCGCCCGTCCGCGCCCAAGGTGCTCGACCGCCTGCGCCGCCGCCTGGCCCGCGTCCCCGGCGCGCAGACTTTCCTGGTCTCCGCGCAGGACGTGCGCGCCGGCGGGCGGCAGAGCAACGCCGCCTACCAGTACACGCTGCAGGGCGACGACGCGCAGGAGCTGTACGCCTGGACGCCGCGCCTGACCGAGGCGCTGAAGAAGCTGCCGATCCTGACCGACGTGAACAGCGACCAGCAGGAGAAGGGCCACGACGTCCTCGTGAGCTACGACCGCCCGACCCTGGCCCGCCTCGGCCTGACGCCCGCGCAGATCGACAACACGCTCTACGACGCCTTCGGCCAGCGCCAGGTCTCGACCATCTACAACGCGCTGAACCAGTACCACGTGGTCCTGGAGGTCGCGCCGAAGTGGACGCAGAACCCGCAGTCGCTGCAGATCGTGCGCGTCAGCACTGCCGGCGGCACCGCGTCCGGCACGTCGGGCACCAACGCCTCCGCCCGCGCGGTCAGCGGCCCCGCGAGCCGCACCAGCACGACCCAGAGCACCACGCAGAGCGACACCCAGGCCGCCAGCACGGTCGCCCCGGCCACCACGGGCGTCAGCGGCAGCGCCACGGCCGACGCCTCGCAGAACTCGCAGATCAACGCCCAGAACAACGCGCTGGCGGCCAGCGGCAAGTCCGGCGGCGCCTCCTCGGGCGCGTCCGTCAGCACGTCGGCCGAGACCATGGTGCCGCTGTCCGCCTTCACCCGCGTCACGCAGAGCGCGGCACCGCTCGCGGTGAACCACCAGGGGCCGTTCGTGGCGTCCACCATCTCCTTCAACATGGCCCAGGGCCACTCGCTGTCCGAGGCCACGGTCGCCATCGCGCGTACCATGGCCGAGCTGCGCGTGCCCACCGACATCCACGGCTCCTTCGCCGGCACCGCGGCGCAGTTCCAGTCCTCCGTGTCGCAGGAGCCTCTGCTCGTGCTCGCCGCCCTGGTCGCGGTCTACATCGTGCTCGGCGTGCTCTACGAGAGCACGATCCACCCGCTGACCATCCTCTCCACCCTGCCGTCCGCCGGCGTCGGCGCGGTCCTGGCGCTGCTCGTCACCGGCCAGGAGTTCAGCATCATCGCGCTGATCGGCATCATCCTGCTGATCGGCATCGTGAAGAAGAACGCCATCCTGCTCGTCGACTTCGCGCTCGCCGCCGAGCGCGAGGACGGCTTCTCCACCGAGGACGCCATCTTCCAGGCCTGCATGCTGCGCTTCCGCCCGATCATGATGACCACCTTCGCGGCCCTGCTCGGCGCGCTGCCGCTGGCGTTCGGCGGCCCTGGCGGCGAGCTGCGCCAGCCGCTGGGCATCTCCATCGTCGGCGGCCTGATCGTCAGCCAGGCGCTCACGCTCTACACGACGCCCGTCGTCTACATCTACCTCGACCGCCTGCGCGGCCGGTTCCGCGGCCGCCGCTCCGACCCGGTGGCGGCATGAACAGCAGGCAAGGCCAGAGGCTCTGCCTCTGGACTCCGCCAAGGGAAGCCCCTTGGATGGCTTTACTTAGCAAGCGGGATCAAAGGGTCCTCGGACCCTTTGCGGGTTCGGGCAGAGCCCGACCTTGCTTGCTTGCCTTCGTGCTCGCCCTCTCCGGCTGCATGGTCGGCCCCGACTACCGCCGCCCCGCCGCCCCGATCACGCCCGCCTACAAGGAGCTCCCCGGCTGGACCGTGGCCACGCCGGCCGACGCCCTGCCGAAGGGCGAGTGGTGGCGCGTCTACGACGACCCCACGCTCGACGCGCTGGAGCGCGAGGTCGACAGCGGCAACCAGACCCTGCGCGAGTTCGAGGCTGCCTACCGCCTGGCCCGTGCCGTGGTGGACGAGGACCGCGCCAACCTGTTTCCGCAGGCGACGTCCGGCTTCGGCGTCACCCGCTCCGGCTCCGGTAGCCGCTCCAACAGCACCAGCCTGAACTCCGCGCTGACCGGCGGCACGATCGGCACCGCGGGCGCCACCTCCACCACGACCGCGGGCGGGCTGGGCGGGGTCGCGTCCGGCGTGGGCACCAGCGGCGGCACGACCGGCGGCACCACGGCCGCCGGCACGTCGGCGACCTCGATCCGCAGCAGCTCGGGCCCGCGCACGAACTACAACCTGCAGGGCTCGCTGGACTGGGAGATCGACGTCTGGGGCCGCATCCGCCGCCAGGTCGAGAACGGCGTCGCCTCCGCCCAGGCCAGCGCCGCCGACGTCGCAAACGCCCGCCTGTCCGCGCAGGCGACGCTGGCGACCGACTACTTCAACCTGCGCGCCGCCGACGCGATCATCGCGCTCCTCAACCGCACCGTCGCCGACTACCAGCGCTCCCTGCGGATCACGCGCAACCAGTACGAGGCCGGCGTCGCCGCGCGCTCGGACGAGCTGACCGCGCAGGTCCAGCTCGAGACCACCCAGGCGCAGCTCATCAACGCCGGCATCGCCCGCGCGCAGTACGAGCACGCCATCGCCGTGCTCACCGGCCGCCCGCCCGCGCTGCTGTCGCTGCCGCCGACCTCGCTGGCCCGCGCGATCCCGGCGATCCCCGCGGTGCTGCCCGCGACGCTGCTGCAGCGCCGCCCCGACATCGCGTCCGCCGAGCGCCTGATGGCCGCGCAGAACGCCCTGATCGGCGCCGCGATCGGCGCGTACTACCCCACGATCAGCCTCTCGACCCTGCTGACGTACAGCGGCTCGCCGCTGGGCTCGCTGATCTCGGCCGGCAACCAGCTCTGGTCGCTTGGCGCCTCGGCCAGCGAGGTCCTGTTCGCCGGCGGCGCGCGCACCGCGCAGGTCGTGGCCGCCCGCGCCACCTACGACCAGAGCGTCGCGACCTACCGCCAGACCGTGCTCACCGCGCTGCAGCAGGTCGAGGACCAGCTCGCCGCCCTGCGCATCCTCGACCAGCAGCTCGGCGTCGCCACCGCGGCCGTCACCGACGCTCGCCGCTCCGTGGAGATCACGCTCAACGAGTACCGCGCCGGCACGCAGGCCTACACCGCCGTCGTCACCGCGCAGGCCCTGGCGCTGGGCAACGAGCAGACCCTGATCACCCTGCAGCAGGAGCGCCTGGACGCCTCGGTCGCGCTGATCCAGGCGCTGGGCGGCGGCTGGTCCGCCAGCGAGCTGCCCTCGAAGAACAGCCTCCAGCAGAACCAGCCGTTCCTGCCCTAGGCCAGGCAGGCAAGCATGGGCTCTGCCCAAACCCGCCAGGGGCGAGCCGCCCCTGGACCGGCCTTACTTAGGGGACGCGTTCCAAGGGCGCAGCCTTTGGCGAAGTTTGAGGCGGAGCCTCAACCTTGCCTTCCCGCGCCGCCGCCTCGCGCAGCGAGAACCCCGGGCCCCCCACCATCTCGGGCGTAAGCGCCGCGTCCGCCCGCAGCAGCCTGCGCGCCGCCATGTGGTCCGCCGGCCGGTTCACGGACTCCACGCCCGAGAGCCGCCCGCCCCGGAAGCACACCACCGCGCAGGACTCGCCCTCGCCGAGGGTGACATGCGCGTCGCTGCCCGCCGTGAGCCCCGCGATCTGCAGCTTCAGCGGCCCCTGGTCGCTCCAGAACCACGGCACCGCGTCGTACGGCCTGCTGCGCCCCGCCAGGTGCGCCGCCAGGCTGCGCGCGTGGTCCACGGCGTTCTGCACGGACTCCAGCCGCACGACCGCGCCCCCTGCGTGCCGGCTCGGGTAGGCCGCGCAGTCCCCGATCGCCGAGATCGCCGGGTCCGCCGTGCCGAGCTGCTCGTCGACCACCACGCCGTTGTCCACGGCGAGCCCCGCCTCGGCCGCCAGCGAGTCGTTCGCCTGCACCCCGATGCCCACCAGCACCAGCTCCGCCGCCAGCTCCACGCCGTCCGTGCACCGCACCGCGCGCACCGACCCCTCGCCCAGGACCTCCGCGACCCCGGTGCCGAACGAGAACCGCGTGCCCTGCGACTCGTGCCAGCGGACGAACGTCGCCGCGGTCTCCGGCGTCACGGCGCGGCCCATGGCGCGCGGCCCGGCCTCGACGACGTGCACCGCGCAGCCCATCCCGCTGGCCACGGCCGCGAACTCCAGCCCGATGAACCCCGCGCCGACCACCACCGCCCGGCGCGCCCCCCGCACGTGGTCCCACAGCGCCGACGCGTCCGCCTGCGTGCGCAGCGACGTCACCCCGGGCAGCCCGACGCCGGGCACCGCGAGCCGCCGGTTGCGCGTCCCCGTCGCGAGCACGAGGTGCGCGTAGCCCAGCACCGTCCCGTCCGACAGCGCGACCCGCTTCGCCGCACGGTCGATCGACAGCGCCCGCACGCCCAGCCGCAGCGTCACCTGCCGCCCCGCGTAGAAAGCCTCCGGGCGCAGCGCGAGATCGACGCTGCCGCGCTCGCCCTTCAGGTACGCCTTGGACAGCGGCGGCCGGTTGTAGGGCAGCCCCGGCTCGTCGCCGACCAGGGTGATCGGCGCGTCCCAGCCCTCCTCGCGCAGCGACATGGCGAGCTGGAACGCCGCCTGCCCGGTGCCGACGACGACGATCCCCGTGTTCTCCGCCATCCCGCCGCACCCCCCGCCGCGCCCCTGCGCACGCGAAGGCTACCAGCGTTCACGGCGCCGGCGACAGCACCCGCCAGCGCGACGGCGGCCCCTCCGGGTCGAGCTGCGCGTCCAGCTCGTGCAGGCTGCCGTCGGACTGCAGCGCGAAGTTGCGCGCCCCCTCCGCCGTGCCGTCGAGCAGCTGGAAGACGCGGCTCCCGCGCAGCACCTGCCAGCGCCCCCGGCTGACCCGCGACGGCTGGCCGGGCGGGTCGCCCACGCAGCGCTCGGACAGCGAGTACAGCCCGTCCGGCCCGTCGAGCCCCGACAGCAGCCGCACCTCCGTCCGCACGCCGCCGCAGCGCCGGTCCGGCAGCACGCCCTCCCAGCGCCCGACCGTGCGCCCCGCGTTGCGCGGGTTCAGCATCCCCGGCCGCTCCGGCAGCGGCGCCGGCAGCCCGGTCATCCCCTGCGCGAATGCAGCCCCCGGCCCCGCCGCCAGCGCGCACGCCAGCACCCAGGCCCCCGTCCTCGTCCCCATGACGCCGATCGCCCCCGCTGCCGCCCGCCGTCGATCATCGCCCGCCCCGCTCAACGAACCATGAACGCCCGGCCGCCCGCGCCACCTTTGATGAGGCACGCCCCCGCATGCTGCGCTACAGACGGCGAGACGTCCGGAGACAGCCCATGACCATCCCCCGCCTCGCAGGCCGCATCCTCGCCGCCCTGCGCCCCGCGCCGCTGCTGGCCGCGGCGCTGGCCGCCACCGCGCTGGCGAGCCCGGCCCGCGCCGCGCACCTGGCCTTCGTGATCAACTCCAACGACGCCTCGATCAGCGTGCTCGACGTCGACACGCACCGCGAGGTCCGCCGCATCCCGATGCTGCGCGAGCCGCACCACATGGCGCTGACCCCGGACCACCGCTCGCTCGCGGTCGGCGACACCAACGGCAACACCCTCTTCCTGCTCGACCCGCGCACCGGCGACGTCCAGCGCCAGGTCACCATGAGCGACCCCTACCAGGTCGAGTACAGCCCCGACGGCTCGGTGCTCACCGTCACCGGCCTCGCCCGCAACCAGGTCGACATCTACGACGCGAAGACCCTGGCGCTGCTGCACCGCGTCCCCGCCTCCGCCATGCCGAGCCACATCAACTACTCGCCCGACTCCTCGGTGGTGTTCATCAGCCTCCAGCAGACCGACAGCCTCGCCGCCATCGACGTCCATACCGGCGCCGTGATCTGGACCAGCAAGGTGGGCCGCGTCCCCGCCGGCGTGCTGTGGCACGACAACGAGCTGCTCGTCGGCCTCATGGGCCAGGGCGACATCGCCGTCGTCGACCCCGCCAACGGCCGCGTGCTGCGCCTCGTGCCCACCGGCCGCGGCGCCCACGTCATGTTCGTCCCCCACGACCGCTCGGTGATCTACGCCACCAACCGCGTCGACGGCACGATCTCCGTCCTCGACCCGAAGACGCTCGCCGTCACCCGCACCCTGCACGTCCCCGGCGGCCCCGACGACATCGACTTCGCCCCCGACGGCAGGCTCTGGGCCACCCTGCGCTGGCGCCAGGCCGTCGCCGTGATCGACCCCGTCTCCGGCAGCGTCGAGACCATCCCCGTCGGCCGCTCGCCGCACGGCATCTGGCTCAACACCCACGACACCTTCCCCGTCGCCGTCAGCACCAACTAGCCGCACCGCAAGGCAAGCAAGGTTGAGGCTCCGCCTCAAACTCCGCCAAAGGCTCGCCTTTGGAATCCACTACTTAAGGAAGGCATTCCAAAGGCCCGGCCTTTGGCGGGTCCGGGCAGAGCCCGGCCTTGCTTCCTTCTCCCGCGCCGCCCTCCCCGCCCTGCTCGCCCTCGCCGGCCTAGCCCTCGCCTGGCACCTCATCGCCGACACCGGCGCAACCGCCGTCCTGCACGCCGCCGCCTCCCTCGGCTGGCCCGGCTTCGCGCTCGTCCTGGCGGCGCAACTGCTCCTGGTCGTCCCGATGGGCGTCGCCTGGTGGCTCCTGGGCCGCGGCCGCCCCGACGCCCGCCTGCCGCGTTTCGTGTGGGCCCGCCTGGTGCGCGACTCCGCCGGCGAGGCCCTGCCGTTCAGCCAGCTCGGCGGCTACGCGGCCGGCGCCCGCGCGCTGGCGGTCGCGGGCGTCTCCGGCCCGTTCGCCGCCGCCTCCACCGTGGTGGACGTGAGCACGGAGCTCGCGGGCCAGCTCGGCTACACCCTCCTCGGCCTCGCCCTCCTGGCGTGGCGCCGGCCCGGCAGTGGCCTCCTGGCCCCGGTGCTGCTGGCCACTCTGGCGATGGCGGCCCTGGTCGCGGCCTTCGCGGCGGTGCAGGTGCGCGGCGCCGGCGCCGTGGACCGCCTGCTGGTGCGCGCCTCCGCCCGCCTGCCCACGGACGAGGGCAGGGCAGGGGCCCCTGCCGCCGCGCTGGCCGACGCCGTGCGCACGATCCACGCCCGCCGAGGCGCGCTTCTGGCCGCGATCGGCCTGCACTTCGCGGAGTGGGTGCTCAGCGGCGTGCAGGCCTGGGCGACGCTGCGCCTGATGGGCCTGCGCCCAGGCCTGTCCGGCGCCCTGGTGATCGACAGCCTGCTGTACGGCGCGCGCTCCTTCGCGTTCCTGGTGCCGAACGCGATCGGGGTGCAGGAGGCGACGCTGGTGGTGGTGGGCGCGCTGTTCGGCGTGCCGCCCGACGCCGCGCTGGGCCTGTCGCTGGTGCGCCGTGCCCGCGACCTCGCCCTGGCCGTACCTGCCCTGTGCACCTGGCAGGTCCTGGAGGCCCGACGCGCGAAAGCAAGGTCGAGGCTCCGCCTCGAGCACCGCCAAAGGCTGCGCCCTTGGAACGCCTCCCCTGAGTAGCGCCAGTCCAGGGCGGCTCGCCCTGGCGGGTTTGGGCAGAGCCCATGCTTGACTTGCCTTTGCCTGTGCCCTATCCCCCGCCGCTCATCGGAACGCGGGAGACCCGTGCCTCCGCCCTGGCGCGTTCGCCGCGGCGGGGTCGGGTCGTATGGACCGCGGTCCGGCTTCACGTCTGGAGGCCAGGATCATGGCGAAGAAGATCGTCGGCTACATCAAGCTGCAGATCCCCGCGGGCAAGGCGAACCCCTCGCCGCCGGTCGGGCCTGCGCTGGGCCAGCGCGGCCTGAACATCATGGCGTTCTGCAAGGAGTTCAACGCTCTGACGCAGGGCATGGAGGTCGGCATGCCGACCCCCGTGGTGATCACGGCGTTCGCGGACCGCACCTTCACGTTCATCATGAAGACGCCGCCGAACACCTACTTCCTGAAGAAGGCGGCGGGGATCCAGAAGGGCACGACGACGCCGGGCAAGGGCGCCGCGGTGGGCCGCGTGACGATGTCGCAGCTGCGCGAGATCGCGGCGACGAAGATGGTGCACATGAACGCCAACGACGTGGACGGCGCGGTGCGGATGCTGGCGGGGTCCGCGCGATCCATGGGCCTGAGCGTGGTGGAGGGCTGATCCGGTGGCACACGACAAGCGGCTGAACAACGCCTACGCGACCTTCGACCGGCAGAAGCCGTACTCCATCGAGGAGGCGGTGCGCATGGTCAAGGCCAACGCCGGCGCCAAGTTCGACGAGACGGTCGAGATGACCATGAACCTCGGCATCGACCCGCGCCACGCCGACCAGATGGTGCGCGGCCTGCTGAGCCTGCCCAACGGCACCGGCAAGACCCTGCGCGTGGGCGTGTTCGCCCGCGGCCCGAAGGCCGCCGAGGCCGAGGCCGCCGGCGCCGACGTGGTGGGCGCCGAGGACCTGGCCGAGAAGGTCCAGGCCGGCGAGATCGCCTTCGACCGCTGCATCGCGACGCCGGACATGATGGCGCTCGTGGGCCGCCTGGGGAAGATCCTCGGCCCGCGCGGCCTGATGCCCAACCCGAAGCTCGGCACCGTGACGATGAACGTCAAGGACGCGATCACGGCGGCCAAGTCCGGCCAGGTCGAGTTCCGCGCCGAGAAGGCGGGGATCATCCACGCCGGCATCGGCAAGGCGAGCTTCGACGAGGACAAGCTGCTCGGCAACATCCGCGCGCTGGTGGACGCGATCAACCGCGCCAAGCCGACCGGGGCGAAGGGCACGTACGTCAAGAAGATGTCGCTCAGCTCCACGATGGGCCCGGGCGTGAAGGTCGACGTGGCGAGCCTCGTCGCCGGCTGAAGCAATTCGACACCCCTCCCGGCTCCGGCCGGCTGGGGTGACGGCCAGGGGCGGCACGCTTGCCTGCCCCGAACCTGTCCGAGACCGCACGTCGCCCTCCGCCCTCCGGGACGGTCGGCGGTAAAGGGCCGAGAGGCCCGCGCGCGGGAGACGGGGTGCCACACGGAATTCGGCCCGCCTCCTCCGCTGCGAAGCGGGGCCGCGGGCCCGATGATGGTTGGCGGTTCCGCCTAGACTGGACAGGCGAACCGGGCCGCGCGGCCCCCTCTTCAGGGGAATGTGCGACCCACGGGCAACCAGGCCCGGCGCGGCTTGCCTGCGCCCGGGCCACGATGGAGACGGGATTTGGACCGTACGGAGAAGCGGGAGTTCGTCTCGACGCTCGCCACCGTTTTCGCGGACACGTCGATGGTCGTCGTCACCCAGAACAAGGGTTTGACGGTGGCCGAGGTGACGGTGCTGCGGCAGCGGATGCGGGCGGCCGGGGCGACCTTCAAGGTCGCGAAGAACCGGCTGGCCGTCCTTGCCCTGGATGGGACCTCGTTCGCCGGCATCGCGCCGCTGCTGAAGGGACCGACCGCGCTCGCGTGGTGCAAGGACCCTGTGGCGGTGGCCAAGGTGGCCGTCGACTACGCCAAGACCAACGACAAGCTCGTGCTGCTCGGCGGCGCGCTCGGCTCCCAGACGCTGGATGCGGACGGGATCAGGGCGCTCGCGGAGCTGCCGTCGCTCGACGCGCTGCGCGCCAGGCTGGTGGGGATGATCCAGACCCCCGCCACCCGGATCGCCGCCGTGATCGCGGCGCCGGCCGCGGGCGTGGCACGCGTCATTGGCGCCTACTCCAGGAAGGACGGCGAGCCGACGGGGGAGCCGGAGGGCTCGCCCGACGGTGCGCCCGAGGCGGCCCCCGAGGGGCCTGCCGCAGAGGCCGCTTGACCTTTCGCCTGAAATGAGCGTGGGGCCGCGAGACGGCCTTGCATGGAACCGACCAGAGACTAATGTAGGGATGCTGAACAATGGCTGATCTTGCGAAGATCGTGGACGACCTGTCGGCGCTGACCGTCCTCGAGGCGGCCGAGCTGTCGAAAATGCTCGAGGAGAAGTGGGGCGTCTCCGCAGCCGCCCCGGCGGCGGCGGCCGCGGCCCCCGCCGGTGGTGGCGCCGCTGCCGCCCCCGTCGAGGAGCAGACTGAGTTCACGGTGATCCTCGCCAAGGCCGGCGAGAAGAAGATCAACGTGATCAAGGAGATCCGCACGATCACGGGTCTCGGCCTGAAGGAGGCCAAGGACCTCGTCGAGGGCGCGCCGAAGACCGTCAAGGAAGGCGTGAACAAGGACGAGGCCGCGAAGCTGAGGAAGCAGCTTGAGGATCAGGGCGCCGCTGTCGAGATCAAGTGATCTGCTGAACCGAACTGCACGCGGCGCTCTGCCGCGTGACCTGAGGCGGGGGAGGGCGGGAACCGGGGTCGGTTCCCGCCCGCTTTCCCGTTGCGGCGTGGCGAACCGGGGCCGGACCCGATCGTCGCGGAGTGTTCCGGAGACGAGCCCCGGCGGCCGGGGGTTTCAGGCCGCGCGCATCACGCCTCCCCGCACTCGCGCGGGTCGGCAGGAACGATGGGGCACCAGGATAGCATGAACGCCATTTCCAAATCGTTCACCGCGCAGAAGCGCATCCGCAAGAGCTTCGGCCGCATCCCCGAGGTGGCGCCGATGCCCAACCTCATCGACGTGCAGCGCTCGAGCTACGAGGCGTTCCTGCAGATGAACGTCCCGCCGGACAGCCGCACCCAGACCGGGCTGCAGGAGGTGTTCCGCTCGGTGTTCCCGATCGACGACTTCGCCGGCCGCGGCCGTCTGGAGTTCGTCCACTACGAGCTCGAGGAGCCGAAGTACGACGTCGAGGAGTGCATCCAGCGCGGCATGACGTTCGCCGCCCCGCTCAAGGTCGTGCTGCGCCTGATCGTGTGGGACCTCGACGAGGACACCGGCGCCCGCTCGATCCGCGACATCAAGGAGCAGCCCGTCTACATGGGCGACATGCCCCTGATGACGGACAACGGCACCTTCATCATCAACGGCACCGAGCGCGTCATCGTCTCCCAGATGCACCGCAGCCCGGGCGTGTTCTTCGACCACGACAAGGGCAAGACCCACAGCTCGGGCAAGTTCCTGTTCGCCGCGCGCGTGATCCCGTACCGCGGCTCCTGGCTGGACTTCGAGTTCGACAGCAAGGACCTGTGCTACGTGCGCATCGACCGCAAGCGCAAGCTTCCGGCGACCACGCTGCTGCTCGCTCTCGAGGGTGCCGCCAGCGCCGCGCGTCGCGAGGAGCGCATCGCCGCCGGCGAGGACCCCGCGACCATCGAGATCAAGGGCATGGACGCCGAGGAGATCCTCTCCACGTTCTACGGCCAGGTCGTGTTCAGCGCGACGCCGACCGGCTGGGCGCGCCCGTTCGACGCCGACGCCTTCCGCGGCATGAAGCTGCTCTCGCCGCTGGTCGACGCCGAGACCGGCGAGGTCGTCGCCGAGGCCGACGCCAAGCTGACGCAGCGCATGGTCCGCAAGATCGCCGAGAAGACCAGCACCGTGCTGGTGAGCCGCGCCGACCTGCTCGGCCGCTTCATGGCGCTCGACCTGGTCAACGAGGAGACCGGCGAGATCTACGCCGAGGCCGGCGAGGAGCTGGTCGAGGCCCGTCTCGCCGCGCTGGAGGAGGCCGGCATCACCGAGCTGCCGACGCTCGCCGTCGACCAGCAGAACGGCCCGTGGATCCGCAACACGCTCGCCGTCGACAAGAACACCAACCGCGACGATGCGCTGATCGACATCTACCGCGTCATGCGCCCGGGCGAGCCGCCGACGCCGGACACGGCCGAGACGCTGTTCCGCGGCCTGTTCTTCGACCCCGACCGCTACGACCTGTCCGCCGTCGGCCGCGTGAAGATGAACATGCGCCTGACGCTGCAGGCCGAGGACACCGTGCGCGTGCTCCGCAAGGAGGACATCCTGCGCACGGTGAAGATCATGTGCGAGCTGAAGGACGGCCGCGGCACGATCGACGACATCGACAACCTCGGCAACCGACGCGTCCGCTCCGTCGGCGAGCTGATGGAGAACCAGTACCGCGTCGGCCTGCTCCGCATGGAGCGCGCCATCCGCGAGCGCATGGGCTCGGTCGACATCGACACCGTGATGCCGCACGACCTGATCAACGCCAAGCCCGCGGCCGCCGCGGTGCGCGAGTTCTTCGGCTCCAGCCAGCTCAGCCAGTTCATGGACCAGACCAACCCGCTGTCCGAGGTGACGCACAAGCGCCGCCTCTCGGCGCTTGGCCCGGGCGGTCTGACCCGCGAGCGCGCCGGCTTCGAG
>JBPBQS010000326.1:0-18140 GCA_050920955.1 Janthinobacterium lividum | reverse complement strand
CCCGCAGGAAGCCTCGCTCGCCGCCGTGGCTTAAGAGCGCCGGTCCAGGGGCGGCTCGCCCCGTCTTGAAGCAGGGGCGGGTCCGGGCAGAGCCCGGCCTTGCTTCACACGTGGAAGCTTTCCCCGCAGCCGCACCGCCCCTTCTCGTTGGGGTTGCTGAACACGAACCCCGAGGTCAGGGTCT
Organism: Janthinobacterium lividum; assembly: GCA_050920955.1. Taxonomy (GTDB): domain Bacteria; phylum Pseudomonadota; class Alphaproteobacteria; order Acetobacterales; family Acetobacteraceae; genus CAXSEF01. Next base: position 17,956 of record JBPBQS010000326.1, on the reverse strand, counting down.
TGCTCTCGAAGTCCATGGTGGTCCCGATCAGGAACAGCGTGGCCTTGCGGTCGACGAGCACGGTGACGCCGTTGTCGGTGACGACCTCGTCGGCGGGCCCTGCGGCCTCGACCCAGCCCATGTCGTAGCTCATGCCCGAGCACCCCTTGGTGCTGACGGCGATGCGCAGGAGCATGCCCTGGCGGCTGCCGTCGTAGAGGGCGCGCAGGCGGGCGGCGGCGGCGTCGCTGACGCTCATCAGGGGCGGCAGGGCGCGCCGGGCGGGCTTGGCTGTCTGGATGTCGCTCATGGCGGGCTCCGGTCTCAGAACATGTTCAGCGAGAGGCGTGCCTCGTCGGACATGCGGCTCGGGTCCCATGGCGGGTCCCACACGGTGGTCACGGCGGCCGACGTGACGCCGGGCACGTCCAGCACGGCGAGGCGCACCATCTCGGGCAGCTCCTGGGCGCTCGGGCAGTTGGGCGCGGTCAGGGTCATCTCGACGGCGATGTGGCCGGCGTCGCCGATGTCGACGGCGTAGATCAGGCCCAGCTCGTAGACGTTCACCGGGATCTCCGGGTCGTAGACGGTGCCGATGGCGGCGATCAGCGCGTCCTCGCTGGGCGCGGCGGGCGCGGCCTCGCCGTCGGGCGTCCAGGCGCCGACGCCGGGTGCCACCGCACCGGGCAGGGACGCGCCGCTGGTCGCGGGGTCCATCATCGCGCGGAACTCATCCATGGGCGGCCTCCTCGGTGGTGCGGGCCGTCCCGGGGGCGGCCTCGTCCAGCGCCTGGACCAGCGCGGTCCAGGGCAGGGTCGCGCAGCGGCGGCGCGAGGGGTAGTCGTGCACGCCGGACAGGGCGCGCAGCTCGCCCAGGCAGTCCGGGCACTCGCCGGTGCGCGTCATGGCGTCGAAGGCGCGGGCCAGGTCGCGCAGCTCGCCCGGCGTGCGCCCGGCGGCGGCCTCGGCCATCAGGTCGGCCGAGGCCACGCTGATCGCGCAGCCCCGGGCCTCGAAGGCGGCCTCGGCGACGGCGCCGGCCGGGTCGAGGCGCAGGCGCACTTCCACGCGGTCGCCGCACATCGGATTCTCGCCCCGCGCCGCGGCGTCGTGCGGGTCGAGGCGGCGCTGGTGCACCGGGTTGCGGCCGTGGCGCAGCACGACGGCCTGGTAGAGGTCGCTGGCATCGTCGGCGGCGCCGCTCACGCGAAGAACTCGCTGACGCGGTCGAGCGCGGTGGCGAGGGCGTCGATCTCGGCGCGCGTGGTGTAGAGCGCGAAGGAGCAGCGCGCGGTGCTGTCCAGTCCGAGGCGGCGCATCAGCGGCTCGGCGCAATGGTGCCCGGCGCGGATGGCGATGCCGCCGCGGTCCACCAGCGTCGCGATGTCGTGGGCGTGGGCGCCCTTCATGGTGAACGACACCACGCCGCCGCGGTCCTGCGCGCTGCCGATCACCGACAGGCCGGCGACCTGCGGCAGGCGCGCCATGGCGTGCTCGACGAGGGCGGCTTCGTGGGCGGCGATGGCGTCGAAGCCGAGCGCCTCGACGTAGTCGATCGCGGCGTGCAGGCCGATCGACTCCAGGATCGCGGGCGTGCCGGCCTCGAACTTGTGCGGCACGCTGGCCCAGGTGGAGCGCTCGAAGCTGACGGAAGAGATCATGTCGCCGCCGCCCATGAACGGCGGCATGGCGTCGAGCAGCTCGCGCCGCGCCCAGAGCACGCCGATGCCGGTCGGGCCGTACAGCTTGTGCCCGGTGAAGACGAGGAAGTCGGCGTCGAGCGCCTGCACGTCGACGCGGCGGTGCACCACGGACTGGCTGGCGTCGAGCAGGATGCGCGCGCCGTACTGGTGGGCGAGCGCGGCGAGGCGCGCGGCCGGCGTGCAGGTGCCGAGCACGTTGCTCATGTGCGTGACCGCGACCAGGCCGACGCGCCGGTCCTCGAGCAGGCGCTCGTAGACCTCCATGTCCAGCTCGCCGGCGTCGGTGATCGGGCACACGCGCAGCTCGATGCCGTGGGCGTCGCGCAGCATCTGCCAGGGCACGATGTTGGCGTGGTGCTCCATCTCCGAGACCAGCACCGCCTGCCCCGGCTTCAGGATGCCGCGGCCGTAGGAGTGCGCGACGAGGTTGATCGCCTCAGTGCTGTTGCGCGTGAACACGACCTCCTCGCGGGAAGGCGCGTTGAGCAGGCGGGCGACGGCGTCGCGGGTGGCCTCGAACGCGTCGGTGGTGCGCTCGCTCATCCAGTGCAGGCCGCGGTGCACGTTGGCGTATTGCGTCTCCATCGCGCCGACCATGGCGTCGATCACCGCGCGCGGCTTCTGCGCCGAGGCCGCGTTGTCGAGGAACACCAGCGGCTTGCCGTGCACCTGCTGTGCGAGGATCGGGAAGTCGGCGCGGATCGCCGCCTCGTCGAACGGGCGCGACGGTGCCACCGGGTCGGGCGCCGGCGCCTCGTGGATCGGCGAGGGCCGCTGCGGGCGGGAGATGTCGTTCATGCGGGCGTGACCTCGCGGGCCGGCGCCGTCTCCTGGCGCGACCACCAGCGCTCCACGGCGCCCTCCAGCATGGCGCGCGCGCCCTCGTTGGCGATCGGGTCGAGCGCCTCGGCGAGGAAGGCGCGCACCAGCAGCGAGCGCGCCTGGGCCAGCGGCACGCCGCGCGAGCGCAGGTAGAACAGCTGCTCGGCGTCCAGCTCGCCCACGGTGGCGCCGTGGGAGCACTTGACGTCGTCGGCGTAGATCTCGAGCTGCGGCTTGCAGTCGATCTCGGACTCGGCCGACAGCAGCAGGGCCTGGTTCATCTGGTAGCCGTCGGTCTTCTGCGCGATGCGGTCGACCTCGATCTTGCCCTGGAACACGCCACGGCTGTGCCCGGTGAGCACGTTCTTCACGGTCTGGCGCGAGGCGCAGGACGGCGCCTTGTGCGAGACCACGGTGGTGAAGTCGCTGTGCTGGCTGCCCGACAGGAGCTGCGCGCCGTTGAGGTGGGCCGCCGCGTGCGGGCCGAGCAGGCGGGCGTGGACCTCGTTGCGCGAGAGCCGCGAGCCGAGGTTGAGGCCGAAGCTGTCGTAGACGCCGCGCTCGGCGATGTCGGCGTACACCGTGGACAGGTGGAACGCCTCGGGCGCCTCGTCCTGCAGGCGGATGTGGACCATCTCGGCGCCCTCGGCGACGGAGACCTCCATCACCGGGTTGTGCAGGTAGGCGCCGGCGCCGTGCGAGACCTCGATCAGGGTCAGGCGCGCGCCCGCCTCCAGCGTGACCGCGTGTCGCGGGTGGAACGCCATGGCGCTGCGCCCGACGCCGCCGCCGATGCTGACCAGGCACAGCGTGCCGCCGTCCACGCCGGCCGCGACGTGCAGCCGCGCGCCGTCCTCGGCGAGCATGGTGTTGAGGGCGACCAGCGTCTCGCGCTCGGGGTGGGCGAGCGTGCCGAACACGGGCCGGTCGGCGAACAGGGTCAGCGTGACGCCGTCGGGCACGGAGGACAGCTCGGGCTGGAAGCGGCCGTCGACGAACACCAGGCGCGGCACGTCGGGCAGCGCCACGCCGTCGAGCACGTCCGCGCCGGGCGAGACCGCGGTGAGCGGCTCGTGGAACGCGACGTCGGCCAGCGGGCGCAGGCTGGTGTAGTGCCACGCCTCCAGGGCGCGCGTCGGCAGGCCCTTGGCGCGCAGCAGATCGGCCGCGGCGTCGCGGGCCGCCGCGTCGCCGGGCAGGCGGCGGCGCAGGCCGTCGAAGCGGTGCAGGAAGCCGGCGGCGGTGTCGGCCACCGGCATGGACTGGGCCGCGCTCATGCCGCCTCCGCGATCACCTGGGCGTAGCCCTGGGCCTCGAGCTGGTGGGCCAGCTCCGGGCCGCCGGTGCGCACCACGCGCCCGGCCGCGAGCACGTGCACGCGGTCCGGCACGATGTAGTCGAGCAGGCGCTGGTGGTGGGTGATGACGAGCGCGGAGAAGTCCGGGCCGCGCAGCGCGTTGACGCCCTCAGCCACGATGCGCAGCGCGTCGATGTCCAGGCCGCTGTCGGTCTCGTCGAGGATGGCGAGCTTGGGGCGCAGCAGGGCCATCTGGAGGACCTCGTTGCGCTTCTTCTCGCCCCCGGAGAAGCCGACGTTGACGTTGCGCTTGAGCATGTCGTCGGGCATCGACAGGCGCTTGGCCTCGGCGCGGGCGAGCCTGAGGAAGGCCACCGCGTCCAGTTCCGGCTCGCCGCGGGCGCGGCGGACGGCGTTGAGCGCGGTGCGCATGAAGTTGGCGTTGCCGACGCCGGGCAGCTCGACGGGCGCCTGGAACGCCAGGAACACGCCGAGCGCCGCGCGCTCCTCGGGCTCCAGCGCCAGCAGGTCGACGTCGTTGAAGGTGGCCGAGCCGCCGGTCACCTCGTAGTCGTCGCGCCCGGAGAGCACGTAGGACAGCGTGGACTTGCCCGAGCCGTTGGGGCCCATGATGGCGTGGACCTCGCCCTGCGGCAGGTCCAGCGTGATGCCGCGCAGGATCGGCTTGGGCTCTGCTCCCTCGATGGCGATCGAGGCGGCGAGGTCACGGATGGCGAGCATCAGCCGACGCTCCCCTCGAGCGAGATGGCGAGCAGCTTCTGCGCCTCGACCGCGAACTCCATGGGCAGCTCCTTGAGCACGTCCTTGCAGAAGCCGTTGACGATCATGCCCACGGCATCCTCCTCGGACAGGCCGCGCTGGCGGCAGTAGAACAGCTGGTCGTCGGCGATGCGCGAGGTGGTGGCCTCGTGCTCGACCTTGGCCGTCGGGTTGCGGCTCTCGATGTAGGGCACGGTGTGGGCGCCGCAGTTGTCGCCGATCAGTAGGCTGTCGCACTGCGTGAAGTTGCGCGCACCCGACGCCTTGGGCTGCATCCGCACCAGGCCGCGGTAGACGTTGTCGGAGTGGCCGGCGCTGATGCCCTTGGACACGATGGTCGAGCGCGTGTTCTTGCCGATGTGGATCATCTTGGTGCCGGTGTCGGCCATCTGCCGGTTGTTGGTCACGGCGACCGAGTAGAACTCCCCGACCGACCCCTCGCCGATCAGGATGCACGACGGGTACTTCCAGGTGATCGCGGAGCCGGTCTCGACCTGCGTCCACGACACCTTGGAGCGCGCGCCGCGGCAGGCCGCGCGCTTGGTGACGAAGTTGTAGATGCCGCCCTTGCCCTCGGCGTCGCCGGGGAACCAGTTCTGTACGGTACTGTACTTGATGGTGGCGTCGTCCATGGCGACGAGCTCGACCACGGCGGCGTGCAGCTGGTTCTCGTCGCGCATCGGCGCGGTGCAGCCCTCGAGGTAGGACACGGAGCCGCCGTCCTCGACGATGATCAGGGTGCGCTCGAACTGCCCGGTGTTCTTGGCATTCATGCGGAAGTAGGTGCTCAGCTCCATCGGGCAGCGCACGCCCTTGGGGATGAACACGAAGGAGCCGTCGGTGAACACGGCGCTGTTCAGGGCCGCGAAGTAGTTGTCGCCGGCGGGCACCACGCTGCCGAGGTACTGGCGGACCAGCTCGGGGTGCTCGCGCACGGCCTCGCTGATCGGGCAGAAGATCACGCCGGCCTTGGCCAGCGTGGACTTGAAGGTCGTGGCCACGGAGACGCTGTCGAACACGGCGTCGACGGCGATGTTGCGGCCGACCGCTGTCTCGGGGTCGAGCTGGACCGCGCCCTCGACGCCGGCGAGCACCGCCTGCTCGCGCAAGGGGATGCCGAGCTTCTCGTACATGCGCAGCAGCTCGGGATCGACCTCGTCAAGACTGGCGGGGCCGGCCTTCTTCTTGGGCGCGGCGTAGTAGTGGAGGGCCTGGTAGTCGATCGGCGGGTACTTGTGCTTGCTCCAGTCGGGCTCCTCCATCTTGAGCCACGCGGCGTAGGACTTCAGGCGCCACGCGAGCAGCCACTCCGGCTCGCCCTTGCGCTCCGAGATCAGGCGGATGATGTCCTCGTTCAGCCCGACCGGGGCGAGGTCCATCTCGATGTCGGTCTCGAAGCCCCACTTGTAGCCGGACTGCGTGACGGACTGGACGGTGTCGAGTGTCTCTACAACGGCTGGCATGTCGCCTCATTCAATCTGCGGAGTGGGACGCGACCTGGCCGGGCAGCAGTGCTGCCTGGCCCAGGGTGCGGCCCGGGGTTCTGAACGCGCGCGGGATGGCGGCGCCCTGCATGTCGGCCAGCGTGATCGCGCCCAGCGCCACGCGCACCGCGTCGTTGACCACGTCCCAGCGGCCGTGCACCGGGCACAGGCCCGCCGCCTCGCAGCCGCCGACGCCGCCCTCCACGCAGGAGGTCAGCGCGATGGGTCCGTCGATCGCCTCGATCACGTCGCGGATCGGCATCGCCGACAGCGGGCGCGCCAGGCGGTAGCCGCCGCGGGCGCCGCGCTGCGAGGCCACCAGGCCGGAGCCGACCATGGCCTTCAGCACCTTGGCGACCGTGGGCTCGGGCACGCCGGTGGCGGCGGCGATGCCGGGGGTGGTCTGCACCGCGCCGCCGGCCTCGCCCGACAGGCGGACCAGCACCACGACCGCGTAGTCGGTGAGTTTCGAGAGCCTCAGCATCGGCCGGGTCCTATGCGGACCACTGCGGTCCGGATTGACCTGAGATGGAAGACGAAGGCCTTCGCGTCAAGGGGCCGCGCGCCGATCCCGCGTCACCGCCCCGGGTCGTGAAGCCGGCCGGGGTCGTGAAGCTGCCCTACCCTGCGCCAGCGCGCCACGACGAGCAGCGCCGCCGCCAGCAGCAGCGTGCCCGACACGTACACCGCGACCGCCGCGACCGCGCCCAGCCACCACGCCGTGGCGAGCGAGCCCGCCACCACGGCCAGCGCGCACGTGACCAGCATCGCCCTGGCCCGGGCCGCGGGAGGCGGAACGTCCCTGGCGGCGGCCGTGCGGCGGCCCTGGGCCGTCAGCTGATCATCGGGCTCGCCTGCCCCCCCCACCGTGTCCTCCAGAATTGTTGCAGGATCGCCGCGGTTCGGGCGTCGCGCAAGCACCCTCAGCCCTTCCTGTCTGACAAGCGCCAGACTCCGCCCTCCTCGGCCGCCACGCCGTCGTCGCGGAGCTTCGCCAGATGGGCCAGCAGCGTGGCGCCCGCCGCACGCGCCAGGTTCGGCGCCAGCCCATGGTACTCGGACGCCACCAGCGACTCGAGCGTCGCCGGCGCCCGGCGCAGCGCCGCCACCAGCCCCGCCTCGCGCATCAGCCGGTGGCGCAGCAGCGTCGACAGCAGCGGCGCCGGGTCGCGGATCGCGGCACCATGGCCCGGCAGCAGCAGTCGGTCGGCGCGCGCCCGCAGCCGCTCCAGGCTGCGCAGGAAGTCGGCCATGTCGCCGTCCGGCGGGCTGATCGCCGTGGTCGACCAGCCCATCACGTGGTCGCCGCTGAACAGCACCCCGTCCGGCGTGGCCAGGCACAGGTGGTCCGACGCGTGCCCCGGCGTGTGCACCGCGACCAGGCCCGGCAGCGCGTCGCCGTCGCCCACCGTGCGGTCCGGGCGCACCAGGGCGGAGCTGAAGGCGTGGTGCGCGACCACCGGCGCGCCGCTCGCCTCGCGCAGCGCGGACGCGGCGCCGGCGTGGTCGGCGTGGCGGTGCGTGAGCACGATGCGCGCGATCGGCCCGGCCACGGCGAGCAGCGCCGCGACGTGGCCGGCGTCGTCGGGGCCGGGGTCGATCACCGTGGCGCCGTCCGGCCCGGCGAGGATCCAGCTGTTGGTGCCGTGCTGCGTCATCGGCCCGGGGTTGGGCGCCACCACCCGCACGATGCCCGGCGCCTCCGGGATCGCGACGCCGTACGAGGGGGCAGGGTCGGCCTGTCGGGACATGGCGCTCGTCGTGCGGGGCCGTCCTGCGCGGCAGGACGGCGGAGCGTTTTCCGTCCTGCCGCGCAGGACAGATCGGGGGTGTTCCGTCCTGCGCCGCAGGACGAGCGGCGGCTTTTCCGGGGCTTTGTCCTGCGCGGCAGGACGGGAAACGTCTCCCGGCGCCGGGAAGGGAAGGCCGGGCGCTGCCCTGGACCGGCGCACGAGGGTCTCAGCCGGTCTGGCGGAAGCCCTCGCCGTCCGGCGGGTCGGTGTCGGTCTCGTCGATGGAGCTGACCGAGGCCAGCATCGGGCCGCGGCGGCAGCGGCGCAGCATCTCGCCCACCGCGTCCGTCTCGCCGTGGACCACCGCCTCCACCGTGCCGTCGGGCCGGTTGCGCACCCAGCCCCAAAGGCCCAGCGACTGCGCCTCGCGCACCATCCACGCCCGGTAGCCCACGCCCTGCACCCGGCCGCCGATCACCACCCGCTTCGCGATCACGGCGCCGCCGCCAGCGCCATGAAGCGCGCCGCCAGCGCCACGTCCGCCGCGATCAGCTCCAGCCGCCGCGCCGCCTCGTCGTCGTGGCCCCACGCCTCGATCTGGTGGCGCTCCTCCAGCGTGCCCAGCGACGCCGCCGCCGCCGCGTCCAGCCGCCCCAGCGCCAGCGCCAGCCCCAGCACCAGGCTGCCCAGCGCCGGCACCGCGATCCCCAGCCCCGCCAGACCGTCCGCATCGAAGCCCGCCAGCGCACGCGTCAGCGCCACCAGCGCCGGCTCCGGCTGCGCCACGTGGACCACCCCCGCCGTCACCCGCAGCCGCGCCCCCAGCGCCGCGTCCGCCCAGTCCAGCAGCGGGTCCCACGAAGCGGACTGCTCCGCGACCAGGGCGGCGGGGCGCTCGGCGCGGTAGCACAGCAGGTCGGCCTCGCCGTAGCGCGCCAGCGCCGCGATCGACGCGCCAGGGTCGCGCGCCACCCGCTCCTGCGCGGTGCCGGCCAGGCGGGTCAGCGGCACCGCATCCAGGCTCATCTCGCCGCCCTTGGCGCCGCCCGCCGCCTGCCACTCGGCGGCCACCGCGTCGGCCAGCGCGGCAGAGCGCAGGCGCAGGCTCGGGCCGCCAGGCAGGCGCATCGGCCTGCCGTCGAGCACCACCTCGAAGCCGTCAGGGGCGTGCCGCACGCCCGCCTCGTCCCAGAACCTCAGCATCCCCCGCCCTCCCCTGCGCCGGCATGGCGGCTAGATCAGGAGTCGCGGGGGCGAAAGCAAGCAAGGTTGAGGCGCTGCCTCAAACTCCGCCAAGGGAAGCCCCTTGGATGGCTTCCTTAAGTCAAGGGATCAAAGGGTCCTCGGACCCTTTGCGGGTTTGGGCAGAGCCCATGCTTGCCTGCCTTACCGCAGCAGGCTGCGCAGGAGGTCGGCCGCCTTCGGGGCTTTGGCCAGCGCGGCGGGGGCCGCGGGCGCGGGGCCGGACATGCCGCCGCGGGCGGTGGCCAGCGCCGCGGGGCACAGGTCGGGGCCTTCGCCGCCGCCGATGGTCAGGCCGCCGCCGCGGGCGCTGTCGACGCGGGCGCGGGGCGAGCCGAGGGGGCCGTCGAGCGCCACGGGGACGCCGACGGCGGTGCCGCCCAGGCGCAGCGTGGGGCGCAGGGTCAGGGCGAGCAGCTCGGCGCGCAGGTCCAGGGTGCCAGCGCCGTCGAGACGGAGGCGGGCGCTGTCGAGGGCGAGGGCCTTCAGGGTGCCCTGGCCGGAGGCGAGGTCGAGGCGCACGGCGAGGCAGCGCACGGCGGTGGTGCCGTCGAGCGCGGGCGAGGGGATGCCGGCGGCGCGCAGGGCGGGGGCGAAGGCGGCCTTGAGCACGCTGTCCTGGACCTCGCCGTTCACGCCGGACAGGCCGACGTGGCCGGTCGCGGTGGCGACCAGCGCGCGCAGGGACGCGCCCGAGGCGTCGAGCACGGCGTCGAGGCCGAGCAGGCCGGAGGCGGCGCCGGCGTGGCCGGCCGCGGCCAGGAGGGGCGCGAGCGGCAGGTCGGGGATGCGCGCGGTGGCGGACACGGTGGGCGGGGTGGCGCGGCCGTCGACGCGCAGGCGCACGGAGACGGAACCGTCGGGGGCGGTGGCGGCGAAGGGGTCGAGCGCCAGGCGGGCGTCGTCGAGCGTCAGGTGGCCGGCGGCGTCGCGCCAGGTCACGCCGCCGGCGGACAGCGCGCCCACGGTGAAGGCGAGGTCGAGGTCGGCGGCGCCCAGGGCCGCGAAGGGCAGCGGGCGGTCGGGGATCACGCCGGCGGGGGAGGCGGGCGTGGCGGGCGGGGCGCCCTGCCCTGCCCCGGCGGACGGCGCGGGCGCGGGCTGCGACGGGGCGGCGGGGGTGGCGGGGCGCTGGGTCGCGGCGGGCGCGGTGGTGACGATCAGGCGGGGGGCCTGCTGGAGGGCGAGGACCAGGGCGTCGCCGTCGATGCGCGTGGAGACGAGCGTGCCGCGCAGCGACGGGCGCGGCGCGCGGCCGAGCGCCAGGTCGCCGGCGACGTCGCCGGCGGCGGAGGTCGCGCGCAGGCCGCGCAGGGCGAGCACGCCGGGCGAGGGCGTGGACAGCCTGGCCTCGGCGGCGAGGTCGCGCAGCGCGGGCAGGCCGGCGCCCACCACCTCGGACAGGGCCGCGAGCTGCGGCGCGTGCAGCGACACCGCGAGGTCGAGCGCGATCGCGCGCGCGGCGGCGGCGCCGGGCGGGGCGCCGGCGGGGCTCAGGCCCGCGGTGCCGCGCAGGGTGGCCACGGCGCCGGCGGCGGCGGCGGTCAGGTCGAGGGGCAGCGTGCGGGCGTCCGGGCCGGCCATCGGGCCGACGGTGCCGTCCAGCGACACGGGCTGGCCTTCCTGGGCGGCGCGCAGGGACAGGCGGGTCGGGCCGGTGGCGTCGCGCTGCTCCACGATCGCGGAGGACACGGTGAGGCCGGGGCGCAGCGAGGCGAGGTCGGACGCGCCGGCGGCCAGGGTGAGCGCGGAGATCACGGGCGGGCCGCCGGCGGTGGCCGTGACGTGGCCGTCGAGTCGCAGCGCCTTCACCGGCGGCAGGTTGGCGTGGGGAAACAGCGCGTTCAGCGCGGACAGGTCGGCCACCGCGCCGTGCACCGCCAGGTCGTAGCCGCCATCGCGGGTCACGCTGCCCTTGGCCTGGAGGCGGTCGCCGGCGGGGGTGGAAAGGGTCGCGTCCACCGGCCAGGGGGTGCTCTCGGCGGGCGCGGGCGGGGCCCCGCCGGCGGGCGGGGGCGTGCCCTCGGGAGTGGCGATCGCGGCGACGGGGCCGGTGTCGGCCTGCAGCGTGAAGGGCGCGCCGTCGTGGGCCAGGCTCGCCTCCACGTGGACCGAGGTCGCGTTCTGCGTGGCCTGGAGCGAGGGGATCGCGAGCGCGGTGCCGGCCCAGGCGACGCGGCCGTCGGTGACGCTGAGCGCGCGGATGTCGAGCGGGCGGGCGCGTCGCTCCGGCGCGGACGGGGGCGCGGGCGTGGCGTCGGCGGGGGCCGCGGAGGGCCGGGGGGCGAACACCCAGTTCGGGCCGGAGGCGGTGCGTTCCAGCAGGAGGTCCGGGCCGTCGAGTAGCAGGCCGGTCACCTCGATGCGGCCGCGGAGCAGGGCGCCGAGGGAGAAGCGCGCGGCCAGGCGGCGGGCGGTGACCATCTGCGGGCGCGAGCCGCCGGGCAGGTTGGCCAGCGCCACGTCCTGCGCGGAGAAGCCGGGCTGCGGCAGCAAGGTCAGGCGCAGCGGGCCGTCCAGGGTGAGCGCGCGGCCGGTGGCGCGCAGCACGGCGGCCTCCACGCGGGGCTTGAGGCTCTCCGGGTCGAGGCTGAGCCAAGCGGCCGTGGCGCCGGCGGCGGCCAGGGCCGCGAGGGCGGCGGCGGCGAGGGCGGCGGTCCGTGCGCTTCGTCGCATGGGCAGGGTTCCTTGGTGGCGGAGGAAGCAAGGCCGGGCTCTGCCCGGACCCGCCAAAGGCCTGAGGCCTTTGGAAACCCGTCCCGAAGCAAGGAAGGCTTTCTTTCTCGTACTGGATTCTCAAGGCGAGCCTTGAGCGGAGTCCAGAGGCAGAGCCTCTGGCCTTTCTTGCCTTACTCGGGCCGTCCCCGGTGCAGCCTCGGCTCCGGGGTGGGCGGCGCGGTGAAGCCGAGGAGGCGGAAGCTGTCGCGCATGTGCGGCGGGAGCGGGGCGGCGACGTCGAGCGTGCCGCCGGCGGGGTGCGGCAGCGAGAGGCTGCGGGCGTGGAGGTGCAGCTTCATGGCCATGCCGTCCACGTGCATCTTCTTCTCCTCCTCCTGCGGGCCGTATTTCGGGTCGCCGACGATGGGCGTGCCGAGCGCCTCGCAGTGGACGCGGAGCTGGTGGGTGCGGCCGGTGAGCGGCTGCAGCTCCAGCCAGGCGAGCTTGCGGCCGGCGGCCTCCAGCGTGCGGTAGTCGGTGAGTGCGGAAGCGGCGTCCTCGTCGTCGCGCTCGGCCGCCGAGGTGATGGCGCCGGGGCCGGCGCCGAGGCGGATCAGCGGCATGTCCACCCTGCCCTCCTGCGGGCTCGGGCGGCCGTGCACGACGGCCCAGTAGGTCTTGCGGACGTGGCGGGTGCGGAACGCGGCGGCGAGCTTGGCGGCGGCGGCGGCGCCGCGGGCGAGGATCAGGACGCCGGAGGTGTCGCGGTCGAGCCGGTGGACGAGCTTGGGCTTGCCGCCGTCGCCGGCGAGGGCGTGGAGCATGCCGTCGAGGTGGCGGGTGATGCCGGGGCCGCCCTGCACCGGCAGGCCCCAGGGCTTGTCGAGGACGATCACGTGGTCGTCGCGGTAGATCACCATCCGCTCGAGCTCGCGCTGCGTGCGCTCGTCGACCACGGGGACGGGCTTCGGGGCGGGGCCGGCGGGGAGCGGGGGGACGCGCACGGCCTGGCCGGCGAGGAGGCGGGTCGCGCCGTCCACGCGGCCGCCGTCGACGCGGACCTGGCCGGTGCGGCAGAGCTTCTGCATCGCGGCCTGCGTGATGTGGGGGAAGTGGCGGCGGAACCAGCGGTCCAGGCGCAGGTCGGCCTCGTCCTCGGCCACGGTCTGGATGCTGACGCTCATGGGTCTGTCCTGAAGGAAGAAAGGCCGGGCCCTGCCCGGACCCGCCAGGGCGAGCCGCCCTGGACCGGCTTTACTTAAGGGATGCGTTCCAAGGGCGCAGCCTTTGGCAGAGTTTGAGGCGGAGCCTCAACCTTGCTTTCTTATCACGGCTGGGCGCCTTCGCGCAGTGCGGACCAGTGCGCGAGGCGGCGGGCGACCTCGCGCTCGAAGCCGCGGTCCTTGGGGCGGTAGTAGGTGGTGCGGCCGATCTCGGCGGGGAAGTAGTCCTGGCCGGAGAAGCCGTCGTCGGTGTCGTGGTCGTAGCTGTAGCCGGCGCCGTGGCCGATGTCGCGCATCAGGCGGGTCGGCGCGTTGAGGATGTGGGCGGGCGGCGAGAGGCTGCCGGAGGCGCGGGCGGCGGCGTGCGAGGCCTTGTGGGCGGTGTAGAGGGCGTTCGATTTGGGGGCGGTGGCGAGATAGACGACGGACTGGGCGAGGCAGAGGTCGCCCTCTGGGGAGCCGAGGCGCTCCCACGCGTCCCAGGCGGCAAGGGCCTGGACGAGGGCCTGGGGGTCGGCGAGGCCGATGTCCTCGGAGGCGAAGCGGACCAGGCGGCGGGCGACGTAGCGGGCGTCCTCGCCGCCGGCCAGCATGCGGGCGAACCAGTAGAGCGCGGCGTCGGGGTCGGAGCCGCGCAGCGACTTGTGCAGCGCGGAGATGAGGGCGAAGTGCTCGTCGCGGTCGCGGTCGTAGAGGGCGGCGCGTCGGCTCAGGAGGCCGGCGAGGTCGTCGGGCGTGAGGGGCGGGCCGGGGTCCAGCGCCAGGACCTGCTCGGCCATGTTGAGGAGGGTGCGGCCGTCGCCGTCGGCCATGGCGCGCAGGGAGGCGCGGGCGGGGGCGTCGAGGCGCAGGGGCGTGGCGGTCTCGGCCTCGGCGCGGGCGAGGAGGCGCTCCATGGCGGCGTCGTCGAGGCGGCGCAGGAGCATGAGCTGGCAGCGCGACATGAGCGCGCCGTTCAGGGTGAAGGAGGGGTTCTCGGTGGTGGCTCCGACCAGGACGACGGTGCCGTCCTCGACCACGGGGAGGAAGGCGTCCTGCTGGGCGCGGTTGAAGCGGTGGATCTCGTCGACGAAGAGGAGGGTCCTGCTGCCGGACTCGCGCTGGCGCACGGCGGCGTCGAAAGCGCGGCGCAGGTCGGCCACGCCCGCGAAGGTGGCGGAGAGCTGGGCGAAGCGCAGGCCGGCGGCGTCGGCGAGCAGGCGGGCGATCGTGGTCTTGCCGACGCCGGGCGGGCCCCAGAGGACCATCGACGCGAGGCTGCCGCGGGCGAGCATGCGCGAGAGGGCGCCGGCGGGGCCGAGGAGGGCGTCCTGGCCGACGACCTCGTCGAGGCGGGCGGGGCGCAGGCGCTCGGCGAGAGGGAGCGGGCCGGCGGGCGTGGATGGCGCGCCGCCGGCGTCGGGCGCGGGGGCGAACAGGTCTGGCGGGGGCGGGCGGGCGGGCATGGGCGGGTTCCTTCGCGGCGGCGCGCGGGGGCGGGCCGTGGCTGGGGCGTGTGCGGGAGGGCACGGGTGGCGGCTATTCGCGCGAGCGGCAGCATATCGATTGCAACCACTTCTGCCGTCGCGCATTCACTTCCCTGCGCAGCCAGCTTTGAGGCGGACTCGTTCCACCGCGACGGCAGGCAGACTCGCAACCGAAACGGAAGGATGACCTCAATGGCCTATCGCATCACCACCACGCTGGGCGCCGCGGCGCTGGTTCTCGGTTGCCTGAGCGTCGCACCCGCGTTCGCGCAGGAGACGGCGACGCCGTCGTCGGGCGCGAGCGCCGACAAAGAGGGCGGCGGCCCGATGCACCACTCGGCGATGCACCCGCACATGCACGGCAAGATGCATGGGCACATGCACATGCACGGCAAGATGAGCGGCGAGTCGATGGCCGAGGGCAAGTCCATGCAGGGCGTGCGCTCGCAGGACATGGGCACCGACGCGCTGAACAACCAGAGCCTGCACGCCGCGCAGTCCAACACCGCGTTCACGCCGGGCGCCGACAGCGCGGCCGCGATGCCGGGCGGGATGATGCACGGCAAGGGCATGCACGGGCACATGATGCACGGCTCGATGGACAATGGCTCCATGGGCAGCACGGGCGGCACGATGCCGGCGCAGACCTCGGGCACGACGGGCTCGATGGGCGGCGGCAACGAGGGCAATGGCGCGATGGCCGGCAGCTCGACCGGCGGCGTCGGCGGCGCGGCCGGCACGCCGATGCCGAAGCCCTGAGTAAGGTTCGCGGCGGGCCGCAAGCCCGCCGCGACAGCGTTGCAGGACCGGAAAGGCCGGGGCGGGTGACCGCCCCGGCCTTTTCCTTGTCCGACGCCATGAAAAAACCCGCGGGAACGATGTCCCCGCGGGTTCTTCCATGGCGCCGGTCCAGGGGCGGCTCGCCCCTGGCGGGTCCGGGCAGAGCCCGGCCTTTGCCTCAGGCCTCGTCGGCCTCGGAGAACTGCTCGGCGCGCGGGCCGCTGTCGAGGCCCTTGGCGGCGACGTCGCGGTCGACCAGCTCGATCACCGCCATGTCGGCGGCGTCGCCGTAGCGCATGCCGGCCTTCATGACGCGGCAGTAGCCGCCGGTGCGGCCGCGGTAGCGCTCGGCGATGGTGCCGAACAGCTTGGCGACGATGACGTCGTCGCGCAGCTGGGCGTAGGCCTGGCGACGGGCGTGGAGGCCGCCGCGCTTGCCGAGGGTGATCAGCTTCTCGGCGACCGGGCGGAGTTCCTTCGCCTTGGGCAGCGTCGTGGTGATCTGCTCGTGCTTGATCAGCGCGTGGGCCATGTTGCGGAACATGGCCAGGCGGTGGGTGGAGGTGACGTTCAGCTTCCGACCGGCAACACCGTGTCGCATTCTCTAATCTCCTGTGGCCGGTGGGGTCAGAAAGGCTCGTCGAGGCGCTTGGCGAGGTCCTCGATGTTCTCGGGGGGCCAGCCGGACACGGCCATGCCGAGCGCGAGGCCCATGTTGGTCAGGACCTCCTTGATCTCGTTCAGCGACTTGCGGCCGAAGTTCGGCGTGCGGAGCATCTCCTGCTCGGTCTTCTGCACGAGGTCGCCGATGTAGACGATGTTGTCGTTCTTCAGGCAGTTCGCCGAGCGGACGGAGAGCTCCAGCTCGTCGACCTTGCGCAGCAGGTTGCGGTTGAACGGCAGGTCGTCCTGGATCTCCTCGACGCGGGCCTGCTGGGGCTCGTCGAAGTTGATGAACAGGGCGAGCTGGTCCTGCAGGATGCGGGCGGCGAGGGCCACGCTGTCCTCGGGGGTGACGGCGCCGTTGGTCTCGACCTGGAGCACGAGCTTGTCGTAGTCGGTGACCTGGCCCACGCGGGTCTGCTCGACCTTGTAGGACACGCGGCGCACCGGCGAGTAGATGCTGTCGACCGGGATCAGGCCGATCGGCGCGTCCTCGGGGCGGTTCACCGAGGCGGGGTCGTAGCCGCGGCCGAGCTGGACGGTCAGCTCCATGTTCAGCTTGATGCCGTCGTCGAGGGTGCAGATCACGAGGTCGGGGTTCATCACCTCGATGTCGTGGCCGGTCTGGATCTGGCCGGCGCGGACCTCTCCAGGGCCGGTCGCGGTCAGCGTCATGCGGCGCACCTGGTCGCCGTGCATGCGCAGCGCGAGCTGCTTGATGTTGAGGACGATGTCGGTGACGTCCTCGCGCACGCCGGGGATCGAGCTGAACTCGTGCAGCACGCCGTCGATCTGCACCGCGGTGACGGCGGCGCCCTGCAGCGAGGAGAGCAGGATGCGGCGGATCGCGTTGCCGAGCGTCATGCCGAAGCCGCGCTCCAGCGGCTCGGCGACGACGGTGGCCACGCGCGACGGGTCGGAGCCCGGCTCGACCTCAAGCTTCTCCGGCTTGATCAGCGACTGCCAGTTTCTCTGGATGACCAACTACTTCGCCTCATGGTGGCATCGGGCGGGCCGCGCGCTGGCGCAGGCCGTCCGGAAAACGGAAACGACGCCGCCCGGGGTTCTGTCCCCAGGCGGCGCCACCCTCTCGGCAGGCGTCAGACGCGGCGGCGCTTGCGCGGACGGCAGCCGTTGTGCGGCACCGGCGTGGTGTCGCGGATCGAGGTGACGGCGAAGCCCACGGTCTGCAGGGCGCGCAGCGCGCTCTCGCGGCCGGAGCCGGGGCCGTTGACCTCGATCTCGAGCGTCTCCATGCCGTGCTCGCGCGCCTTCTTGCCCGCGTCCTCGGCGGCCATCTGGGCGGCGTACGGCGTGGACTTGCGGCTGCCCTTGAAGCCCTGGGCGCCGGCCGACGACCAGGCGATGGTGTTGCCCTGCGCGTCGGTGATGGTGATCATCGTGTTGTTGAAGGTCGCGGCCACGTGGGCCACGCCGGAGCTGATGTTCTTGCGCTCCTTGCGGCGGGGCCGCGAGGAACCGGAGGCGGGCTTCGCCATGGCGATGGTGTCCTAGGGTCGGGCGCGCCGGATCGGGCGCGCAAGGTGCTGCAGGCGAAGGCGGGAAGCGCCCGGAGGCTACTTCGTGACCTTCTTCTTGCCGGCGATCGCCACGGCCTTGCCCTTGCGGGTGCGGGCGTTGGTGTGGGTGCGCTGGCCACGCACGGGCAGGCCGCGACGATGGCGCAGGCCGCGGTAGCAGCCGAGATCCATGAGGCGCTTGATGTTCATGGCCACCTCGCGGCGGAGGTCGCCCTCGACGCGCAGGTCGCGGTCGATGTACTCGCGGATGCGCAGCACCTCGTCGTCGGAGAGCTGGTTCACGCGGCGCTCGGCGGGGATGCCCAGGGTCGTGCAGATCGTCTGGGCCCGGGTCGGCCCGATGCCGTAGATGTAGCGGAGGCTGATGACGACCCGCTTGTTGGTGGGGATGTTCACGCCGGCAATACGCGCCACGCTGTCGCTCCTCGGGCCGGCTGGAGGTGCCGGACTGCTTGGTCAATGGGTCGGCACGCGATGCTGCGCGGGCCTCAAACGCCGGAAGCGGTCACCAATCAGGGACCGCCAAGGGCGCGGACTATACTGCCGGCGCGCCGCGAGTCAACGCGCCGTGGTCAACTCTGCGT
>JBPBQS010000139.1:0-18872 GCA_050920955.1 Janthinobacterium lividum | reverse complement strand
GCGGGCACGATCGAGCTGCTGATGGCGCTGCCGGTGGGTCCGGGGCAGGCGGTGCTCGGGAAGTTCGTGGCGGCGTGGGGGTTCTGCGTGCTGGCGCTGGCGCTGTGCGCGCCGTTCGTCGTCACGGTGAACCTGCTCGGGCAGCCGGACAACGGCGCGATCGCCTGCGGATTTGCGGGGGCGGCGCTGCTGGCGGCGGCGCTGGTGGCGCTGGGCGAGGCGGCGTCGGCGTGCGCGCGCTCCCAGGCGGTGGCGTTCCTGGCGTCGCTGTGCGGGAGTGGGGCGCTGCTGGCCTGTGCGACGCCGATGGCGGCGGAGGTGCTGTCGCCGGTGCCGGCGCTGTCGTGGCTGGCGGGCGCGCTCAGCCTGCTGGACAGGTTCGACCGGATGGCGGACGGGGCGATGGGGTTGGCCGATGTCGTGATGCTGGGCAGCGTCGCGGGGTTCTGGCTGCTGGTGGCGGGGCTGGCGGTGCGGCGATGGCCGGGGCCATGAGCGGCGGGGTGCGGCGGGGTCGGGGCGTGTGGCTGGCGGTGCTGGCGATGGCGGGGCTGGCGGGGGCGGACGTCGGGGTCGCGCGGGTGTGGCCGGATGCGGCGCTCGACCTGACCGCGTCGGGGCGACACACCACGCCGCCCGGCACGCGCGCGCTGCTTGCGGGTCTCGCGCGGCCGGTGACGCTGCGGCTGTTCCGCTCGCCACGGCTGGAGAGGCTGGTGCCGGCGTATGCGGCGCAGGCGGCGCGGCTCGACGCGGTGCTGCGGCGCGATGTCGCGCTGTCGCACGGGATGCTGCGGGTCGAGCGGCACGCGCCGGCGCCGTACAGCGACGACGAGGCGCTGGCGCTCGGGCTCGGGCTGCAGTCCATCCCGCTCGGCGCGGACGGGGAGCAGGCGTTCCTGGGGCTGGCGGCCAGCGGCGCGGACGGGGCAAGCGGGCGGATCGCGTTCTTCCGCGACAGCCGGGCGGGGCTGATGGAGTACGACGTCGCGCGGCTGATACAGCGCGTGTCGGGGGCGCCGCGTCCGGTGGTGGGCGTGATGTCGTCGCTGCCGCTGCGCGGGGCGACCGACCCGCTGCACCGGCTCGGGCCGGACAGGCCGTTCGCGGTGCTGGCCGCGCTGGAGGACGCGTTCGCGCTGCGGTTCGTGGCCACGGATGCCGTGCGCATCGACCCCGGGATCGGCGTGCTGATGGTGGCGCAGGCGCAGCATCTTTCGCCGGCGACGCTGTACGCGATCGACCAGTTCGTGATGGGCGGAGGGCGCGTGCTCGCGATGGTCGACCCGCAGAGCGAGTTCCAGGCGGCGCGGCCCGGGCCGGACGGGCGGGCCGACACGGACACGGCGAGCGACCTGGCGCCGCTGCTCGCGGCCTGGGGGGTGGGGTTCGATCCGGGCCAGGTGGTGGGCAATCGCGACGGCGCCTGGCAGGTGCGTGCGGCGCCCGGGGCGGCACAGGCGGCGGTGGGCTACGTGGCGTGGTTCAACGTGGCGGCTGGTTCGGGCGCGTTGGCGTCGGGGCTGTCGCGCACCGACCCGGCCACCGCGGGCCTCGGGCTGGTGAGCGTGGCCAGCGCGGGGGCGCTTTTCCCCCTGCCCGGCGGGCGTGCGGGCGCGTCGGGGGGCGAGCCTGGCGCGGGTTCGGTGTTCACGCCGTTCCTGCGCAGCGGCGCGGGCTCGGCGCTGCTGCCGGTGGCCACGGTGCGCGGCGACCCGGACGCGGCGGCGATCCTGGCCGGGTTCCGGCCGCAGGGCGGCGCGCGCGTGCTCGGCGCCAGGGTGGAGGGGGCGCTGCGCTCCGCCTACGATGCGGCGCCGCCGGGGGCGGACGACACCGTGGCGCGGCTGGCGGCGACGGTGCGGCCGGCGCGGCTCGCGGTGCTGGCCGACACCGACCTGCTCAACGACAGGTTCTCGGTCGAGGACCGCCCGTTCCTGGGGGAGCCGGATGCCGTGGCGTTCAACGACGACACGGCGCTGGTGGTCGATCTCCTGGCGACGCTGGCCGGCGAGGCGTCACCGCTGCTGATGCCGGGGCACGAGCAGGCCAGGCCGTTGTCAGTGATGGACCGGATCGCCGCCACCGCGCAGGCGGGCTTCCAGCAGGTCGAACAGGAGGCGCGTCTGTCGCTGCCGGCCACCGCGGAGGAGGTGGCGCGCCCGGAGGCGGCAGACGGGCTGGCGCGGCTTCGCGCGAAGGTGGGCGCTGCCTGGCGGCGCCAGCAGTCGGCAGTGCAGCGCGCGCAGGGCGTCGTGGAGGCCTCGGACGTGGCCGGGGTGCCGCTGCTTCTTCTGGCATGCGCCGCCCTCGCCGCCCTGCGACGGCGAAGACGCGACCGGCTGGACGCGCGGGCCGCGGCTCCGGACGACGCGGGGCGCGACGCCGTGGCGCGGGACGCGGCCGCGGGTTCGTGAGCCGGAGGGACCGCGGCCGGTCACGCGGACGGGATCGCGGCGATGAGGCCACCGAACCGCAGCAGGGTGCCGTGCAGCCCGCAGGTGCCAAGGGCGAGGACGGCCGGCAGCGGAGCAACGCCCGGCAGGAAGGGGCTGCGCAGCGCGGGTCGCGGTATCCGGGGCATCAGCGTGTCCTCTGGAAATCGGGACAACGATGGCACGCCGGGGTTAATCGTCCCTGTAGGCACGTCGCATCAGGCAGAGCGGCGGCCCTTCCCGGGCCGCCGGATACGCCGGATTTTCGCCGAAACTAGCCTTTGGCGGGCTTCTTCGCGGCCGGCTTGCGGGCCGGCGCGCTGGCAGTCGGCTTGGCCTCGCTGCGCGGGGCCGCAGCGTCCTCCTTGCCCTTTGGATTCCTGGCCGCGGCGGGGGCCGGGTCGGCGGGGTCCTCGTGGGTCAGGGCCGCGCTCGGCGTGGCCGGACGCTCGCCCTGGTCGGACAGGCTGTCGGGGAACTCGCCGAGGTTCTCCTGGATGAACGCCTCCTCGACAGGCTGCACCCGAGAGGGGTCCGCGCCAGGCACGGTGGCGGGGTTGGGGAGCTGGCCGAAGCCGGCGGCCTCCTCCATGCGCACCAGCTCCGAGGCGCGTTCCCAGAACTCGTCGTGCTGGCCGTGTGGGCGGCCGCCCACTTCCCACAGGTGGTAGGCACGCTTCTCGATCAGCGCGTTGCGCTTGCCGTCGCTGTCGTCGAGGGGATTGTCGGTCATTTCAGGGTCCTCCGTGCAGTAGGCAACGCCAGGGCTGCGCCGCGGTTCGCAGTGCGGCAGCGGGACGCGGCCGAGATGGAACGGTTGGCGCGCAATAGACCGGCCGCGCCGGGCTTGGCAATCGGGGACCCTCGTTGCGACTCCCGCGCGACCGCGGACCTTGGCGTGGCACGGCGCGCTCAATGCCGCAGGCGCGAGGCGGGGTCCGGCCGCAGGGCCTGCCGAGGTCCGCCTCGTGAAGGGCGCGGACCGGCGGACGGGGTTGCGGCGGGCTACTCCGTGATCAGGCGGCCGGAGTAGACGACCGGGCCGGTCGGCGCGCCGGTCGGCGAACCGCCCGCGGGCTCGAGGCTGACCAGGAGCTGGCCGCCGGCCGCGGGGCTCGCCTGGACCTGCTTGCCGTCCGAGGGAAGCACGCCGAGCGAGGCCGGCACGGTGGCGCCCTCCGGCAGCGACCAGAGCTGCAGGTCGCGCCCCTGGGGCACGGACACCGCGGAGACCGCGCGCAGCACCAGCGTGCCGTCCGGCCGCGCCATCGCCAGGAACAGCCCGGACTGGCTGCCGGCGGGAGCCAGGGCGGCGAGCGTGCGGGTTCCCTCCGTCTGGCGCAGCGCGAACGCAGCGACGCCCGCGGCCAGGGCCAGCGATGCCGCCGTCGCCACGCGCCAGCGCCGCACGCTGCGCCGCAGGGTCGCGGCCTCGCCGGTGGCGACAGGGTCCTGCGGGCGGGCGTCGGGCACCGCGGCGAGCCTCGGGGCGGGCGAGGCGGCGCGTGGCCCAGCATCCGCTCCACGCAACCCGGCCAGGGACTGCTCCAGGCGGGTCCACAGCGCGGCGGGCGGGGCACGCTCCGCGACCATGGCCGCGAGCGGCATCAGGCGGCGTTCCCAGTCCGCGACCTCGCGTGCGAAGCCGGGCTCGGCGGCGAGGCGGCGGCGCGCCTCGGCCATCGCGGGCAGCTCGAGGCAGCCCAGGACGTACTCGGCCGCCAGGTCCTCGGGCGGTTCGGCTGCGTCGGGGAAGCCGGGGGGGCCGCTCACCGGTCGAGACAGGCGCGAAGGGCGGCGAGGCCGCGGCGGATGCGCGACTTCACGGAGCCGAGCGGCGCGCCGAGGCGCTCGGCCAGCTCGCTGTGCGTCAGGCCGTCCATGAAGGCGAGGCAGATCAGCGAGCGGCGGTCCTCGTCCAGCTCGCCGAGGCAGCCGTGCAGGGCGGTGGCGTCGTCACGCTCCAGCAGGGTCGCCAGGGCGCCGGGAGACGGGTCGGCCTCCTCGGGCAGGTCGGCGCCGGAGACCTCGCGCATGCGGCGCCGCGCCAGGTCGAGCGCGCGGTAGCGGACGAGGCTCAGCAGCCAGGTCTCGGCGGTGCCGCGCTCCGGGTCGAAGCGGGCGGCGTTCTGCCAGGCCTGGAGGAAGGCGTCGTGCACGGCGTCGGCGGCGAGGGAGGACTGCCGGGTGATGCGCAGCGCGGCCCCGTACAGCCGCCCGCAGTGGACGTCGTAGAGGGTGCGGAAGGCGTCCTGGTCCCCGGCCGCGCATCGCTGCAGCAGCGACGCCGTGTCCACGCCCTCCGATGTTGCTGCCAACCCAGCTCCCCGTCCCGCGCGCCGTGCCGCCTGCGATCCCGCGCGACGGCGGGACTGCGGCGGGCGCATGCGGTACGGGTGCACCGCTTCTGCGCGAGGCGGGCACCGTAACACGGGCCGGGGCGGTGGCAAGCTGGGGGTCATGACGGTTCACCGTGCACAGGCCGGGCATGGCCTCTGCTCGCCGACGTTACGGCGGCGGCACCCGGACGGATGCCTCGGCGGGGGACGGCGGGCCGGGGCCGGGCCGCTGAAGGCCGGGCAGCGTGGGGATTTCCCTTCCTAGTCGTGGATTCCAAAGGCGAGCCTTTGGCGGATCTTGAGGCAGCGCCTCAACCTTCCTTCGCTCGCTTCAGGCCCGTGCGAACGCCAGGAGGTCGGCGTTGAGCCGGTCCTGGTGGGTGGCGGCGAGGCCGTGCGGCGCGCCCTCGTAGACCTTGAGCGTGGCGTCGGGGACGATCTGCGCGCTCAGGGCGCCCGCGTGCTCCATCGGCACGATCTGGTCGTCGTCGCCGTGGATCACCAGCGTGGGCCGGTCGATGCGCTCCAGGTCGGCGGTGTAGTCGACCTCGGAGAACTCGCGGATGCAGGCGTGCTGGCCGACGATCGAGCCCATCATGCCCTGTGCCCAGAAGCCCTGGCGCAGGCCCTCGTCGATCGTGGCGCCGGCACGGTTCATGCCGAAGAACGGGATCGCGAGGTCGAGGTAGAAGGCGGAGCGGTTGTCGGCCACGCCCTTGCGGATGCCGTCGAACACGGAGAGGTCGAGGCCGCCGGGCCAGCGCGGCGTGGACACCATGACCGGGGGCACGGCGCCGACGAGCACCACCCTGGCGACGCGGGCGGTGCCGTGGCGGCCGACATAGTGCGCGACCTCGCCGCCGCCGGTGGAGTGGCCGACCATGACCGCGTCGCGCACGTCGAGCGCGTCCATCACCGCGGCCAGGTCGTCGGCGTAGGTGTCCATGTCGTTGCCCGTGCCGGGCTGGTCGGAGCGGCCGTGGCCGCGGCGGTCGTGGGCGATGACGCGGAAGCCGTTGTGCAGCATGAACAGCATCTGCCCGTCCCAGGCGTCCGAGCACAGCGGCCAGCCGTGCGAGAACACCACGGGCGGGCCGCTGCCCCCATCCTTCGGGGCCCAGTCCTTGAAGAAGATGCGCGTGGCGTCGGCGGTGGTGACGAAGCCCATCGTGCGTGTCCCCCGTGGTGTTCCCCGGCTCCTGGCGCCGGGGCGGCCGCTGCGGCCCTTCGCACCATGACCGTAATGAAACGCGAAGGCGAGCGGGATGGAGGCGGGCGGCGTGGTCGACATGGCGGCGCGGGATCACCATCTTGGGGCGACAAGGAGATCCATCATGGCATCCTACCAGAAGACCCCCGAGGCCCTGGCCGCGCTGACGCCGGAGCAGTTCCGCGTGACCCAGCAGAGCGGCACGGAGCGGGCCGGGACCGGCGCGCTGCTGCACAACCGCGAGCCCGGCCTCTACGTCGACGTCGTGTCCGGCGAGCCGCTGTTCGCCAGCGCGGACAAGTTCGACTCGCACTGCGGCTGGCCGAGCTTCACCAAGCCGGTCGAGCCGGCGCATGTCGCGGAGCTGCGCGACAGCTCGCACGGCATGGTGCGCGTCGAGGTGCGCTCGCAGCACGGCGACAGCCATCTCGGACACGTGTTCGACGACGGGCCGCGCGAGCGGGGCGGACTGCGCTACTGCATCAACTCGGCGTCGCTGCGCTTCGTGCATCGCGACGACATGAAGGCGCAGGGGTATGGCGAGTACCTGGCGCAGGTGGAGGAGCCGGCATGAGCGACGGGCACAAGGGCAACGAGCGCGCCGTTCTGGCGGGGGGCTGCTTCTGGGGCATGCAGGACCTGGTCCGCAGGCGCCCGGGCGTGGTGTCGACCCGCGTGGGCTA
Organism: Janthinobacterium lividum; assembly: GCA_050920955.1. GTDB lineage: Bacteria > Pseudomonadota > Alphaproteobacteria > Acetobacterales > Acetobacteraceae > CAXSEF01. Next base: position 12,205 of record JBPBQS010000139.1, on the reverse strand, counting down.
TTCCGGCGGCGAGGTGCGCAACGCGACCTATCGCAACCACGGCAACCACGCCGAGGCGATCGAGATCATCTTCGACCCGGCGGTGACGAGCTTCCGGGAGGTGCTGGAGTTCTTCTTCCAGATCCACGACCCGACCACCCGCAACCGGCAGGGCAACGACGTCGGGCCGGGCTACCGTTCGGCGATCTTCTTCACCAGCCCCGAGCAGGAGGCGGTCGCGCGCGACACGATCGCCGACGTGGAGGCCTCCGGGCTGTGGCCGGGCAAGGTCGTCACCGAGGTCGTGCCTGTCGGCGACTTCTGGCAGGCCGAGCCGGAGCACCAGGATTATCTGGAGCGCATCCCGAACGGCTACACCTGCCATTTCGTCCGTCCCGGGTGGAAGCTGCCGCGCCGGGCCGACGCCGCCTGAGACACGCCGGCGCGGGGCGCTGATCCCCGCCATGGACGCGCGAAGTGCCGGATGCTGCGGCCCGTCCACGAGGGACGGAGCCGATGGCGCGCGTTCCGCCGGCAAGGGCGCGGCGCCGTCCCTTGGGCCGGTCGCTGTTCGTCCCCTGCCCTGCCCACCTGCCGGCGACGCGGTCTCGCGTGCCGTGTGCCGGCCGCGTGCCTTCCAACACACATCCAGGATTCAGAAGCCTCCATGTCCGAGACCATCCTGCCAACGCCGCCGGGCCGCTCCGGCCGGCCGCTCTATCCCGTGCTGGTGCCGGTCGCCTACGCCTTCTTCGGCGCCGCCCTGGTCGCCGACCTGGCGTACTGGCGCTCCGCGGGCACGGAGTGGGAGACGTTCTCGGTCTGGCTGATCGCGGCCGGGCTGGTGGCGGTGGCGCTCACCGCCGTGGCCGGGCTGGTCGACCTCGCGGCCGGGCGGCGCCTGCATCCGCTCACCCCGCCCTGGACGCACGTGCTGGGGGACACGCTCGTGGCGCTGCTCTCGCTCGTCAACGTCCTGGTGCACAGCCGCGACGGCTACACCGCGGTCGTGCCCACAGGGCTGACGCTCTCGGCGCTGGTCATGCTCATCCTGGTCGTCACGCGCCTCCACCGTCCCGCGGGCGGCGTCGTGCGCCCCGGCCTGCGCCAGCAGGTGCGCCGCGCCGTGCCGGTGTCTGCGCTCGCGCTCGTCGTGTTCGCCTGCGGCCTGGGCAGCGTCTGGGCGTTCTCCGGCCCGCCGGCGGCGCAGATCGCGGCCGCCACCCAGTACGGCGCGACCCCGGAGATGCCCGCGCCGCACCAGTTCCTGCTGCCGCCCATGGACATCGCGCCGGTCGTCGCCTGGGGCGCCGACGAGACGCCGGTGGTGCCGAAGGGCCTGCGCGTCGAGGCCCTGGCGCGCGGCCTGAAGCACCCGCGCTCGCTCGCCGTGCTGCCCAACGGCGACGTGCTCGTGGTCGAGAGCAGCGGGCCCGCCGCCCCGGTCAACCGGCCCAAGGACCTGGTGATGGGCTGGGTCGAGGCGTTCTCCGGCGCCCACGCCAAGGGCGCCAACCGCATCACCCTGCTGCGCGCGGCGGCCGACGGCGTGGCGCCCACGCGCACCATCCTGCTCGACCACCTCGAGTCGCCGTTCGGCGTGGCACTCGTCGGGCACGACCTGTACGTCGCCGACACCGACGCGATCCTGCGCTTCCCCTACATCGAGGGCGAGACGACGATCGGCGATCCGGGCACCAAGCTCGTCGACCTGCCGGCCGGGCCGATCGACCACCACTGGACCAAGAGCCTGGTCGCGAGCCCGGACGGCACGAAGCTCTACGTCGGCGTCGGGTCCAACAGCAACATCACGGAGAACGGCATCGGCGCCGAGCTTGATCGCGCCGACATCCTCGAGGTCGACCGTGCGACCGGCGCGTTCCGCATCTTCGCGGCCGGGCTGCGCAACCCGAACGGGCTGCAGTTCGAGCCGCAGTCCGGCAAGCTGTGGGCCGTGGTCAACGAGCGCGACGAGCTGGGGCCGAACCTCGTGCCCGACTACATGACCTCGGTGAAGGACGGCGGCTTCTACGGCTGGCCGTACAGCTACTACGGGCAGCACGTCGACCCGCGCGTGCAGCCGCAGCGGCCCGACCTGGTGGCGTCCGCCATCGTGCCGGACTACGCGCTGTCGTCGCACGTGGCGCCGCTGGGCCTGGTGTTCGACACGGTGCCGGGCCTGCCCGAGGCCTACCGCGGCGGCGCGTTCGTCGGCGAGCACGGCAGCTGGGACCGCACCCCGCTCAACGGCTACAAGGTGGTCTACGTCCCGTTCACGGGCGGGCACCCCGCGGGCCCGCCGCAGGACCTGGTCACGGGGTTCCTCAACGCGAAGGGCAACGCGCGCGGCCGGCCGGTGGGGCTCGCGCTCGACCGGACCGGGGCGCTGCTGATCGCGGACGACCTCGGCGATACGGTGTGGCGGGTCACGGCGGCGCAGTAAGGAAGCATGGGCTCTGCCCAAACCCGCAAAGGGTCCGAGGACGCTTTGATCCCACTTACTTAGGGAAGGCGATCCAAGGGCCCAGCCCTTGGCGGAGTTTGAGGCAGAGCCTCAACCTTGCTTGCTTACGACGGGCACGCTGACGCCGATCATGTCGCCCTCGCGGACCAGGGCGGCCAGCCTGTCCTCGGCCCAGCCCTCGGTGCCCTCCGGCCGCGCCGGCAGCACCATCCAGCGGTAGTCGGCGGTGCTGTCGACCACGCGCACCTCGGTGCCGTCGGGGAGCGCGGTGCCCCACTCGGCGAGCACGCCGCGCGGGTCGCGGACGGCGCGTGCCCGGTAGCCGGGCGACTTGAACCAGAACGGCGGGTAGCCGAGCACGGCGCGCGGGTAGCAGCTGCACAGCGTGCACACGACGAGGTGGTGCAGCCCCGGCCGGTTCTCCAGCACGCCCAGCGGCGGCAGGCCGCGCATCGCGATGCCCAGCGCCTCCGCCGCACGCGTGCCGTCGGACAGCAGCAGCGCGCGGTACTCGGGGTCGGACCAGGCCTTGGCGACCATGCGGGCGCCCTGCGCGGGGGAGGCCTGGTCGGTGAGGGCGACGCGCGCCTCGATCTCGGCGGAGGTCACGATGCCGGCGCGCGCGAGAAGCGCGCCCACGGCTGCGAGCAGGGCCTCGCCGTCGGCCTCGGACGGGTTCATCGCAGTTCCTCCAACCAGGGGCCGTAGATCTCGGCGAGCAGCGTGTCGGCGCCCTGCCCGCCCCAGAGGCCGTCGAGTCCGAAGCGGACGTGGAACAGGGGCAGCAGCGGGGCGGGTCGGTTGAAGGCGATGTCCTCGGGGTTGGGGAAGTCGCCGAGGTGGCGCAGCACCGTGCCGGTGCGGCCGCGCAGGTAGTGTGGCGTGCGGATGTGCGCCGGCCCGTCCAGCTCCGGCCAGGCGTCGCGCACGCGCACCGTGGCGCCGTCGGGGATCATCGCGGCGTGGCCAGCATGGCGCGCAGTTCGGCCTCGTCGAGGACGCCGCGGTGCAGCAGGGTCGCGGTGATCGAGCGCATCCAGCGCTCGTAGTAGGACAGGGCGTGGTACTCGGCCTGGGGGATCGCCTCGATGCCGCGGCGCAGCTCGTCGACGCTCATCAGGCCCTTGGCGGACAGGAGCTGGCGCAGGGCGTCCACCTGGCGGTCGAAGGCGGTGAGCGCGTGGGGCTCCGTGTCGATGGGCGCGCATACGAAGCGCGACACGCCGCCCATGTCGTGGTGCGCACGGCCGGGGTGGTCCTCGTTGCCGGCGGGGGGTGGGCGGTCGTCGGGGTCGGGCACCGGGAAGCCTCCTGCGTGGCATGGCCGGCGTCCCGGGCAGTGCCGGCCGGCAGCATGGCGCGGAACGCGGGGGGCGGCTACCCGGGGGGCTAGCGGAGCTGGCTGTCCTTGCTGCCGCGGCGGTTGATCCCGAAGGAGGCCGGGCGGGCGTCGCGCGCGGACTGGCAGGCGACGCAGGTGCGCACGCCCGGCAGCGCACGGCGGCGCGCCTCGGGGATGTCCTCGCCGCATTCGACGCAGTGGGCCTCGCCCTCGCCGGTCGGCATGCGCGCGCGAGCCCGCATGACGCCGTCCGACACGGTGTCGTCGATCTGGTCCTGCACCGCCCCGTCCGGGGCCCATCCGCTCGCCATGGTCGCTGTCCGGCCCTTCGGGTTGCACGACATCGGGAGATAGGGTGCGGCGGGGCGCGTTCCAGGGACCAAGGCGGCCTGGCGGCGGCGTGCACGAACGGGGCGGGCGACGCGGGCCCGGCGGGGGGCTAGCGTGTGGCGGCAGGAGCGACGCGACGTCGCCGGAGGCCGCGATCCCATGCCGAACGCCGTGCAGTCAGCGATCCGGGCGGTGGCCGAGAGGGGCGTCGAGGTGTTCGCGGCGTGGAACCGCCGGCGCATGCCCCGGACCGAGAGCCCCTTCCTCGTTGGCATCCACGCGCCGATGCCGGCCGAGCTGACGCTGGAGGGGCTCGCGGTGGAGGGGACGATCCCGCCGGGGCTGGACGGGTGCTATCTCAGGATGGGGGCGAACCCGGTGCGGCCGGACCCCGCGGGACACCACTGGTTCCTCGGCGACGGCATGGTGCAGGGCCTGGCACTCGGCGGCGGCAAGGCGCTGTGGTACCGCAACCGCTGGATCGGCTCGCGCCTGGCGGCGGCGGCCCTCGGGCGGGACGCGGCGCCGGGGCCGCGGCGGGGCACCAACGACACCGTCAACACCAACGTCGTCGACATCGGCGGGCGCCCCTTCGCGCTGGTGGAGGCCGGGAGCTTCCCGGTGGAGCTGTCCGAGACGCTGGACGGGCAGCGCTACAGCGACCTCGACGGCACGCTCGTCGGCTCGTTCAGCGGGCATCCGCACCGCGACCCGCTCACCGGCGAGCACCACGCGATCGCCTACGACGGCCGGGTGTGGGACGCGGTGCGCCACGTGGTCGTCTCCCCGGCCGGCCGGGTCGTGCGCGACGTGGCGATCGCGGTGGAGCACGGCCCGTGCATCCACGACTGCGCGCTGACCGCGCGCTTCGTGATCGTGTTCGACCTGCCGGTGACCTTCTCGATGCGCGCCGTGCTCGCCGGCCGGCAATTCCCGTTCCGCTGGAACCCCTCGCACCGCGCCCGCGTCGGGCTGCTGCCGCGCGCGGGCGAGGCGGGCGACATCCTCTGGTGCGACGTCGAGCCGTGCTTCGTGTTCCACGTGGCCAACGCCTACGACGCGCCCGGCGGCGAGGTGGTGCTCGACGTGATCGCCTACGACACGATGTTCGCCTCGGACGCCGGCGGCCTCGACGCGCTGGGCCGGCTCGAGCGCTGGACGCTGGACCCCGCGACGCGGCGCGTCGGGCGGCGCGTGGTCGACGCCACGCCGCAGGAGTTCCCGCGCATCGACGAGCGCCGCTTCGGCCAGCCCCACCGCCACATCTACACCGTGCAGGTGCCGCCCGACGCGAACCCGCAGCTCGCCGGCGCCACGAAGCTGTTCCGCCACGACATGGAGACCGGCGCGCGCCTCGTGCACGAGTTCGGCGAGGACCGCGTGCCCGGCGAGTTCGTGTTCGTGCCCGCGCACGCCGACGCCGGGGAGGGCGAGGGCTGGCTCATGGGCCTGGTCATCGACACGGCGGCGCAGACCACGGAGCTGGCGATCCTGGACGCGCGCGCGTTCGAGGCGCCGCCGGTCGCCACGGTGCGGCTGCCGCACAGGATCCCGCCGGGCTTCCACGGCAACTGGTTCGCGTCGGGCGGAGCCGCGCCATTGACACCGGCCGCCGTGGCCTGAATCGTCGGCGGCATGTCGAGCGCCCCGAGCCCATCCCGCATCCTGGTCGTCGAGGACGACCCCGGGATGCGCACCCTGCTGGTCCGCGTGCTGCGCGAGAGCGGGCTGGAGGCGACGTCGGTGCGCGACGGGCGCGAGATGTGGGACGCGCTGGAGGCGGCGCCCGCCGACCTGGTGCTGCTCGACATCATGCTGCCCGGCACCAGCGGCCTCGACCTGTGCCGGACCCTGCGCCAGCGCAGCGCGGTGCCGGTCATCATGGTCAGCGCGCGGCAGAGCGAGACCGACCGCGTGCTCGGGCTCGAGCTCGGCGCCGACGACTACATCGCCAAGCCGTTCGGCAGCCACGAGCTGCTGGCCAGGGTGCGCGCGGTGCTCCGGCGCAGCCGCGGCGAGGCGGGTGCTGCGCCCGACGCCCTCGCCGCCAGGCGCGAGACGCTGAACTTCGCGGGCTGGTGCCTGAACCTGCGGCGTCGCGAGCTGTCGGACCCGTCGGGGGCCACCGTGGACCTGTCCGGCGCGGAACACGACCTGCTGCTGAGCTTCCTGGAGAACCCGCAGCGCGTGATCGGGCGCGAGCGCCTGCTGGAGCTGTCGCGCAACCGGCTCGGCGAGGCCTCGGACCGCAGCATCGACGTGCTGGTCAGCCGGCTGCGCCGCAAGGTCGGGGGCAACGAGCAGCCGCTGATCCGCACGGTGCGCGGCGTCGGCTACATGTTCGCCGCCCACGTCGAGCGGGCTTGAGGCCGCGCCGACGCGCCGCGACCGGACGCACGGGGCAGGCGTGATCCGCCTCCGCCGCGGGGCCGGGCCGGACGGCGGGGACACGGGCGCGGCGCGCCGGATCGCGATCTGGCCGCGCGGCCTGATCGGGCGGGTCATGCTCGTGCTGCTGGGCGCCATGCTGCTGGAGTTCCTGGGTAGCACCGTCCTGTTCGAGCGCTTCGAGCTGGCCAGCGCCAGCGTCAGCCAGGCCGAGCACATCGCCGGCCAGCTCTCCATCGCCGCGCGCGTGCTGTCCGCCACCGAGCCGCGGCGGCGCGACGCCGTGGCGCCGCTCCTGTCGAGCGCCGACCTGCGGCTGGACTGCACGTCCGGCGCGCCCGGCGGCGATGCGGCGTCGCGCGACGTGTCGCAGACGGGCGCGCTGTCGGGCGGGGTCGTGCGCACCGGCGCCAGCGAGGCGATGCGCGCGCGCCTGCTCGACGCGGAGCCGGCGCTGCGCGGCGCCGGGCTGGTGCTGGGCACGGCGTCGGGCCGCGACGTGCAGGGCGCGTTGCGCCTGTCCGACGGCGCCACGCTGCGCTTCGCCGCTGCGGGCCTGCTGCCGCCGATCCCCGCCTTCTACAACGAGGTGCTGTCGGAGCTGACGGTGGCCGCCTGCGTGCTGGCGGCCGCCGCGATGCTGGTGCGCACGCTGGGCGCGCCGCTGCGCTCGCTGGTGCAGGCCGCCGACGCGATCGGGCACGGTCCCGCCATCGCCGTCGCCGTCGCTGGGCCCAACGAGGTGCGGCGCGTGGCGCGGGCGTTCAACGCGATGCAGTCACGCATCTCGGGCCTGCTGGAGGAACGCACGCGCGCCCTGGCCGCGGTGTCGCACGACCTGCGCACCCCCGTCGCGCGGCTGCGGCTGCGCTGCGGCCTGCTGCCCGACGCCGAGGTGCGCGCGGCGTTCGGCGAGGACCTCGACGAGATGCAGGCCATGGTGGAGTCCGTGCTCGCCTATCTCGGCGGCGAGACCGCGCACGAGGCGCCGCGCAGCGTGGACCTGCCGGCGATGCTCTCCACCCTGGTCGACGACGCGACCGACGCCGGCCACGACGCGCGCTACGAGGGGCCGGAGCACGCGGGCGTCGTGCTGCGCCCGGTCGGCTTCAAGCGCGGCGTGTCCAACCTGGTCAACAACGCGATCGCCTATGGCGGGCAGGTGCGGGTGCGTCTGCTTCTGGACGGCGGCGAGATGCACGTCCAGGTGGACGACGACGGCCCCGGCATTCCCGAGTCCGAGATGGAGCGGGTGATGCAGCCGTTCCAGCGCCTGGAGTCCTCGCGCAACCGCAGCACGGGCGGCGTGGGCCTGGGCCTGGCGATCGTGGGGCAGTCCGTGCGCGCGGAAGGCGGGCGCCTCGTGCTGGCCAACCGACCCGGCGGCGGCCTGCGCGCGCAGATCACCATCGCCGCCGGACGCGACCCCGCGATCCAGGCCGCGCAGGACAGGCACGCGACTTAGTTCTTATACCGTATCTATCTTGACTGTGGGCGCGACCTGCGCGGTGCAGGTTCGCATCGGCACGGGGTGTCCGTTTTGCGAGACCGGAGCCCGGACATGATTTGTCACGCGCGGTTCGCAGGCGCGAAAGGCCGGTCTGTCATGGTCGCTCCGCTTCCCCGCCGTGCCGCAAATTCAAGGATCCGTGACAATGGCCCAGGCCCTCGACCCGCGTGACGCAGACCTCGTGCAGCCGACAACCGAGCTGGGCGGCATCATCGACGGCATGGCGCGCTTCCGCGCCGACGTGTTCCCCGCCCAGCAGGCGCTCTACGGCAGGCTGGCGCGCGACGGCCAGCAGCCCAAGGCGCTGGTGATCTCGTGCTCGGACAGCCGCGTGGTGCCGGAGCTGATCACGCAGAGCGGGCCGGGCGAGCTGTTCGTGTGCCGCAACGCCGGCAACATCGTGCCGCCCTACACGCTGGGCTCGGGCGGTGTGTCGGCGGCGATCGAGTACGCGGTCGTGGCGCTGGGCGTGCGCGACATCGTGGTGTGCGGCCACTCCGAGTGCGGCGCCATGGGCGGCCTGCTGCACCCCGAGAAGCTGGCCGAGATGCCCAACGTGTCCGCCTGGCTGCGCCACGCGCAGGTGGCGCGCTCCATCGTGTGCACCGCCTATCCGGCCGGCCTGAGCGAGGCGGAGATGACGCGCGCGCTGGCGCTCGAGAACGTCACCGCGCAGCTCAACAACCTGCGCGGCCATCCGTCCGTGGCCGCGCGCCTCGCCGCCGGCGCCCTGACGCTGCACGGGTGGTTCTTCGACATCCGCAGCGGGAGGGTGCTCGCGCTCGACGGCACGTCCGGGCGCTTCGGCGCGGTGGAGGACGAGAGCCTGCCGGTCGCCGTGCCCGCCGCGCGTCGCCTGGCCGCGGGCGGCCTGCACGCCGTCGCGGCGGAATAGCATCGCCATGCCGCGCGCGACCGGCTCCCGCTCCCCCGCCTCCCGCCTGCTGCCCGCGACGCTCGGCCGCGACCTGCCGGCCTCGCTGGTGGTCTTCCTCGTCGCCCTGCCGCTGTGCATGGGCATCGCCGTCGCCTCGGGCGTGCCCGCGGAGAAGGGGCTGCTCACCGGCATCATCGGCGGCATCGTCGTGGGCGTGCTCGCCGGCTCCCCCCTGCAGGTCAGCGGCCCCGCCGCCGGCCTGGCCGTGCTCGTGTTCGAGCTGGTGCGCGAGCACGGGCTTGCGGCGCTCGGCCCGATCCTGCTGCTCGCCGGCCTGATCCAGGTCGGCGCCGGCGTGCTGCGTCTGGGCCAGTGGTTCCGCGCGATGTCGCCCGCCGTGGTGCACGGCATGCTGTCGGGCATCGGCGTGCTGATCGTGCTCGCGCAGCTCCACGTGCTGTTCGACTCGAAGCCGAAGGCCGGCGGCCTCGACAACCTGCGCGCGTTTCCCGCGGCCGTCGCCACCGTCTTCCCGCTCGACGGCGTCGGCGCGGAGATGGCGCTGCTCGTCGGCCTCTTGACCATCGCCGTCATGCTGGGCTGGGAAAGGCTGCGTCCCGCACGCCTGCGCCTCGTGCCCGGCGCGCTGGTCGGCGTGGTGGCCGCCGCCGTGCTGTCCTGGTCGATGTCGTTGCAGATCCGGCACGTCTCACTGCCCGACTCGCTGGCCAGCGCGGTTGCCGTGCCCAGCACGCAGAGCGTGCTGGCGCTGCTGTCCAGCCCGGGGATGCTGCTCAGCGCGCTCGCCGTCGCGTTCATCGCCAGCGCCGAGACCCTGCTGTCCGCCTCCGCCGTCGATCGCATGCACGACGGCGCGCGCACCAACTACAACCGCGAGCTGACGGCGCAGGGCGTGGGCAACATGCTGTGCGGCCTGCTCGGCGGCCTGCCGATGACCGGCGTGATCGTGCGCAGCTCGGCCAACGTGCAGGCCGGCGCCGCGACGCGCGCGTCGGCCGTCCTGCATGGCGTGTGGATGCTGGCCGCGGTCGCGGCGCTGCCGTGGCTGCTGCGCGAGGTGCCGACGGCCGCGCTCGCCGGCGTGCTGATCGTCACGGGCGTCCGCTTGGTGAACTTCGGGCACGTGCGACACCTGCTGCACCGCTACGGGCCGCTGCCCGTGGGCATCTGGGCGGCGACGTTCCTCACCGTGGTCGCCACGGACCTGCTCACCGGCGTGCTGGTCGGCACCGCGCTCGTGGCGTTCGAGCTGCTGCCGTTCGTGCGCAGGCTGGCGCTGCGCATGCGCCATACCCAGCCGCGCGACGGCGAGGTCGAGCTGCGCCTGTCCGGCGTCGCGACCTTCCTCCACCTGCCGCGCATCGCCCGCGTCCTCGAGGAGGTGCAGCACACCGTGCCGCGCGGAGCCACCCTGCGCGTGCGCGCCCGCGGCCTGCGCCACATCGACCACACCTGCGCCGAGCTGATCGCGGACTGGGCGGAACGGCGCCGCGCCGCAGGCGTGATCGTGGTGCTCGACCCCCTGGTCGGCGAGGCGCAGCAGCGCTCCCACGGCCGCGTCGCCACGGCCCTCGGGGTCGGCTGAGCGCGGGGGCGGGCAGGCGTCCGCCCTTGTTCCGGGCTCCGGGAAGGCAGCAAGGCCTTCTTTTTCTGAAGAAAAAGAAGCAAAAAGACTTTGTCCGTCTGGGGCCTGTGCCATGCGTCTGGCACAGGCCCAGTTTGCAGAAGTTCTTTGGTTCTTTCTTTCAAGAAAGAACTCGCTTGCTTTCTTGATGCGGGAACAGCCAGCGGCTGCCGGTCCGTGACGAGCGTTATCCCGGGGTTCCGGCCCGTGCGACATGCGGCGCCAGGGCGAAGGCGAGTGGGAAGATCGCCAGGGCGACGGCCGCGGTGGCCGCCGTGGCCCAGCCGGCGCCCACCGCGTCGCCCAGGAGACCGTAGAGCACGGGGGAGATCGCGCCCGAGCCGATGGTGCCCGTGTAGAACAGCGCGAAGGCGCGCTCCGTGCGGTCGGGCGCCGTCAGCTCGGGCACCGTGCCGTAGAGCACCGACGACGTGCCGTTCAGCATGAGCCCGAGCAGGGGCAGCAGGACCAGCGTCGGGACGAGCGGCAGCGCCAGGACGGCGAGGATGCACGCGGCCGTGCCGCCCTCGGTGATGAGCACGGTCCGCAGCACGCCGACGCGGGCGCCGAGCCAGCCGCACGCGAACTTGCCGGCGGCGCCGCCCAGGAACACCAGCGCCAGGGCGAGCCCGACGGTGGGGAGCGGCGCCCCCTTCGCCTTCAGGAGGAAGGGCAGGAAGGTGAGCAGTCCCATCCGCACGCCCGTGTCCAGCACCCCGATCGCGAACAGCAGCGGGAAGCCGCGGCCGCCGCCTTTCGCCACGCGCCGGGCCGCGTCGGGCCGGGGGCGGCCGATCGGGGGCATCAGCACGGCCACGCCGAGCCCCGCGGCCAGGCCGAGGAGGGCGAGGATCCAGAGCGCGTGGCGCCAGGGCAGGAAGGTCAGCAGCAGCGAGGTCAGGGCGGGGATCGCGGCCTTTCCCAGGTCGCCGGAGAAGTTGTAGGTGCCCAAGGGGCCGCGCGAGGCGTCGCCGTAGGCGCGCGAGACGGCGGCCGAGGCGATGGGGTGCTGGGTGCTGGAGCCGGCGCCGGACAGGACCAGCGCGGCGCACAGCGCGAGCAGGCCTCCGGAAACGCCGGCGAGCGCGTAGCCGAGCGCGGCCAGGACGGTACCCAGGGCGAGCACGATGCGTCCGTCCATCCTCTCGGCCAGCCGGCCCGCCGGGAGCTGCAGCGCCGCCATCGCCCCGGCGTAGAGGCCGCGCAGGAGGGCAAGCGAGGCGTAGCCCAGGGCGAACTCCGCCTGCCAGACGGGCAGCAGGACGTAGATCAGGTCGGTGTAGCCGTCGTGCAGCGCGTGCGCGGCGCCGGCGACAGCGAGGGTGCGCCCGGCGCGGGGGCGGCACGGGGCGTGCGGACCGCCCCCGCTCACTCCGGCAGCGGCCTGCCTCGTTGCCAGCGCGGGATCAGCGGACACCATGTGCACCCGTGGCCAGCGCCGTTCCAGCCCTTAACCGCGGGGGGCGAGAAGTGGATACGAGGAAACCTGACGCGACACCGTCGGGTGACGTGCACTGCCGTATCGTGGTCATGCGGATTGTTTCCGGGCTGTCGGACATGTCGTGAAAATGCGGCTTTCCCGTTGCCTCCGCAAACGAGTAATGCTCGCGCCTCGGGTCAGGATTCCTCACGCGAGAGTAGGTCATGGCGAACGATCGGCGATCCCTCCC
>JBPBQS010000138.1:0-19624 GCA_050920955.1 Janthinobacterium lividum | reverse complement strand
GGGCAGGGGCCTGCGCCCTCGGACTTCACCGGCCGCGTGCGCCGCTTCGAGACCGCGCTGCTGCGCGACGCCCTGGAGCACGCCCGCTTCAACCAGGCCGCCGCCGCCCGCCTCCTCGGCCTCGGCTACCACCAGTTCCGGCATCACCTGCGGTCCCACGCGCTGCTCGACACGGCCCGCCCGTCCGCCGCCGACGCGGACGAGGTCGCGTAGCCCGCCAGGCTCGCCTGCACGCCGCGTTCCGCCGCGACGAACCCCCACCCCGCGGCCCCCGACAACACGAGCAGCACCGCCGCCACCCCCGCCAGCCGCGCGCCGTCCCCGGACGGCGCACCGACACCGGCCTGCGCGCTTCTCCGCGGCACGAACGCCGGCGCCTGGGCCGGCGCAAGGCGGGCCGGCAGACGGCGGATCCTGGCGGCGGGGAACGCGACGACGACGGTGCTGCGGGCTGCGACGGGCATTGGGTGTCTCCTGCGGGCCGGCTGCATCGGCCGGACATCCCAGGTGTTGCACGCCCCGTGCCACGTCCTGTGTTCCCGCAACTAACTGTAAAAACTATAGAAAATTTCTCGTATTCTCCAGTTTCACCCAGAGAGTGGCAGAAACCGCCAGAGGAATGGCGGAATCGACTATATAGTCGCCTGGACTACCAAGGAACGGATGAACCAGCATCCCGGCCAATCCCCGACCGGCAGCGCGAGAGCCCGTGCAAACGTCCGTCCACCCGGCGCGACCTCGCCCCGGCATCCCTGTTGCCTCCGCGCCACGCGCCCCCGGCGCGTGCCCGCATACCGCCACGCGACCGTATGCATCCCGCCCGCATCGGCGGATGATCCCGCGCCGCCCCGCCCGGGACGGCAGGGACGAGCGCCCCGACAGCAGGGCGCCGCAGGAGGATCCACGATCATGCGCCACCCCGCACGACGGGCCGCGCGCGGCCGCCTGATGGGCACCGCCGCCGCCTCGCTCGCCGCCTGCCTCGCCCTGGGCGCCACGGCCCCGGCGCACGCGAGGATCACGAGCCTGGTGATCCGCACCCGAACCTCGCCCGCGTTCGGCGGCGCCTCGTTCGGCCCCGGCGGCCGCGTCGGCCAGTACGAGCAGCTCGACGGCACGGCATACGGCACCGTCGATCCCGCCGACCCCGCCAACGCCCTGATCCAGGACATCGCGTTGGCGCCGCGCAACCCGGACGGCACCGTCTCGTACTCGATGGACGTCTCGATCCTGAAGCCGATCAATCCCGCGCAGGGCAACCGCGTGCTGCTCTACGACGTGGTCAATCGCGGCAACAAGGTGGTCACCGGCTCGCTCAACACCGGCGTCAGCGCGGCCAGCCCGGCCGGCAACGGCTTCCTGGAGAACCAGGGCTACAGCATGGTGTGGAGCGGCTGGCAGGGCGACCTGGTGCCCCAGCCCGGCCAGCTCGGCATCTCCGTGCCGGTGGCGACCAACCGCGATGGCTCGCCGATCACCGGCCTCGTGCGCAGCGAGTTCGTCACCCTCTCCGCAACCGCGTCCCCCGTCACCACGCAGAACCTGACCGCGGGCTTCAGCTCCAACACGCCCGGCTACCCCGCCGCTGACCCCGACACCCGACGCGCCCTGCTCACCAGCCGCGTGCACCAAAGCGACCCGCAGGCCGTGGTGTCGCCCGCCGACTTCGCCTTCGCCGACTGCACCGCCACCCCATTCCCCGGTACGCCCAACCCGCAGAAACTGTGCCTCAGGGGCGGCTTCGACCCCGACCGCATCTACGAGCTCTACTACGTCGCGAAGAACCCCCTGGTCCTGGGCCTCGGCTTCGCCGCCACGCGCGACCTGGTCTCCTACCTGCGCTCCTCGCCCGACGCCGCCAACCCGCTCGCCGGCGCGACGACGGCGGCGGTGATGCACGGCACCTCGCAGTCCGGCCGCTGGGCGCGCGAGTTCCTCCAGCTCGGCTTCAACGCCGACGAGTCCGGCCGCCGCGTGTTCGACGGCATGAACCCGCACATCGCCTCCGGGCGGGGCGCGTTCAACGTCCGCTTCGGCCAGCCCGGCCGCCTGTCCGGCACCGAGCACACCGAGAAGCAGTACCCCGGCCTGGACTCCTCGCTGACCTACGAGGACAGCTTCGACCCCTTCACCGGCCAGAAGGCGGGCCTGCTCGACCGCTGCCGCGCGGACGGCACCTGCCCCAAGATCACCCACGTGATGAGCGACACCGAGTACTGGCAGGCCAACGGCTCGATGGACACCACCGACGCGCTGGGCCGCGCGGACCTGCTCAACCCCGCCAACGTGCGCATCTACCAGATGTCGAGCGCCCAGCACGGCGGCTTTTCGCCCACCGCCGCCATGCCGACGTCGACCGGCATCTGCCAGCACGTCGCCGACGTGAACTCCTACACCTACACGCTGCGCGACCTGCTGGTGCGCCTGACGCAGTGGGTGACCACCGGCCGCGCCCCGCCGGCCAGCCGCTACTCCACGATCGCCGCCGGCACCCTGGTCGAGCCGGCGCAGGTGGCCTTCCCCGCGATCCCCGGCGTGACCTACGACCTGGCACGCACCTACAACACGCGCGAACTCTACTTCCGCGGCTTCCGCTTCGACGCCCGCGACGAGTCCGGCTCGCTCGCCGAGCCGCCGCTGCCGATCCACACCTACAACGTGCGCCTGCCGCAGGTGGACGCCGACGGCAACGACGTGGGCGGCGTGCGCTCGCCCACGCTGCAGGCGCCGCTCGCGACCTACACGAGCTGGAACAACCGCGCCGCCGGCTACAGCGAGGGCGACTCCTGCGACCTGACCGGCAGCACGATCCCCTTCGCCGCAACCAGGGCCGACCGCGTGGCCAGCGGCGACCCCCGCCTGTCGCTGGCCGAGCGCTACGCCACCCACGACGGCTACGTCGCCGCCGTGGCGCGCGCCGCGAACGGCCTGGCGCGCGATGGCTTCCTCCTGCCCGACGACGCCGCAACCGTGGTGCAGCAGGCCCGGGACAGCGCCGTGCTGCGCTGACGCCCCGCACCACCGGCTTGCACCCCCCGCCGTGGCGTGCAGGCCGCCTTTCTTCCAAAACGGATTCTCAAGGCGAGCCTTGAGCGGAGTCCAGAGGCAGAGCCTCTGGCCTTCCTTCCTTCCTCCTCAGCCCCCCCCCCCCCCCCCCCCCCGGGCCCCCACCCGCCCCCGCGATGCGCCCGACGCCGCCGCTGCCGCGAGGAACGCCGCCGGCAGCCCGAACCCGCCCGCGACGAGCCCGGTGACCGGCCCTGCCGCCCCGAGCCCGAGGTCGAAGCACGCGAGGAACGCGCCGAGCGCCACGCCGCGGCTCTCCGCCGGCACGCGCCGCACCGCCTCCACGCCCAGCGCCGGGAACACCAGCGAGTAGCCGAACCCCGTGACCGCCGTGCCGACCAGCGCGACCCACGCCGCCGGCGCCCCCGCGATCAGCAGCAGCCCCACGGCCTCCGTGCCGAGCGCCGCGAGCGCCACGCGCGCGCCGCCGAGCCGGTCCGGCAGCCCCGCGAACAGCAGCCGCGTCGCGATGTAGGCCGCGCCGAACGCCGTGAGCGCGAGCCCCGCCCCCGACCACCCCTGCGCCGCGTAGCGCAGCGCCAGGAACGCCGCGATGGTCCCGAACCCCGCCGAGGCCAGCACCATGCCGAGTCCCTGCGCCCAGATCAGGCGCACCACGCCCGCGAGCGACGCGCGCGGCCCGCCGCCCACCGCCATGTCGCGCTGCGCCCACGCCACCGGCACCGCCAGCAGCGGCATCAGCGCCGTCGCCCCCGCGACCGCCGGGAACCCGCCCACTGCGTCGAGCACCACCCCCAGCGGCGCCCCGATCGCCAGCGCGCCGTACATCGCGATCCCGATCCACGCCATCGCCCGCCCCGCGTGCCCGGGCCCGACGCGCGCGACCGCCCACGCCATGATCCCCGTGGTGAACAGGCTGTCGCCCAGCCCCAGCGCCACCCGCCCCGCCGCCAGCCACGCAAGCCCCTCGCCCGGCGCCGCCACCGACATCGCGTACGCCGGCCCGCTCAGCGCCGTGACGCACAGCCCGAGCAGCACGATCGCCCGCGGCCCGCGCCGGTCCGACGCCGCCCCCGCGAGCTGGCGCGTCAGCAGCGTCACCGCTGCCGAAAGCCCGATGATCGCGCCCACCGTCGCCGTGCCGTGCCCGAGCGAGGCCACCTGCATCGGCAGCGTGGACAGCGGCACGCCCACCGCCGCGTAGCCGAGGAACACCACGAGGGCGAAGGGCAGCAGCATCGCGGTGACGCGAGGCTCGGGAAGGGGAGGGGCCATCCCCAAGCGCCTAGGCCCAGGAAAGACAACAAGCAAGGTTGAGGCTCCGCCTCAAACTCCGCCAAAGGCTGCGCCCTTGGAACGCACAACTTAAGTCAGGGGATCAAAGGGTCCGGGCAGAGCCCGGCCTTGCTCTCTCCCGGCCCCCGCGGGCACAATCCCCCATGCACAGCGCGAGTGGCCCGACCGTGATCCAAGCCTGCGACAGGACCGACGGCCCCGTGTGCGCGGCCTGACCCGGCGCATCATGGCAGGCTTCTCGCTGCCAGCCCTGCAGGGCGCCGTCGCCTGGCTGTGGCTCCTCGCCGCGGTCGGCGGCGTCATGGCGATCACCGGCTCCGTGCTGAGCCTGGCCATCACCCGCCACATCGCCACCCAGACCCGCCAGGCCGCCGAGGCCGAGCTGTCCGACGCCGAGGCCGCCGCCACCCGCGCCCGCGCCGCCGCCGCCCAGGCCCGCCAGGAACTGGCCGACGCCCGCGCCCACGACCACGCCGGCGCCCAGCGCGACGCCGAAACCGCCCGCCGCCTGGCCAGGCTCTACCAGCCCTTCGCGCTCAACGACCGCCAGGAGGCCCGCCTCGTCGCCCGCTGCCGCGACGCCGCCGGCGCCCGCTACGACGCCTCCGCCGACGGCGGCGACTCCCAGTCTTTCGAGTTCCTCCAGCACCTGCGCCCGCTGCTCCGCCGCGCCGGCTGGGTCGAGGTCGACTGGACCGGCGACGCCGCCGCCCTGACCCAGCCCCCCCACGCCGAGCTGGGCGACACCGCCGCCCCCGCCGTGATCCTGCTGACTCACGCCGGCGCCGCCACCGCGCTCCTCGACTCCGCCCGCGCCCTGCGCGCGGCCCTGCTCGACGCCGGCGTGCTGGCGATCCAGCAGACCGCCGACTGGGACGCCACGGGCCACGCCCTGCGCGCCGACGTGCTCCACCTCGTCGTGAGCCGCCGCGCCTCCTGACCGCCGCCGGGGCCGCACACGCGCGCACTCCGCGAACCGCATCGATCCTTTATGCCCCGCCGGCCTAAGCCCTGCCTCCCATTCGGAGGGCTTGGCGACATGGCGGACTTCATCGTGATCGTGCTGGGAACCGGGGGCATCCTGCTCATGGCCGCCTATGCCGCGCTGTGCGAGCGCATCTGACCATGACCGACCTGATCCTGGGCGCCGTGGTCTCCGCCGGACTGCTCGTCTACCTGGTCTGGGCGCTCGTGCGCCCCGAAGACTTCTGAGGACCGCCGCCATGACCTTCATCGGCTGGACCCAGATCGCGCTCCTGCTCACCCTCGTCTTCGTGTGCGCCGTCCCGCTGGGCCGCTACATCGCCGCCGTCGTGCAGGGCGAGCGCACCTTCCTCACCCCCGTCCTCGCCCCCGTCGAGCGCGGCTTCTACGCCATCGCCGGCGTCGACAGCCGCACGTCGATGGGCTGGAAGACCTACGCCACCGCCCTGGTCATGCTCCAGGCCGTGCACTTCCTCGTCCTCTACCTGATGCTGCGCTTCCAGGACTACCTGCCGCTCAACCCCGCGGGCCAGTCCGGCCTCTCGCCGCGCCTCGCCTTCAACACCGCGATCTCCTTCGTGACCAACACCAACTGGCAGGCGTACGGCGGCGAGACCACGCTGTCCTACGGCACGCAGATGTGGGGCCTGACCGTCCACAACTTCCTCTCCGCCGCCACCGGCATCGCCGCCGCCGTCATGGTCGCCCGCGCCTTCGCAGGCTCCGCGCTGAAGGAGCTGGGCAACTTCTGGGTCGACCTGACCCGCATCACGCTGCACGTCCTGCTGCCGATCTGCCTCGTCTACACCGCCTTCCTGATCGCCTCCGGCGTCCCCCAGACGCTCGCCGGCTACGTCGACGCCACCACGCTGGAGGGCGCGCACCAGACCATCGCGCTGGGCCCCGTCGCCTTCCAGGAGGCGATCAAGCTGCTCGGCACCAACGGCGGCGGCTTCTTCAACACCAACTCCGCCCACCCCTTCGAGAACCCCACCGCGCTCACCAACCTCGCCGAGATGTGGTCCGAGCTGATCATCCCCTTCGCGCTGGCCGTGACCTTCGGCACCATCGTCAAGGACCGCCGCCAGGGCTTCGCGCTGTTCTGGACCATGGCCATCCTGATGGTGACCGCCGTGGTGCTCTGCTACGCGGCCGAGGCCGGCGGCAACCCGCTGCTGACCGCCCTCGGCATCGACCCCTCCATGGGCAACATGGAAGGCAAGGAAATCCGTTTCGGCACCGCGATGTCCTCGCTGTTCGCCGTGACCACGACCGCGACCTCGACCGGCGCCGTCAACGCCATGCACGACAGCTTCACGCCGCTCGGCGGCATGATCCCGATGTTCCTGATCCAGCTCGGCGAGATCGTGCCTGGCGGCGTCGGCTCGGGCCTCTACGGCATCCTGGTGTTCGCGCTGCTCGCCGTGTTCGTCGCCGGCCTGATGGTCGGCCGCACCCCAGAGTACCTGGGCAAGAAGGTCCAGGCCCGCGAGATCAAGCTCGCCATGCTTGCCGTGCTGATCCTGCCGATGTGCATCCTCTCGGGCACCGCCATCAGCCTGGTCACCGCGAGCGGCCTCGGCTCGCTCGCCAACGCCGGCCCGCACGGCCTCTCCGAGATGCTCTACGCCTGGTCCAGCGCCACCGGGAACAACGGCAGCGCCTTCGCCGGCCTGTCCGCCGACACGCCGCTCCTCGACTACGGCCTCGGCGCCGCCATGCTGCTCGGCCGCTTCGCCTTCCTGATCCCCGTCCTCGCCATCGCCGGCTCGATCGCCGCGAAGCCCAAGCTCGCGGCGTCCGCCGGCACCTTCCCGACCCACGGCCCGCTGTTCGTCGGCCTGCTCACCGGCGTGATCCTGATCCTCGGCGGCCTGCAGTTCCTCCCCGCCCTGTCGCTCGGCCCGCTGGCGGAGCACTTCGCGATGCAGGCCGGCCAGACGTTCTGACCGCGTAAGAAGGCAAGGCCGGGCTCTGCCCGGACCCGCCAAAGGCCCGAGGCCTTTGGAAACCGCGACTCAGGAAGAGTCGCGGCCTTGCCTGAGTACTGGATTCTCAAGGCGAGCCTTGAGCGGAGTCCAGAGGCAGAGCCTCTGGCCTTCCTTTCCTTCGCCCCAAGCCCCCGCAAGGACCCCTGATGGCCCAGGCCAATGCCGACACGATCGCCCTGTTCGACCCGGCGATCCTCGTCCGCGCCACCCGCGACGCCTTCGTCAAGCTCGACCCGCGCCACCTGCGCCGCAACCCGGTGATCTTCGTCACCGAGGTCGTCGCCGCCCTCGTGACCGTGCTGGGCGTGCGCAACCTGGCCACCGCCCAGCCCTGGGGCTTCGCCCTGGCGATCGCGCTCGGCCTGTGGCTGACCGTGCTGTTCGCGACCTTCGCCGAGGCCGTCGCCGAGGGCCGCGGCCGCGCCCGCGCCGAGAGCCTGCGCCGCTCGCGCTCCGACATGGTCGCCAAGGTGATCCAGAGCCCCAAGGACCGCACGAACGTCCGCTCCGTCCCCGCCCCCGAACTGCGCAAGGGCATGCTGGTCCTGGTCGAGACCAACGACCTGATCCCCAGCGACGGCGAGATCGTCGACGGCATCGCGTCGGTCAACGAGAGCGCGATCACCGGCGAGTCCGCCCCCGTGATCCGCGAGGCCGGCGGCGACCGCTCCGCCGTGACCGGCGGCACGCAGGTTGTCTCCGACTGGCTGGTGGTGCGCATCACCGCCGACCCCGGCTCGACCTTCATCGACCGCATGATCGCGCTCGTCGAGGGCGCCGAGCGCCGCAAGACCCCCAACGAGATCGCGCTCGACATCCTGCTCGCCGGCCTGACGATCATTTTCCTGATCGCCGTCGTCACCCTCGTCGGCCTGGCGCACTACTCCGGCACCGACCTGAGCGTCCCCGTCCTCGTCGCCCTCCTCGTCACCCTGATCCCGACCACCATCGGCGGCCTGCTCAGCGCCATCGGCATCGCCGGCATGGACCGCCTGATCCGCTTCAACGTCGTCGCCACCTCCGGCCGCGCCGTGGAGGCCGCCGGCGACGTCGACATGCTGCTGCTCGACAAGACCGGCACCATCACCTTCGGCAACCGCATGGCCGCCGGCCTCTACCCCGTCCCCGGCGTGGACGAGCGCACCCTTGCCGAGGCCGCCGTCATGGCCTCGCTCGGCGACGACACCCCCGAGGGCCGCTCGATCCTGACCTACGTGCGCGACCGCCACGGCTTCTCCGCGACCATGCCGCAGGGCGGCGAGGTCGTGCCGTTCTCCGCCAACACCCGCCTCTCCGGCCTCGACGCCGACGGCCGCTCCTGGCGCAAGGGTGCCGTGGACTCCGTCCTCGCCATGACGATGCAGCCCGCCGGCGGCGGCGTAGCACTCGCCCCGCCGCAGGCCTTCACCGCCGCCGTGGACCGCGTGGCCCGCGCCGGCGGCACCCCCCTCGCGGTCACCGCCGAGGGCCGCCTGATGGGCGTCGTCGAGCTGAAGGACATCGTCAAGCCCGGCATCCGCGAGCGCTTCGCCGCCCTGCGCCAGATGGGCATCCGCACGGTGATGATCACCGGCGACAACAAGGTGACCGCCGCCGCCATCGCCACCGAGGCCGGCGTCGACGACTTCCTCGCCCAGGCCACGCCGCAGGACAAGCTCGACTACATCCGCCGCGTCCAGGCCGAGGGCCGCCTGGTCGCCATGTGCGGCGACGGCACCAACGACGCCCCGGCGCTGGCCCAGGCCGACGTCGGCGTGGCGATGCAGACCGGCACCCAGGCCGCCCGCGAGGCCGGCAACATGGTCGACCTCGACAGCGACCCCACCAAGCTCATCGAGATCGTCGAGATCGGCAAGCAGCTCCTCATCACCCGCGGCAGCCTGACGACGTTCTCCATCGCCAACGACGTCTCCAAGTACTTCGCCATCCTGCCGGCCATCTTCGTCGCCACCTACCCCGGCCTGCAGGCGCTGAACATCATGCGCCTGCACTCCCCGCAGACCGCGATCCTGTCCGCCGTGATCTTCAACGCCCTGATCATCGTGGCCCTGGTCCCGCTCGCCCTGCGCGGCGTGAAGTTCACGCCCATCGGCGCCGCCGCCCTGCTGCGCCGCAACCTGCTGATCTACGGCCTCGGCGGCCTGGTCGCCCCGTTCGCGGGCATCAAGCTGATCGACCTCCTCCTCACCGTCCTGGGAATGAACTGATGATCCGCCACCTCCGCCCGGCCCTCGCCCTGGTCGCCCTGTTCACCGCGCTGACCGGCCTCGCGGTCCCCCTCGGCTTCGTGGGCGCCGCCTCCGCGATCCTGCCCGTCCCCGCCGGCGGCAGCCTGGTGCAGCGCGACGGCCACGTCGTCGGCTCCTCGCTCCTCGGCCAAGCCTTCACCCAGGACAAGTACCTCCAGGGCCGCCCCTCCGCCACGACGATGCAGGACCCCGCCCACCCCGACGACTCCACGAAGACCGTGCCCGCGCCCTACAACGCCGCCAACTCCTCCGCCTCCAACGCCGCCCCCACCTCCAAGGCCCTCGTCGACCGCGTCACCGCCGACCTCAAGGCCGCCGGCCCCACCCCGGTCCCCGGCGACATGCTCACCACCTCCGCCAGCGGCCTCGACCCCGACGTCTCCCCCGCGACCGCCGCCCGCCAGGTCGCGCGCATCGCCGCCGCCCGCCACCTGCCGCCCGAGCAGGTCCTCGCCATCCTCGGCGCCCACACCGGCGGCCGCCTGCTCGGCATCGTCGGCGAGCCGCGCGTCAACGTCCTCGCCGCCAACCTTGCCCTCGACGCGGCGCAGCCGTAGGCAAACACCCATGGCCGGGAAAGCAAGCAAGGCCAGAGGCCCTGCCTCTGGACTCCGCCAAAGGCTCGCCTTTGGAATCCTGTACTTAAGTAAAGGGATCAAAGGGCCCCGGGCCCTTTGCGGGTCCGGGCAGAGCCCGGCCTTGCTTCCTGCCCGGCCCCCCGCCTGATGCCCGAGCCCCGCCGCCCCGACCCCGACGCCCTCCTCGCCCTGGCCGCCGCCGAGACCCGCGGCCGCCTCAAGGTGTTCCTCGGCGCCGCCCCCGGCGTCGGCAAGACCTGGGAGATGCTCTCCCAGGCCCGCCGCCGCCTCGCCGCCGGCACCGACGTGCTGGCCGGCGTGATCGAGACCCACGGCCGCGCCGGCACCATCGCCGAGGCCGAGGGCGTCCCCACGCTCCCCCAGCGCGACGTCGAGTACCGCGGCCAGACCCTGCGCGAGTTCGACCTCGACGCCGCCCTGGCCCGCCGCCCCGCGCTCCTCCTCGTCGACGAGCTGGCCCACACCAACGCCCCCGGCAGCCGCCACGCCAAACGCTGGGAGGACGTCGCCGAGCTGGTCGCCGCCGGCCTGGAGGTCTGGGCGACGCTGAACGTCCAGCACCTGGAGAGTCTCAACGACGACGTCGCCCGCATCACCGGCGTGCGCGTGGCCGAAACCCTGCCCGACCACGTGCTCGACGCCGCCGACGAGATCGAGCTGATCGACGTCCCACCCGCCGAGCTGCGCGCCCGCCTCCAGGACGGCCGCATCTACGCCGCCGAGACCGCCACCCGCGCGCTCGACGGCTTCTTCCGCGAGGGCAACCTCGCCTCGCTCCGCGAACTCGCCCTGCGCCGCGCCGCCGCCCACGTCGACGGCGACGTGCGCGACTGGATGCGCCGCGCGGGCGTCACCGGCGCCTGGCCGTCGGGCGAGCGCGTCCTCGCCCTCGTCGGCCCCGACCCGGGCGCGTCGGCCGTCGTCCGCCGCGCCAAACGCCTCGCCGAGGCGCTGCAGGCCCCGTGGACCGTGCTGCACGTCGAGCGCGCCACCTCGCTGCTCGTCGCCCGTCCCGCGCTGGCGCTCGCCGCCCAGCTCGGCGCCGACCTCGACACCCGCATCGGCGGCGCCGACCTCGTCGCCACCACGCTCGCCGTCGCGCGCGAGCGCAGCGCCACCCACCTGGTTCTCGGCCGCGGCCACGCGCCGCTGTGGCGCCGCCTCTCCGGGCGCACCGTCGGCGCCGCCCTGATCCAGCGCGCGCCCGACCTCGTCATCCACATCCTGCCCGCCTCCGACGCGCCGCCGCGCCCGCGGCCCCGCCCCGCGCGCGAGCCGTGGTGGCGCTGGCCCGCCGCCGCCGGCCTGGTCGCGGCCACCACCGCGCTCGGCTGCGCGCTGCGCCCGGTCGTCCCGGCCGAGGCGATGGGCATGCTCTACCTCGCCGCCATCGTCGCCGGCGCCTCCGCCTGGGGCCTGCGCGCGGCGCTGGCGATGGCCGCCGCCTCCTTCCTCGCCTGGGACTTCTTCTTCCTGCCCCCGCTCTACACCGTGAGCATCGGCAGCCCGAGCGACCTGATCGCGCTGGCCGTGTTCGCCCTCGTCGCCACCCTCTCCGGCGGCCTCGCCAGCCGCGTCCGCGCCGAGGCCCAGGCGGCCCAGGCCCGCGTCGAGGGCCTGCGCCGCATCGCCGCCTTCAGCCGCGGCCTGGGCGAGGCCTCCACCGAGCCCGACCTGCTCGCCGGGATCGCCCGCCAGGCCGCCGCCATCGCCGGCCGCGCCCTCGTCCTCGCCCCCCACCCCGAGCACCCCGCCGACCTCGCCCTGCGCGCCGCCGAGCCGCCGCTTCCCGCCGAGGCCGACGCCTCCGCCATGGACGAGGGCGCGTGGGCCGCCGCCCGCTGGGCCTGGACGCGCGGCGAGCCGGCAGGGCAGGGGACCGCCACGCTGCCCGCCGCCTCCTGGCGCCTGCTGCCGCTGCACACGGTCCGCGGCACCCTCGGCGTGCTCGCCGTGCGCTCCCCCGCGGCGCTCGACGACACCGCCGCGCAGACCCTCGGCGCGCTGGCCGACCAGGCCGCCATCGCCTGGGAACGCGTGCTCCTCGCCAACCAGGCCGCCCGCACCGCCGCCATGGAGGAAACCCAGCGCCTGCGCACGGCGCTGCTCGCCTCCCTCGGCCACGACCTGCGCACCCCGCTCGCCGGCATCCAGGGCGCGGCCGGCACCCTGCGCGTCGCCTGGGACGGGCTCGACGAGCCCACCCGCGCCGACCTGCTCGACAGCATCGAGGAGGACGTCGGCCGCATGACCCGCTTCCTCGCCAACATCACCGAGCTGACCCGCCTCGAGTCCGGCCAGATCCGCCCCCGCCTCGCCCGCACCGACCTCGCCGAGGTCCTCGACGCCGCCCTCTCGCGCATCCCTGGCGCGCCCCACGTCGCCGTCCGCGTCGCCGACCCCGCGCCCGCGGCGCTGGCCGACCCCGCGCTCCTCGAACAGGTCCTCGTCAACCTCCTGGAGAACGCCGTGAAATACGCCCCCGCCGGCAGCCTGACCCTGGTGCGCATCACCGCCGAGCCCGGCCTGGCCTGCCTCTCCGTCGCCGACGAGGGCATCGGCATCCCCGCCGACGACCTCCCCCACGTCTTCGACAGCTTCTTCCGCGCCCGACGCGGCGACCGCGTCGCCCCCGGCACCGGCCTCGGCCTCGCCATCGCGCGCGGCCTCGTGGAGGCCATGGGCGGCCGCATCGACGCCCGCAGCCCCCGCGCCGACCTCCCCGCCGACGGCCTCCCCGGCACCGTCCTCACCCTGCGCCTCCCCGCAGCGCCGCCCGCAGCGCCATGATCCCCCCCGCCGCCGCCCGCATCCTCGTCATCGACGACGAGCCCCAGATCCACCGCTTCCTCAAGCCCGCGCTCACCGCCGCCGGCTACGCGGTGTCCCAGGCCGTGACCGCCATGGCCGGCCTGCGCGCCGCCGCCGAACACGCCCCCGCCGCGATCCTGCTCGACCTCGGCCTCCCCGACCTCGACGGCCAGGAGGTCATCCTCCGCCTGCGCGCGACCGGCGCCACGCCGATCATCGTCATCTCCGCCCGCGACGGCACCGCCGAGAAGATCACGGCCCTCGACCACGGCGCCGACGACTACATCGACAAGCCCTTCGCCCCGGGCGAGCTCCTCGCGCGCCTGCGCGCCTGCCTCCGCCGCGCCCGCGCGCCCGACGCGACCCCCGACCGCTGGCACCACGGCGCCGTCGAGATCGACCTCGCCCACCGCCGCGTCCGCGTCGACGCCGCCGAGGTCGCCTTCACCCCCCGCGAGTACGACCTGCTCGCGACCCTTGTGCGCAACGCCGGCCTGGTCCTCACCCACCGCCAGCTCCTCACCGCCGTCTGGGGCACAGGCCACGCCGAGGACGTGCAGTACCTGCGCGTCTACGTCGGCCTCATCCGACAGAAGCTCGGCCCCGCCGGCGCCGCCATCCTCCAGACCGCGCCCGGCATCGGCTACCGACTCGCCGAGGGCGAAGCGTAGGCAGGCCGGAGCCTGCCACGAACCATGCCCTTTCCGCATCCAAAGGAAGAAGCATGTTCTTTCTTGAAAGAAATAACCAAAGAACTTTGAAAAATGGCGCCCCAGGCCAGCCGGTCGCCGCCTGTGCTAATTTGCAAAGTCTTTTTGCTTCTTTTTCTTCAGAAAAAGAAGGCCTTTCTTCCCTGCTCCTTCAGGGACTCTTAACCAGGAAGGAGCATGCTGGCCCCGCCCACCCGGAACCGCCCCGCCCGGAGACGACGGCGCCCCGCGTTGACGCAGTGCAGCATAACCCGTAAAGCCCGGTCCCCGAACCAGCCAAGCCCGACCAGGCGCAGCCTAGACCCGCGCCGGAGGCGCCGCACGACCATGACCACGACCTTCGCCGACCTCGCCCTCGCGCCCTCCCTGATGCGCGCCCTCACCGAGGCGGGCTACGTCACTCCCACCCCCATCCAGGCTCGCTCGATCCCGCTGCTGCTGGAGGGCCGCGACGTGCTCGGCGTCGCCCAGACCGGCACCGGCAAGACCGCCGCCTTCGCGCTGCCGCTGCTGCACCGCCTCGCCGCCCACCCGCGCCCCGCGCCCAGGGGCGGCGCCCGAGTCCTCGTCCTCGCGCCGACGCGCGAGCTGGTCTCCCAGATCGCCGAGGGCTTCGAGACCCTCGGCAAGCACATGAAGCTGCGCGTGACGACGATCTTCGGCGGCGTCGGCCAGCGCCCCCAGGCCGACGCCCTCCGCCACGGCGTGGACGTCGTCGTGGCCGCCCCCGGCCGCCTGCTCGACCTGATCGGCCAGGGCCTGTGCAACCTGTCGCAGCTCGAGGCCCTCGTGCTCGACGAGGCCGACCAGATGCTCGACATGGGCTTCGCCAAGCCCATCGAGCGCATCGTCGCGACCCTGCCGAAGGACCGCCACACGCTGCTGTTCTCGGCCACCATGCCGAAGTCCATCGCCGCCCTGGCCGCCAACCTCCTGCGCGACCCGGCCCGCGTCGAGGTCGCGCCCCCGTCCACCCCCATCGAGCGCATCGAGCAGTCGGTGATGTTCGTCGACGCCGCCGACAAGAAGACGGCGCTCCTCGCCCAGCTGCGCGCCCCCGGCGTCGGCCAGGCTGTGGTCTTTACGCTGCAGAAGAACATCGCCAACGAGGTCTGCGCCTTCATCGCCGCCGCGGGCCTGCGCGCCGAGGCCCTGCACGGCAACAAGTCCCAGGGCCAGCGCGAGCGCGCGCTCGACGCCTTCCGCGCCGGCACCGTGCAGGTCCTGGTCGCGACCGACATCGCGGCGCGCGGCATCGACGTCGAGACCGTGACCCACGTCTTCAACCACGACCTGCCCAACCTCGCGGAGAGCTACGTCCACCGCATCGGCCGCACCGGCCGCGCCGGCCGCAGCGGCACCGCCGTCACCCTGTGCGACTCCGAGCAGCGCGCCTGGCTGCGCGACGTCGAGCGCGAGATCGGCCGCGCGCTGCCCGTCCACGCCGACCACCAGTGGCACTCCGAGGCCGCCCGCCACTCGACCATGCGCCCCCCCGTGCTGGGCGGCGGCAGCCCGGCCCGCAAGCCCAGGCCGCAGCCGGCGGCGCGCGAGCACAGGGTCTGGACCGAGGAAGAGAAGCGCGCCGCCCGCGCCGCGGCCCGCGCCGCCTGATCCCCGCCCGGCCCGGGCGGGCGGCGTCCGCCCCCCGCCCGTCCTGCGTCGCCGCGAGGCTTCTCCCGCGCGCCCATAGCCGCTAGACCGCGTCGCCGTGACCATTTCCATCGACATGGGCCGCACGGCCCGCGGCGACCCCGCGACCCTGGACCTGGAGGAGCTGCTGGCCACCCGCCTGCTCGTCCAGGGCAACAGCGGCTCCGGCAAGTCCCACCTCCTGCGCCGCCTGCTGGAGCAGAGCGCCCCCTGGGTGCAGCAGGTCGTGATCGACCCGGAAGGCGACTTCGTCACCCTGGCCGGCGCCCACGGCCACCTGGTGATCGACGCCGCCGCCCACCCCGAGGCCGCCATGGCCCGCGCCGCCGAGCAGGTCCGGGCGCACCGCATCTCCGTGGTGCTGGACCTGGAGGGCCTGGACGTGAACGGCCAGCTCCGCCACGCCGCCGCCTTCCTGTCCGGCCTGTTCGACTGCGGCCGCGAGCACTGGTCTCCCGCGATGGTCGTGGTCGACGAGGCACAGCTCTTCGCGCCCGTCAGCGGCGGCGACGCCCAGGAGGAGGCGAAGCGCCTGTCGCTCGCCGCCATGACCAACCTGATGTGCCGCGGCCGCAAGCGCGGGCTTGCCGGCGTCGTCGCTACCCAGCGCCTGGCCAAGCTCGCGAAGAACGTCGCGGCCGAGGCCTCCAACTTCCTGATGGGCCGCACCTTCCTCGACATCGACATGGCCCGCGCCGCCGACCTCCTCGGCATGGACCGCCGCGGCGCCGAGGCGTTCCGCGAGCTGCAGCGCGGCCACTTCGTCGCCCTCGGCCCGGCGCTGTCCAGCCGCCCGCTGACCATCCGCGTCGGGCAGGCCGCGACCGCCTCGCGCGGCGCCGGCCCCGCCCTCACGCCGCTCCCCGACACCGCGCCCGAGGACGCCCGCGCCCTGGTGTTCACCGCCATGGCCGACCCGCGCCCGCCCACCCGCCGCGCCCCCGCGGCCCCGGTGCCCGACCTCCTGGCCCAGCTCGCCGCCGCCCGCCCCGCCGCCCTGCACCGCGCGGCCCCGGTGGAGCCCGACCTCGCCGCCCTGGCCGAGCACGGCCGCATGCTCGACGAGATCCTCGCCGCCATGACCGCCGAGTCCGGCGCCGCCTTCCGCCCCCACGCCGTGCTGTA
Source organism: Janthinobacterium lividum (assembly GCA_050920955.1). Lineage (GTDB taxonomy): Bacteria > Pseudomonadota > Alphaproteobacteria > Acetobacterales > Acetobacteraceae > CAXSEF01. The sequence goes on along the minus strand of JBPBQS010000138.1, from coordinate 3,179 downwards.
CCAGGACTTCCTCGTCCGCTGCCGCATCCGCGCCCTGCCCGGCACGCCCCCCGACCTCCCCGGCTTCACCCGCCGCCTCGCGACCGCGCGCGCCGGGCTGGAGCACGTGGTGACGACCGCGCCGGGCTGGGACGTGGTCGCGGCGACCGCGCGCACCCTGCCGAACGACGCGCAGGGCGTGTACCTGCTCCTGGCCCGCACCGCGCTCGCCGCAGCACCCTGCCCGCCGGACGCCGCCCTGGCCCGCGTCTACGGCACCCACTCCCCCGCCCGCGCCCGGCGCGTCCTGTCCTTCCTGGAGCAGCAGGGCGTCGTCGTCGTCTGCCCCGAGGCCCACGAGTGGCGCGCCGTGGCGCTGCCCGGCCTGGGCTGGCGCACCGCCCCCGGCGACCCCGCCGCCCCGGACCCCGACGCCGCCTGACGCCCGCCCCCCGCCTCCTGCCCCCCGCCTCCCACCCGTTGACCCCGCCCGCCCCCCATGCCGCACTGCGGCCGCCGGAACAGGGCAGGGACCCCGCCACCCATGAACACCGCCTCCAACCACCGCATCGACGGCCCCCGCCTCTGGGACAGCCTCGCGCACATGGCCGAGATCGGCGCCACCCCGGCCGGCGGCGTCAACCGCGTCTCCCTGACCGAGGTCGACCGCGCCGGCCGCGCCCGCTTCCGCGCCCTGTGCGAGGCCTCCAACCTGGCCCTCCGCACCGACGCCATGGGCAACATCTTCGCCCGCCGCCCCGGCCGCGACCCGTCCCGCGCTCCCGTCCTCTTCGGCAGCCACCTCGACTCCCAGCCCACCGGCGGCCGCTTCGACGGGGCGCTCGGCGTCATGGCCGGCCTGGAAGTCATCCGCACCCTCGACGACCTCGGCCTGGAGACCGAGGCCCCCCTGGAGCTGGTCAACTGGACCGACGAGGAGGGCTCGCGCTTCGGCCAGAGCCTGATGGGCAGCGGCGTCTGGTCCGGCCTCTACGACGGCCCCGCGATCCTCGCCCTGCGCGACCCCTCCGGCACCACCGTCGCCGACGCGCTGGCCGCGATCGACGCCGTGGGCCCCGAGCCCGCCCGCGCCTTCCCCGCCGACGCCTACTTCGAGCTGCACATCGAGCAGGGCCCCATCCTGGAGCGCGAGGGGAAAACCATCGGCATCGTCACCGCCGCCCAGGCCCAGGTCTGGTACAGCGCCACCGTCACCGGCCAGGACGCCCACGCCGGCACCACGCCCCCCTCCTCGCGCCGCGACGCCCTCGTCACCGCCGCGCGCATCGTCGACCTCGTCGACCGCCTGATGCGCGCGCGCGGCGAGGACGGCCGCGGCACCGTCGGCCGCTTCCAGGTCCTCCCCGGCAGCGGCAACGTCATCCCCGGCGAGGTCCGCTTCTCGGTCGAGTTCCGCCACCCCGACACCGCCGAGATCGCCCGCCTCGACGCCGAGTTCCGCGCCGAGGCCCACGCCCTCGCCGCCGCCGCCCGCACCCCCCTGACCCTCACGGAGGTGGTCCGCCTCGCCGCCCAGCCCTTCGACCCCGCCTGCATCGCCCTCGTCCGCGACGCCGCCGCCCGCCTCGGCTACCCCGCGCGCGAGATCGTCTCCGGCGCCGGCCACGACGCCGTCTCGCTGGCCCGCTGCGTCCCCTCGGCGATGATCTTCACCCCCTGCAAGGACGGCCTCAGCCACAACGAGGCCGAGAGCATCGAGCCCCACGAGGCCGAGGCCGGCTGCCAGGTCCTCTTCGAGGCCGTCCTCGCCCGCGCCAACCGGCCCCTGCCGTGAAGCCAGCAAGCAAGCATGAGGCTCCGCCTCAAACTCCGCCAAAGGCTCGCCTTTGGAAACCCGGTGCAGGCAAGCGGCTGCCGGTGCTTGGCACAACCCGTCCCGACGAGTCGCTTCCGCCGGGCGGAGCGCACCTTTCTAGGCGGCGGGCCTGCGGAAATACTGCGAGATCGCGATCACGCGCTGCGTCGTGCGTGGATAGCGGGACAGCACCAGCGAAAGCCATCCGAACACCCCGGGCACCAGAGCCTCCTGCGCCGCGAAGGCATCGCAGTTCAACGACGCATTCAGCTTCTGACACCCGCACGCAAGCATGCCCAACGCCGACCGGCAGGCTTCCAGGTCCTCGGACAGGAACGCGCCCACCCGGTCGCAGGTCAGCTCGCGCCGCCGCGAGTACGCACGTCCCAAGAACGGCACTAGATGGCCGGGCGCCCGCAGCAGCTTCCTGACCGGGTTCAGGTGCCCGGCCGCATGATGCCCCAGCTCGTGCCCGATCACGAACCTGACCTGCGCCTCCGTTTCCACCTCGACCAGCGCCGAAGTCAGGAACACGAAAGGCCTGCCGAGTACCCGCTGCGCGAACGCGTTCACGACGCCGTTCGAGTTGTACACGAAGGTGGCGGGCGCCTTGCTCATGCCTAGCCGCGCCGCACCGTCGACCACCGCCTGGTGCAGGAGCGGAAACTGCGCCGGCCCGACAAGAACGTAGTGCCCGTAGACATACGCGCGAAAGAACAGCGCCGAGAGCAGCCCGAAGACGAGGAACCCGACAAGATAGGCGACATACGTGGCCAGGATCGCGGGTCGCTTCGTCAGCAGGTCGAGCATGATCATCGCGATCAGGAACCACCCTATCGCGCCGCAGGTAGACAGCAGCGTCCCGTAGACCCGCTCGCGTGGATCGAGGGTGTTCGGTGGCAACCGATTCGCCATGGGTGTTGTGCTCCGAATTGCGCCGGGTTTCACGCAGCTCGCGTTTGCCCGCATTCCGGCAGCGTATCAACCCTGCAGCAACCACGACGTGCCAAGGTCAAACACCGTGCTACTGCCGAACAGCGACCTGCAGGCTTGCGTCCGAACAGCAACAACGGCAGAGCCCGCCCATGCCCGCCCCCCCGCCCCACCAGCGCGCCCGAGGCGAGCTCGTCCTCTCCCTCCGCCGCCGCGGCCCCCTGACCGTCCTCGAAGACCTGCGCCAGTCCGGCTGCCTGCGCGCCCGCTTCCCCCGCCCCCCCGACCCCGCCTTCCCCGAGGCCGTCCTCCTCAACGTCGGCGGCGGCATCGCCCCCGGCGACCGCCTCGACACCACGATCCGCCTCGCCGCCGGCACGAGCGCCACCCTCGCCGGCCCGGCCGCCGAGCGCATCTACCATGCCGCCCCCGCCCGGCCCCCCCGCCGCGG
>JBPBQS010000003.1:0-19735 GCA_050920955.1 Janthinobacterium lividum | reverse complement strand
CGGCCAAGCCCAAAGGACCCAACCACATAATCCGCCACCCAAAGAACCCAACCACCAAACCCGGAAGAGCCGAGAAAAGTAGCAGACCAGAAGGAAGAAGCAAGAAGTTTCTTCGCCGCCGGTGAAAGAGGTTCTAGACGGCGGGCACGCCCCTGTCAACGCAATGTCGCAAATCTTCCGCATTCAGCGTCGAGCGAGGGTTCCTGGCGGATTTCCGGGAATTTTTGCGAGAAAAACGTGCTCTCGCCTCACATCTGACCGAGGAAACCATCCTGGATGTCGGCCATGCGCTGGACGCATGGGACTGCGAGGGCCCAGGCGGAAACGCCTGGCCCGGCGCTGACGCGCCGGGCCAGGCCCTCAGACCGCTCCCGGACCCACGATCAGACCGTCACGGTCCGCCGAGATCAGCACGGCATCGCCATCGTGGATCGAGCCTTCCAGCAGCTGGCCCGCCAGCGGGTTCTGCAGGCTGCGCTGGATCACCCGTTTCAGCGGCCGCGCGCCATACACCGGGTCGAAGCCCGCCTCGGCCAGCCAGTCGGTCGCGGCATCGTCGAGCGAGAGGACGATCTTGCGGTCCGCCAGCAGCGAGCGCAGGCGCCCGAGCTGGATGTCCACGATCGCCGCCATGTCCCCGCGCGCCAGCCTGCGGAACAGCACGATCTCGTCCAGGCGGTTGAGGAACTCCGGCCGGAAGTGGTCGCGCACCACGCGCATCACCTGGGCCTGCACGACGGCCGCCTGCTCGGAGGTCTCGCCCACCGCCTCGCCCTGCGCCGCCAGCACCTCGCTGCCCAGGTTGGAGGTCAGCACGATGATGGTGTTGCGAAAGTCCACCGTGCGCCCCTGCCCGTCCGTCAGGCGCCCGTCGTCGAGCACCTGCAGCAGGATGTTGAAGACGTCCTCGTGCGCCTTCTCCACCTCGTCGAAGAGGATCACCTGGTAGGGCCGGCGGCGCACCGCCTCGGTCAGCATCCCGCCCTCGTCGTAGCCGACGTAGCCCGGGGGCGCCCCGATCAGGCGCGAGACCGCGTGCTTCTCCATGAACTCGCTCATGTCGATGCGGATCATCGCCCGGTCGTCGTCGAACAGGAACTCCGCCAGCGCCTTGGTCAGCTCGGTCTTGCCCACGCCGGTCGGGCCCAGGAACAGGAACGAGCCGATCGGCCGCCCCGGGTCCTGCAGGCCCGCCCGCGCCCGGCGCACCGCGTTGGAGACGTGGCGCAGCGCGTCCTCCTGCCCCACCACGCGGCGGCGCAGTTCGTCCTCCATGCGCAGCAGCTTGGCACGCTCGCCCTCCAGCATCCGGTCCACGGGAACGCCGGTCCAGCGCGACACCACGCCGGCGATCGCGGACTCGGTGACCGCCTCGTTGACCAGGTGCCCCTCGGCGGGCTCGGCCTGCGCCAGGTTGATCTCGCTCTCCAGCGCCGGGATCACGCCGTACATCAGCTCCGACGCCCGGCCGAGGTCGCCGCGGCGCTGCGCCACCTCCACCTCGGAGCGCGCCACGTCGAGCCGCTCCTTCAGCTTCTGCGTGGTCGCCACGCGCTCGGTCTCGGCGCGCCATGCCGCCGTCATCGCGTCGGAGCGCTCCTCCAGCCCGGCCAGCTCGCCCTGCAGCTTGCCGAGCCGGTCGCGCGAGGCAGGGTCGTCCTCGCGCTTGAGGGCCTCGCGCTCGATGCGCAGCTGCAGCACGCGCCGGTCCAGCTCGTCCAGCGCCTCGGGCTTGCTGTCGACCTGCATGCGCAGCCGGCTCGCCGCCTCGTCGATCAGGTCGATCGCCTTGTCCGGCAGGAAGCGGTCGGTGATGTAGCGGTTGCTCAACGTGGCGGCCGCAACCAGCGCGTTGTCGGTGATGCGCACGCCGTGGTGCAGCTCGTACTTCTCGCGGATACCCCGGAGAATGCTGATCGTGTCCTCCACGCTCGGCTCGCCCACGAACACCGGCTGGAAGCGGCGGGCAAGGGCAGCGTCCTTCTCGATGTGCTTGCGGTACTCGTCGAGCGTGGTGGCGCCGATGCAGTGCAGCCCGCCGCGCGCAAGCTCCGGCTTGAGCAGGTTGGACGCGTCCATGGCGCCGTCCGCCTTGCCCGCGCCGACCAGGGTGTGCATCTCGTCGATGAACAGGATCACCTCGCCCTGTGCGGACTCGATCTCCTTGAGCACGGCCTTCAGCCGCTCCTCGAACTCGCCGCGGAACTTCGCGCCCGCGATCAGCGCGCCGAGGTCGAGCGCCATCACGCGCTTGGAGCGCAGCGCCTCGGGCACGTCGCCGTTGACGATGCGCAGGGCAAGGCCCTCGACGATCGCGGTCTTGCCCACGCCGGGCTCGCCGATCAGCACGGGGTTGTTCTTGGTGCGGCGCGCGAGGACCTGGATCGCGCGGCGTATCTCCTCGTCGCGGCCGATCACCGGGTCGAGCTTGCCGGAACGCGCGATCTCGGTGACGTCGCGGGCATACTTCTTCAGGGCGTCGAAGTTCTGCTCCGCCGTGGCGCTGTCGACGGTGCGGCCCTTGCGCACGTCGGCCACCGCCTTCTCCAGCGTCTGCGGGGTCGCGCCCGCGCCGCGCAGCGCACGCGCCGCCGGGCTGTCGGAGCCGGCGATCGCCACCAGCACGCGGTCCTGGGCCACGAAGGCGTCGCCCGCCTTCTTCGCCGCCTCCTGCGCCGAGTCGAGCAGGCGCAGCAGGTCCGGCGTCACCTGCGGCTGCGAGGCCCCCTGCCCGCTCACCTTGGGCAGGCGCGCCAGCTCGGCGTCGTTGGCGGGGCGCACGGCGTCGGGGTTGCCGCCGGCGGCGCGGATCAGGCCGGCGGCGGCGCCCTCCTCGTCGTCGAGCAGCGCCTTGAGCAGGTGCTCGGGGGTGAGGCGCTGGTGGAACTCGCGGACCGCGATGGTCTGCGCGGCCTGCAGGAAGCCGCGCGAGCGTTCGGTGAACTTTTCCATGTCCATGGCAGACGATGTCCCTTCGTATCAGGCGACCGGCCCGGACACGCCCCTCAGCAGGCGACGCGTCCCGGCCCCGAGCCTGTCAGATGGGAAACGCGCCGGACACGCTCAAGGCCGACGCCGTCCGCCTCCGGCCGGGTGTCGCACCGAAAGGGGCCACCGGATCCGGCCGCGCCCGACTGTGCGCACGGCGGTGGCGAACAGGGGCCTTGTCGTGGCGGCGGCCGCGCCTGAATGTCGCCGCAGGCCGGGCGGCGGTCGCGGGCGCTGCGGCGGCGCCCTGCCCGCGCCGGTCGTCGCGACAGGGAACGGGAACTGGACATGCGGGCCCACCGGATCACCAGCAACGGCGAGGCCGTGCCGGCCAGCCGCCTCGCGCCGACGGATCGTTCCGTCGGGCGCCCTGCCGCCAGCGCCCGCCCCGGGTCCGCCCGATTCGCGGGCTGCCGGGCCGTCGCCCTGGCCATCGCCTTGGCGGCACCGGCGGGGGCGGCTGCGGGGCACGTCGCCGCCGTGTCGCCTGCATCCGGGCCTGGCGTGGCGGGCGACGGCGCGTCCTGGCATCCCGCGCCGATCCCCGTGGCGGCCGGGCCGGGCGACGACCCCGCGGGCCACGCTGCGGAACTGCCGGAGCCTGCGCCGCCGCCGGACATCGCCGCCGTGCCGGCCTCGCCGGGTCGCGTCGCCGCGCCGCTGGGAAGTGCCGCGGGCATGCTGCCCCCGGCGCGCGCGAAAGCCAGGAGGCGCCACGCCGCGGAGCCGATGCCGGGGTGCACGGGCATGGCCACGCTGGACGGGGTGTCCGCGGCGCTGCAGGCCGGGCCGTTCGGCCGCGGCAAGGGGCTCGCGATCATGCAGTTCCGCAACGTGGTGACCGACAGCGAGGAGGACGGCCGCGTCGCCTGCCATTCCGACGTCCTGCTGAGCGACGGCAGCCTGCACCGCGCGGACTACGGCCTGCGCCGGGTGCGACGCGGCACGCGCCTCCACATCGAGGTCGCCGACGAGCGCGAGGACATTGCCCCCGCCGACCTGCCGGCCCAGGCTTCCCCGGTCCCGCCCGACGCCGGCGCGCCTGTCCCGGCGCCCGGGGCGCCTGGGGTGCATGTGCCGGGCACGTGAGCGTCCGTGCGTCCGTGGCGACGACAGGCCCTTGCGCGCGCACGCGAGGAGCACCACACTTCCCCTCAGTCGAAACCAACTGAAAGGAGGTGATCCAGTGTCTCATTGTTTGACGCAAGCGCCGTTCGCCGTGACCTGGGTTTCTGTCGGGATGGAGTGCCTGGCGGCCTAGCTGCCCTCGTTCGACAAACGCCGCTTTCAGACAATGCGAGGGGGTCCGGGACATCGTTCCGGGCCCCCTTTCTTTGTGCGCCGTGTAGGGGCCTGCCCGCCCGTGCTCAGCCCCGTCCTGGCTTCGCCGCGTCGGCCGGCGGCCTGGCGCGGCGGCAGGCGTCGGAGCAGTAGCGCACCTCGTCCCACACCGCCGCCCACTTGCGCCGCCAGGTGAACGGCCGGTTGCACACCGGGCACATCTTGGTCGGTAGGTCCGATTTCCGCCGCATCTTGCCAGCCACGCGCACCTCCCGCCCGGAACCGCCCGGCAGGGCGCATCTGGTTCCGCCGGCGCGGTTGTCGATGGCCGCGCGGGCCGGACGCCGGCGGGTGGCCGCGGCAGCGTCGGCGCCTTCGCGGCGGGAAGACGCGAACTCGGCAACCCTGGTGGCGTAGAGGACGCGGCCCGACGCGACGTCCGGCGAGCGCAGGAGGGCACGATGGCCGAGAACAGGTTCGACGTGATCGTGGTCGGCAGCGGCCCGGGCGGCGCCTCGCTCGCACACCGCATGGCGGCGGCGGGCAAGCGCGTGCTGCTGCTCGAGCGTGGCGACTACCTGAAGCGCTCGCGCTCGAACTGGGACAGCAAGACGGTGTTCGTCGACGGCGCCTACCAGGCCGCCGAGACCTGGTACGACAGCGCGGGTAAAAGCTTCCATCCCGGGCTGCACTACTTCGTGGGCGGGAACTCGAAGGTCTATGGGGCCGCGCTGTTCCGGCTGCGCGAGGCGGACTTCGGCGAGATCCGGCACGAGGACGGCCTCTCCCCCGCCTGGCCCCTGCCCTACGCGGCGTTCGAGAAGCACTACGGCGAGGCGGAGGCGCTGTACCACGTGCACGGGCAGCGCGGCGAGGACCCGAACGAGCCGTGGACCAGCACGCCCTACGCCTACCCGCCGGTCAGCCACGAGCCCAGGATCGCGGCGCTGAGCGAGGATTTCGCGCGCCAGGGCCTGCACCCGTTCCACCTGCCGCTCGGCATCAAGCTCGACGAGCGCGACGGCGAGGTCCTGCCCACCAGCCCGTGCATACGCTGCGACGCCTTCGACGGCTTCCCCTGCGCCACCAACGCCAAGGCGGACGCGCAGGTGATCAACGTCGACCCCGCGCGCGCCGAGCACGAGGGCTTCACCCTGCTCACCAACGCCTATGTCGAGCGGCTCGAGACCGACGCGGGCGGGCGCACCGTCACCTCGGTCGTGGCGGTCCGCGACGGGGTGGAGGAGCGCTATTCCGCCGACATCGTCGTGGTGGCATGCGGCGCGCTGTCCTCGGCGCTGCTGCTGCTGCGCTCGGCGAACGACGCGCATCCGGACGGGCTGGCCAACGGCTCGGGGCAGGTCGGGCGCAACTACATGCGCCACAACCAGTCGGTGCTGATGGCGCTGCTGCGCGAGCCGAACCACACGGTGTTCCAGAAGACGCTCGCGGTCGGGGACTTCTACGCCGGCGCGGACGACTACGCCTTCCCGCTCGGGCTGATCCAGATGTGCGCCACCTCGCACGGCGAGCAGATCCGCGGCGAGGCGCTGCCCGGCTGGCTGTCGTGGGTGCCGGAGATGCCGTTCGAGAAGATGGCGCTGTACTCGATGGACTTCTGGCTCAGCGGCGAGGACCTGCCGCTCGCCGAGAACCGCATCCGCTACGGCGCCGACCGCAAGGTCCTGCTCGACGTCACGCCCACCAACATGGAGGCGCACCGGCGGCTCAGGCGCAAGCTGGAGGGCATGATGAGCGGCGCCGGCGCGCATCCGCAGCTGCTGGAGCGCAACCTCTACCTCGGCAAGGAGATCCCGCTGAGCGGCACGGCGCACCAGGCGGGCACCTGCCGCTTCGGCACGGACCCGGCGACCTCGGTGCTCGACGTGAACTGCCGGGCGCACGAGGTGGACAACCTCTACGTCACCGACGCCAGCTTCTTCCCCTCGATCGGCGCGGTGAACCCGACGCTGACCATCATCGCCAACGCGCTCAGGGTCGCGGACCACCTGAAGGAGCGCATGGGCTAGGAAGGAAGGCCGGGCTCTGCCCGGACCCGCCAGGGGCGAGCCGCCCCTGGACCGGCCTCACTTAAGGAACGCGTTCCAAGGGCGCAGCCTTTGGCGGAGTCCAGAGGCAGAGCCTCTGGCCTTGCCTGTCTTCAGATGACCTTGCGCGCCCGCAGGTTGTCGAGCGCCTCGCGCACCGCCGACAGCCCGCCGTTCGTGTAGAGGATCGTGATCCGCTCGCCGCTGAGGAACGCCAGCGCCGGGTTGCGGTATCGCGTGTTGTAGGTCGCCGTGCTGGCCGGGTCGTAGCCGTAGCGCGGCGCGAGGTTCTGCAGCAGCACCTGCGCCGTCGTCACCGCGGGGATCGAGAACACGAAGTCCGCGTCGGACAGGTTGTGGATCTCGTACTCGACGAGGATGTTGGTCTGTCCCGCCGCGTTCAGGTCGATCGTGTCGGTGGTGCGCACCGGCGGCAGGCGCAGGTGGCCGGCGGCGTCGGCGGCGAGGTAGCCGCGGGCCACGGGGTCGACCTGGGCGATGATCGAGGCGGTGCGCAGCCAGTTCACCACCTTGAACTCGTTGCCCAGGGTGGGGGCGCTGTGGGCGGACGCCTGGGCGATGACGAAGGGCGCCGGCAGGTCGCGCGCGACCGACTCGGCGAGGCTGAGGATGTGGTGCCCGCCGGTGCGGCTGTCGCCGGCGGCGCCGTCGCTGTCGGACAGGCCGTTGCCGCCGAAGCTGAACTCGGCGAACTCCGTGCCGTCGGCGTTCCACTGGAACACCAGCGTCTTGGCCCAGTCGTGCCACATCGGCGCCAGCAGGATCGTGTCGCGCGCGATCGCCAGGTCGCTGCGCCGGGCGGCCTCGCGCAAGCCGAACGGCGGCAGCGGCGCCATGCGCGGCAGGCCGTCCGGGCCGGGCAGCCCGTAGGCCAGCCTGTAGTTCTCGTCGAAGCTCGCGGCGCTCGAGACGTTGAACGACTCGTGGACGGCCAGCCCGCCCGGGTAGGACTGGTGGCCGCCGAAGTTGCTGCCCGGCGCCGTGCCGAAGCCCTGCGGCAGGTGCGGGCAGGCGCGGCCGTCGTCGCGCACCGGCGGGAAGATGCCGGCAGCCGCGCCGCCCGGGAACGCCGCCGCGTCCGCCGGGCTGTACAGCCCGGCCGCCAGCAGGCGCGCCAGGATCGCGGACTTGACGGCGGCGGTGACGCCGGCGCGGTGCTGCACGCAGGTCTGCGGGTTGAACAGCGCGTCCTCCGTCTGCACGCGCAGCCTGCGGCCGGCGGTCAGCGAGATCTGTTCCTGGAGGCGCAGCAGCGCGCTCGACACCAGCGGCGAGCGGGCCGCCAGCGCCGCCGCCTGCGCGTTGCCCGCGCCGGGCACCGTCTGGTCGGCGGCACGCGCCGTGCCGGCCGCGAGCGCCAGCAGCGCGCATCCCGTCAGCCCGATCGACCTGGCTCGCATCACGTCCCCCCGCGTTTTCCGGAGGTTGTAGCCGCGGTCGGTGACGACGCGGTGACAGCACGGCGACGTTTGGCGGACGCGCCGGTGGCGGGCGCCCCCGCCCGGCCTCTCGTTCGCGTGTTCGCGCGTGGAACCAGGGGATCGCCCGCGTCGTTGGTCCCCCGCCGGCAATGATGCCGCAAGGGAGACGACCATGGTCGACGAGAACCGCGTGACGGGTGCCGTGGACAAGATGAAGGGCGCCGTCAAGGAAGGCATCGGCAACCTGACCGGCGACGAGAAGCTCAAGGCCGAGGGTAAGGCCGACAAGGCCAAGGGCCACGTCGAGACCGCCGTCGGCGGCGCCAAGGACACCGTGCGCGACGCCGTCAAGAAGGACTGAGCCTCCGCGAGCCGGAGGGCGGGGACGGGCCGGCAGGCCGTTCCTGCCCCTGGCAAGGAAGCAAGGTCGGGCTCTGCCCGAACCCGCAAAGGGCCCGGGGCCCTTTGATCCCTTTACTTAAGGGAAGCCATCCAAGGGGCTTCCCTTGGCGGAGTTTGAGGCGGAGCCTCAACCTTGCTTCCCTACGCCTGCTCCAGCTCGGCCCGGAGCAGCGCCCCGTCCTCCGCCGACAGCCCGGCGAAGTCGATGCGCCGGCCCTCGGTCAGCCGCACGCGGGCGACGTTGTATTTCTTCGCGACCTCGCCGATGCGCAGCAGCTCTTCGACCTCGATCTGCCCGTCGACCATGCGCGGCGCGACCGACACGGTGCCCGCGTCCTGCGGCGCCTCGGCGCGGGCGGCGAACCAGGCGACGACCTCGCCCACCAGGGTCTTGCACGAGCCGCAACCCATGCCGGCGCGGGTCGCGGCCATCACCGCCTTCGGGTCGCGCTCGCCGGCCTCGACGCAGGCGCCGAGGGTGGCCTTGCTGACGCCGTTGCAGTTGCAGACCTGGGCGTCGGCGGGCATCTCGTCGAGGGTGACGGCCTGCGGCGGGCCGCCGATATCGAACAGCAGCGACAGGCGCTCGTGCGGCAGCGGGCTGTCGCGGTCGTAGGCCTGCATCAGGTAGGCGGCCTTGGAGATGTCGCCCATCAGGATGCCGCCGACCAGGCGGCCATCGCGCACGATCAGCTTCTTGTAGGTGCCGCGGCGGGGCTCGGTGAACTGGACGACCTCGTCGTTCTCGTCGGTGGGCTCGGTCTGACCCATGGAGGCCAGCTCCACGCCCATGACCTTGAGCTTGGTGGCGAGCTTGGAGCCGGTGTAGGCGGCGTCGGGGTCCACGCCGGTGACGTGGTCGGCGAACACGCGCGCCTGCTCCCACAGCGGCGAGACCAGGCCGTAGACGCGGCCGCGGTGCTGGGCGCACTCGCCCACGACGTAGACGGCGGGGTCGTCGACGGAGCGCATGGCGTCGTCGACCAGGATGGCGCGCTCCACGGTGAGCCCGCACTCGCGGCCGATCTCGACGTTGGCGCGCACGCCGGCGGAGATCACCACCATGTCGCAGTCCAGCGTGGTGCCGTCCCTGAACGCGATGCCGGTGACGCGGTCCTCGCCCAGGATCGCGGTCGTCGAGGCCTGGAGGTGGATGCGCACGCCCATCGCCTCCATCTGCGTGCGCAGGATGGCGCCACCGGGAGCGTCGAGCTGGGCCTCCATCAGGTGCGCGCCGAGGTGGACGACGTGGACCTCGCAGCCGTGGTTCATCAGGCCGCGCGCCGCCTCCAGCCCGAGCAGGCCGCCGCCGATCACCACAGCCTTCTTGCTGGAGCCCGCGGCGGCGATGATCGCGGAGCAGTCGTCGAGGGTGCGGAAGCCGAACACGCCGGGGCGCATCGCGCCGCTCGCGTCGTTCAGGCCCTGGAGCGGCGGGATGAACGAGCGGCTGCCGGTTGCGATCAGCAGGACGTCGTAGGGCTCGACCACGCCGTTGGCGCCGGTGACGGTGCGGGCCTCGCGGTCGATGGCGGCGGCGCGCACGCCGGCGTGGAGCGTGATGGCGTTCTCCTCGTACCACTCCAGCGGGTTGATGAAGATGCCGTCGGCGTCGTCCTTGCCGCTGAGCACGTTGCTCAGGAGGATGCGGTTGTAGTTGCCGTACGGCTCGGCGCCGAACACGGCGATGTCGAACAGCTCTTCGCCGCCGCGCGACAGGACCTCCTCGATCGCGCGCGCGCCGGCCATGCCGTTGCCGACCACGACCAGGCGGCGGCGGCCAGGCGCGGCGTCGCGCACCGCCTCGTCGGCCTGCTCGGGCACCGGCGTCTGGCGGGCCTGCATCGGCACGCCGCCGCCGTGCGTCTCCAGGGGCGCTCCGCTGTCCGGGGTCATGCTGTGTGGGTTTCTCCGACGAGCTGCGGGAAGGGCCTGCGCGCGCCGGGAGCGGCGGCCTCGCCGTCGAGCGCGCCCTCCAGCGTCTGGGCGGCGGTGGCGCCGGGCGGCTGGGGGATGCCGGCCAGCAAGGGGGAGGCCGCGGCGCGCGGGGCGTCGGTGCGCTCCAGGTGCACGGCGCAGGCCTTGAACTCGGGCATCCGGCTGGTGGGGTCGAGCGCGGGGTTGGTCAGGTTGTTGGCGCAGCCCTCGCCGCCCCAGTGGAACGGCACGAACACCGTGTCCAGCCGGATCGCCGTGCCCAGGCGGGCGCGCACGACGACCTCGCCGCGCCGCGTGGTGCAGCGGACCCAGTCGCCGTGGGCGATGCCCAGGCCGCGCGCGGTGTCGCGGTGCATCTCGACGTAGGCGCCGGGCTCTACGGCGGACAGCTCGGGGACGCGGCGGGTCTGGGCGCCGCTCTGGTAGTGCGACAGCACGCGGCCGGTGGTCAGCACGTAGGGGAAGGCGCGGTCGGGCTGCTCCTTGGCGCCGTGGTGCTCGACGGGGTGGAAGCGGGCGCGGCCGTCGTCGGTTGCGAAGCGCTCCAGGTAGAGGCGGCGCGATCCGGGGTGCGTGTCCGACGGGCAGGGCCAGAACACGCCGTCCTCGGCGACCACGCGCTCGTAGCTGATGCCGGCGTAGTCGGCGACGCCGCCGGCGCTGGCGCGGCGCAGCTCGTCGAAGGCGGCGCGCGGCTCGGTGTCGAAGGTCGCCGTCGAGCCCAGGCGAGCCGCCAGCTCGCTGAGGATGTCGGCGTCGCGGCGCACGCCGTCGGGCAGCGGCACGACCTGGCGGCGGTAGATCACGCGGCCCTCGAGGTTGGTCATGGTGCCCTCCTCCTCGGCCCACTGCGCGATCGGCAGCACGACGTCGGCGCGCGACGCGGTCTCGGAGAGGAACATGTCGGCGACCACCAGCATGTCGAGCCCGGCCATGCGCCCGGCGAGCGCGGTGGCGTCCGGCGCGGAGACCAGCGGGTTGGCGGCCATCACCATGAGGCCGCGCACGCGCCCGCCCAGCTCGGCGAACATCTCGGTGGCGGACAGGCCGGGCTGGGGCAGGCTGTCGGGGTCCACGCCCCAGATCCCCGCGATCTCGGCGCGGTGGGCCGGGTTGTCGAGCTTGCGGTAGCCGGGGAGCTGGTCAGCCTTCTGGCCGTGCTCGCGCCCGCCCTGGCCGTTGCCCTGGCCGGTGATGGTGCCGTAGCCGCAGTGCACCTTGCCGGCGCGGCCCAGCGCCAGGACCAGGTTGATGAAGGCGAGCGTGTTCTCGGTGCCGTGGCTCTGCTGCTCGGTGCCGCGCGCGGAGAGCACCATCGCGGTGGCCGCCTCGCCCATGATGTGCGCGGCCTGCACGACCTGCTCGGCGGGGACGCCGGTGATGCGCTCGACGCGGTCGGGCCAGTAGGAGGCGCAGATGCGCTTCACGCGGGCCCAGCCGGTGGTGCGGGCGTCGATGAACGCCTGGTCGATCAGCCGGTCGCGCATGGCCACGTGCAGCAGCCCGTTGGCGAGCGCCGTGTCGGTGCCCGGCGTGAGCTGGAGGTGCAGGTGGGCGAGCTTCGCCGTGGCGGTGCGGCGCGGGTCGGCGACGATGAGCCTGCCGCCGCGCCGTCGCTGGTCGTCGAAGTACTGCATGACCGGCGGCATGGTCTCGGCCGGGTTGCCGCCCACGAGGAGGACGGCCTCGGCACCGGGGATGTCGTCGAGCGGGAACGGCAGGCCGCGGTCCATGCCGAACGCCTTGATCCCCGCCGCCGCCGCCGAGGCCATGCAGAAGCGGCCGTTGTAGTCGATCATGGACGTGCCCAGGGCGACGCGGGCGAACTTGCCGAGCAGGTAGGCCTTCTCGTTGGTCAGGCCGCCGCCGCCGAAGAGCGCGAAGGCGTCGCGGCCGTGCGCCGCCTGGATGCGCGCGATGCCGGAGGCCACGCGCGCCATCGCCTCGTCCCAGCTCGCCTCGCGCAGCTTCGTGCCGCGCCGGTCGCGTACCAGCGGCGTCAGCAGGCGGCCGGGCGCGGACAGCAGGCTGGCCGAGGTGAAGCCCTTGCGGCACAGGCCGCCCTTGCTGGAGGGGAAGTCGCGGCCGGCGACCGCGTAGCCGCCGGCGCCGTCCGGGGTCACGGTCATGGCGCACTGCAGGGCGCAATACGGGCAGTGCGTGTCGCGTGAGCGGTCAGGCGTCATGCGGCCTCAGCGCGGCCGGACGGCGGGTGCACGCGTAAGAGGCAGTCTGCCCATGAGAAGGAACTCCCCTGCCGCCGGTCGGGCCTGGACGGCGCGACGGCAAGCCGCCGTCCGTCCCGTCTGCCTGGCTGCGGTTGCAAGGAGCGGGCCAGGACGCCGCACGGGAGGCACCGTGCCTCCGGGGTCGGCATCCGCGGGCGGTCAGACCCGCTTCGGCTTGGCCTGGCTCTCGCCCAGCATGTGGCCGATGGGCGTGAGCGACTCGATGTGGTCGCAGAAGATCTTGAACACGGCGAGCAGCGGCACGGAGAGGAACGCGCCGGGCACGCCCCACAGCCAGTCCCAGAAGAACAGCGACAGGATGACCAGCAGCGGGTTCAGGGTGAACCGCCTTGCCAGCAGCATCGGCGTGATGGTCTCGCCTTCCAGGATGTGGATCAGCAGGTAGGCGCCGGCGGGGACCAGCGCGAACAGCGGCGAGGAGAAGGTGAGCAGGCCGACCACCAGGAAGATCACCACGCCGGTCAGCGGCCCCAGGATCGGGATGTAGTTCAGCAGGAACGCCACCGTGCCCCAGAGCAGCGGGTTGCCCATGCCGAACAGCCAGACCTGTAGCCCGTTCAGCACGCCGACCAGCAGGTTCATCACCGTGATGGTCGCGAGGTACATGGAGATGTTGCCCTCGATCTCGCGGGCGATGGCCACGGCGCGGCGCTTGTCGGCGAAGGTGGGCAGGACCTCGACCAGGCGGTGCAGCAGGCTGTCGCCGGCCGACAGCAGGAAGAACAGGATCAGCACCACGGTGAAGATCTGGCCCAGGAACGCCTTCGTGCCGGACAGGATCGCCCCGCCCACCGCGCCGACGCCGGAGGGCATCCCGCCGCCACCGGCCGCGGGTGCGGGTGCCGCGGAGGACGCGCCGCCGCCGCCCTGCTCGGTGAACTGCTTGAGCTGCGTCATGGCGTGGCGCACGGTGTCGATCGGGCCGGCGAGGAAGGAGACCTTCTTCTGGATCTCCGGCCAGGCCTCGGGCGCGCGCTTGATCCACTCCGAGGCGGGGAACGAGATCGCGAACATCAGGACCGCCACCACGCCGAACAGCACCACGATCAGCAGCAGCGCGGCCAGCAGGCGCGGGAAGCGCAGGCGGCTGGTGAGGAAGCGCATCGCCGGCGAGAGCAGCAGGTTCAGCACGATCGCCAGCGTCAGCGGCAGCACGAACTCGGCGGCCGCATACAGCGTGTAGAACACGGCCAGCACGGCGAGGATCACCATCGACACGGTGCGCGCGTCGAACGTGGCCGAGGCCATGACGGCCTGCGCCTGGCGCTTCTCCTCGCGCTCCCTGGCGATCTCCTGGGCGTCGTCGTCTTTCAAGGGGTGGCGCTCCGGTTCGTGAGCGGCGCACCCTGGTCAAACACGGGGCCGGGAGCAAGGACGATCCCGTCCTCGCCGCCTGCCGCGTCGCGCGCCACAGGGCGGCGGGCAGGAAGGCGCGGCGGGCATGCAGGACCTCTCGCTTCTCTGGGCGCGCCTCGCGGGCAGCGCCTACGCCCACACCGTGCTGGCCTACGCCGCCTCGTTCGTGCTCGGCACGCTAATCGGGCTGGAGCGGCAGTGGCGGCAGCGCACGGCGGGGCTGCGCACCAACGTCCTCGTGGCCGTGGGCGCGGCGGCGTTCTCCGACCTCGGGCTGCGCCTGCTCGGGCCGGAGGGGGCGACGCGCATCATCTCCTACGTGGTGTCCGGGATCGGCTTCCTCGGCGCGGGCGTGATCCTCAAGGACGGCACCAACATACGCGGGCTGAACACCGCGGCCACGCTGTGGTGCTCGGCGGCGGTCGGCACGCTGTCGGGCAGCGGCATGGCGGCGGAGGCGGCGACGCTGGCCGGCTTCGTGCTGGCCGGCAACACGCTGCTGCGGCCGCTGGTGAACTGGGTGAACCGGCGCCCGATCACGCCCGACGTCACCGAGGCGCGCTACAGCGTCCACGCCACCTGCCTGCCGCGTGACGTGTCCGCGGTGCGCGACCTGCTCGACGAGGCGCTGGACCGCGCCAGCTACCCGGTGCGCGAGGTCGAGACCCTGTCGGACGGCGAGGACCAGGTCGAGCTGGCCGCCGTGCTCGTGCCCACCACGGCCGAGGACGCGGAGCTGGACGCCGTGGTCGCGGCACTGCTCGCCTCGCCGAGGGTGCTGTCGGCGACGTGGTCGGTCGAGGCGACGAACTGACGGGCAGCAGCGCGGCGCCTCCCCGGCCGGGGTCGCGTCCCGGGTCCGGCGTCCGTCAGGGTGCGGGGGTCGGGTCCTGTTCCCCCGAGCGGGCTCCGCGGGGTTTGCGGCATCGGGCCGGACAGGCTTTCGGCCGGAGTCTGCGGTCTGCCTGGGGCCTGCCTCGCGGCAGTTGTCATACAAAATAGTCGGCGGGCATGTCGGCAACCATACAGACGGCGTTCTTCACGGGCGCAAGAATGAGAACCGTATGTTCGCGCAGGGAAGACACGACTAACGCATGAGCCAGGAAACCCGCCGTGGGCACACGCTGAACAGCCTCCGGTCTCGCGCTGCCTCAAGGGAGGCACGTTGACCGCTCCGGACGAAAGCCACTCCGGGGCCCTGCCCGGGACAGCTTTCGTGTCCCGGTCGATTGACGCCCACATCGGAAGACGCCTGACGCGCAGACGGGAGAACCTCGGCCTCTGCTGCAGGGAGCTGGCGGAGAAGGTGCAGCTCAGCGAAGCCCTGATACGGGCCTTCGAGGCTGGTCATGTCAGGATCGGGTCGTCCGATCTCGTGCTGCTTGCCGAGGCCCTGAAGGTGAACATCAGCTACTTCTACTCGAACTAGCACGGACGGCCGGTGCGTCGGTCGACGAGGTCGTGCGGGTCCGACACCGGCCTGGTCACGCGGCAATGACACGGGGCCCGGCGGCAGTGGCGCCCGGCTACGCCTTCGGCAGCCGCACGACGAAGCGCGCGCCGATCACCGTGCCGTCCGGCCCGCGCCGGTTCTCCGCCGCGATCTGGCCCTTCAGGGCCTCCACGATCTGGCGGCTGATCGAGAGGCCGAGCCCGGAGTGCTTGCCGAACTGCTCGCCCGCGGGGCGCTCGGTGTAGAAGCGGTCGAAGACGTGCTCCAGCCGCGCCTCGGGGATGCCGGGGCCGTCGTCCTCGACCGCGATCTCCACGGACGCGCCCGCCTCGGCCGCGCGCAGCCGGATCGTGCCGGACGGCGGCGAGAAGCTCGTCGCGTTGCCGATCAGGTTGCGCAGGACCTGGACCAGGCGGCCCTCGACGGCCATCACCGACAGCCCGGAGGCCGGGGCGTCGAGTACCATGCGGGGGTGGCCGTCGTCGGGGTCGTGGGTGGCCTCGTGGATCTCGGCGAGGAGCGCCAGCATGCGGGCGACGTCGACGGGCTCGGTCATGGTGCGCGACAGCTCGGCGTCCACGCGGCTCGCGTCGGAGATGTCGCTGATGAGACGGTCGAGGCGGATCACGTCCTCGCTGATGATCGCGAGCAGGCGGCGCTGCTGGCCCGGGTCCTCGATGCGGCGCAGCGTCTCGATCGCCGAGCGGATGGAGGTCAGCGGGTTCTTGATCTCGTGGGCGACGTCGGCGGCGAAGCGCTCGATCGCGTCCATGCGCGCCCACAGCGCGGTGGCGCTGTCCGAGAGCGCCTGCGCCAGCTCGCCGATCTCGTCGCGGCGGCCGAGCAGGCGGCGCGACACCGTGCCCGCGCGCCCCCTGCCCTCGCGCATGTCGTGGGCGGCGTGGGCCAGGCGCAGCAGCGGGCGGGCGATGGTGCGCGACAGGTACCACGACAGCGCCACCGTCAGCACCAGAGCGATCACCGTCAGGCTCAGGATCGACATGCGGATGGTGAACAGCGCGTTGTCCACCTCGCGGGCGGCGCGGGTCAGCACGACGATGCCCACGGTGTGGTGGCTGCGCTCGACCGGCTCGGCGACGGTGACGAGCAGGCGGTGGCCCTGGCGGCGGATGTAGGGGGGCAGCTCGCGGCTGTCGGAGGGCGAGCTGATGCGCACCTCCTTGACGTCGGGCTGCCAGTCGGCGCCGGCGGCGTCGGGGCTGATCTGCACCGCGCTGTCCTGGTCGTGGGGCAGCAGGTTCAGCACCGTGTCGTAGACGTGCTCCACCAGGCCGAGGAACACGCCGCGGTCCACCGCCGGCGGCAGCGGCTCGGTGGTGACCGCGCCGCCGGCGCCGGCGTGCACGCGGCTGTCGGCGATCACCTGGCCGTCGGCGGCGTACAGGATCGCCTGGGCGTTGGGGGTGGGGTCGGTGAGGCGGCGCAGCAGCGGCTGGGCCAGGTCGGGCAGCAGCACGGGGTTGGCGGGGTCGCTGGTGCGCACCGCGCTCTCGCCCAGGGCGCCGGCGTAGATCTTGGCCTGCTCGCGCAGGGCGAGGACCTCGGCCTCCAGCAGGCCGTTCTGGTACTGGTCGAGGTAGAGCAGGCCCGCCACCAGCAGGGCCAGCGGCAGGGCGTTGACCAGCAGGATGCGCCGCAGCAGGGGCGAGACCCAGCGCAAGCGCAGGCTGGGCGGCGGGGCCAGGGTCGCGGGGAGGGCGCGGGGCGCGAGGCTGTCGGGCACGCTCTGGTCTCCGTCGGGAGAGAAGAAAGCAAGGCCGGGCTCTGCCCGGACCCGCCAAAGGCCTGAGGCCTTTGGAAACCCGTTCCTTAGGCAAGGCCGGTCCAGGGGCGGCTCGCCCCTGGCGGGTCCGGGCAGAGCCCGGGCTTGCTGGCTAGCTTTCCTTGTAGCGGTAGCCGATCCCGTAGAGCGTCTCGATGTGGTCGAAGCTCTCGCTGGCCTGCTTGAACTTCTTGCGCACGCGCTTGATGTGGCTGTCGATGGTGCGGTCGTCGACGTAGATGTTCTCGCCGTACGCCGCGTCGATCAGCTGGTCGCGCGACTTCACCATGCCCGGCCGCGCCGCGAGCGCCTTGACCAGCAGGAACTCGGTCACGGTCAGCGCGATGTCGACGCCCTCCCACAGGCACTGGTGCTTGGTCTCGTCCAGGCTGAGCGAGCCGCGCACCATCACGCCGCCGGGCGCGGCGCCCGAGCCCTCGGCGCGCGAGGCGTCGTTGCGGCGCAGCAGGGCGCGGATGCGCTCGATCAGCAGGCGCTGGCTGAACGGCTTGGTGATGTAGTCGTCGGCGCCGAGGCGCAGGCCCATGAGCTGGTCCACCTCCTCGTCCTTGGAGGTGAGGAAGATCACCGGCAGGGCGGAGCGCTGGCGGAGGCGCTGCAGCAGCTCCATGCCGTCCATGCGCGGCATCTTGATGTCGAGCACGGCCAGGTCGACCGGCTTGGCGATGATGCCCTGCAGCGCGCTCTCGCCGTCGGTGTAGGTGCGCACCGCGAACCCCTCCTGCTCCAGGGTCATCGACACCGAGGTCAGGATGTTCCGGTCGTCGTCGACCAGGGCGATGGTGTGCTTCATGAAGGGACTGTCCGGATGGCGGCCCGGGCGCGGGCCGGCGGCAGCGTGCGGCGCGATTGTGGCCCAATTCCGCAGGCCGCGTCGCCTCCATATCGCGCCCGCCGCGGGGTTGCGTTTTCGCCGGCCGGCCCGATCCTCGGCTGCACGGCAGCAGCAGGGGCCCGCCATGGCACAGGACGAACCCGACTTCCGCGCACCCGGCGAGCCGGCCTGGTGGGAGGCCCGCCGCATCGTGCGCGCCGGCCGCGCCGCCACGCTCGCCACGCAGGCGGGCGGGCAGCCGTTCGCGGCGCTGGTCACGCCCGCGACCGCCGTCGACGGCGCGCTGCTCGTGCTGCTGTCCGGCCTGTCGGAGCACACGCGCCAGCTCCGCGCCGACGGCCGCTGCGCCCTGCTGATCTGCGGCGAGACCGACGACGCCAACCCCCAGGCCGGGCCGCGAGTCTCCGTCAGCGGCACCGCCGCTCCCGACGCGGACCCCGCCCTGCGCGCCCGCTGGCTGGCGCGGCACCCCTACGCCGCGTTCTACGCCGACCTGCCCGACTTCGTGCTGTGGCGCGTCGAGCCGGCCGGCGCCAACTTCATCGGCGGCTTCGCCCGCGCCTTCCGTCTGACGCGCGAGGATCTCGTGCCGGGGGCCGGGGCGGTCGCGGCGCTCGAGGCGGCCGGGCCGGGGCTCATGGCGCACTGCAACGCGGACCACGCCGACGCCCTGGCCGCGATCGCCGGGCGCGAGGGCGGGGCGGCAGGCGCGTGGCGGATGACGGCGGTGGACCCGGACGGGTTCGACCTCACGCTGGAGGACGACGTGCGGCGGGTCGCCTGGGCGCTGCCCGTCGAGGACGCGGCGGGCGTGCGGCGGGAGCTGGTGCGGATGGTGGGGGACAGCAGGCAAGGTTGAGGCGCTGCCTCAAACTCCGCCAAAGGCTGCG
The DNA here is from genome assembly GCA_050920955.1 of Janthinobacterium lividum. Lineage (GTDB taxonomy): Bacteria > Pseudomonadota > Alphaproteobacteria > Acetobacterales > Acetobacteraceae > CAXSEF01. The sequence continues at coordinate 1,049 of JBPBQS010000003.1, read as the reverse complement.
CCCTTGGAACGCATCCCTTAAGTGAGGCCAGTCCAGGGCGGCTCGCCCTGGCGGGTTTGGGCAGAGCCCATGCTTGCTTTCAGGCCGCGGCAAAGCCCGCGATCTCGGCCGCGAGCGCGTCGGCCGGCGGCTCGGCGGGCCAGCGCGCGGGCAGGCGGGCCGCGGCTTCGAGGCGCGCGTGGTACTCGGCGCGCGGTATCTCGCGGGCGCCGAACTGCGAGAGGTGCGACGTGACGAACTGCGTGTCGAGCAGCCGGTAGCCGCCGAGGCGCAGGCGCGCGACCAGGTGGACCAGAGCGACCTTGGACGCGTCGCGGGCCACGCTGAACATGCTCTCGCCGAAGAAGGCGCCGCCGAGCGAGACGCCGTAGAGGCCGCCGACCAGGGCGCCGTCCAGGCGGCACTCGACGGAGTGGGCGTGGCCGCGGCGGTGCAGCTCGGTGAACAGGGACTCGATGTCGCCGTTGATCCAGGTGCCCTCGCGGCCCGGCGCGGCGGCGGCGCAGCCCTGGATGACGAGGGGGAAGTCGCGGTCGGTGGTGACCTGGTAGGGGCCGGCGCGCACGGTGCGCAGGAGGCGGCGCGGGCAGTGGAACGCGTCGAGCGGCAGGATGCCGCGCTCCTCCGGGTCGAACCAGTGCAGCGTCGGGTCGTCGCGCGACTCGGCCATCGGGAACATCCCGGCCCCGTAGGCGCGCAGCATCAGCTCCGGGGTGAGGACGAGGCGGCGGACCATGGCGCCACCCTGCGCCACGCCGGGCGAGGGCGGAAGCGGGGCGGCGAAGCAAGGTCGAGGCTCCGCCTCGAGCTCCGCCAAGGGCCGGGCCCTTGGAACGCCTTCCTCAAGCAAGGCCGGTCCAGGGCGGCTCGCCCTGGCGGGTTTGGGCAGAGCCCATGCTTGCTCTCGCCCGCGCCCAGGCTTGCCGCACGCGGCCCGGCTTGCGAGGCTCGGCGGATGGACACGATCGACGCTGCCGCCCGCGACCTGGATGCCGGCCGGACCACCTCCCGGGCCCTGGTGGAGGCGTGCCTGGCGCGCATCGCCGACC
>JBPBQS010000325.1:0-19737 GCA_050920955.1 Janthinobacterium lividum | reverse complement strand
CGAGGCCAACGTCCACTTCCACGGCCTGATCGTCTCGCCGCACTCCGACAACCCCTCGGCCACGCCCTGCGGCCTGCCAAGCGACTACGTGTTCACCCAGACCGACCCGGGCACCACCAGCTCCTACCGCGTGGACATCCCCGCGACCCTGCCCGGCCGCCTGCTCGGCGCCACCAATTCGCCCACCGCCTACCCCTCGGGCCTGACCTGGTTCCACGCCCACATCCACGGCAAGACCATGGACGACATCGCCTCCGGCCAGGCCGGGCTGGTGTCGATCGGCGACACCGTGGGCTCGCTGCTGGCGACCCCCGGCATCCCCGCCGCCGACCAGGCCGCGCTGAAGGCCACGGCGACCGAGTACCTGGCCCTGCGCGACATCCAGCTCGCGGCCCCCGGCGGCTCCGACCCCGCGACCGCCCCGCCCGGCACGCAGGCCCTCTGGCTGCGCGGCGCCACCTCCGAATACGACTTCCAGGCCTGCCGCGAGGCCTCGTTCCCCGCGCCGGTGATGGCCAACAGCACCAACGTCAGCCACGGCAACGGCTGGTGCGGCCACTCCGGCCTGCGCTACATCAACTCCAGCCCCAACCCGTCGCACAACACCGCCGCCGTGAGCTACGACACGCGCTGGCTGTTCACCGTGAACGGCCAGGTGTTCCCGAGCATCACGATCGCCGCCGGCGCCAACCACCTGTGGCGCATCGCCAACCTCAGCGACACCCAGACCTACGTGCTGCAGCTCACCGAGGACTCCACCGGCCAGCTGCAGCCGATGCAGATCGTCACCCTGGACGGCGTGGTCGCCGGCACCAGCGGCGACCCGAGCAGCAGCAACAAGCAGCTCGGCGTGAACCTCAAGCAGATCCTGATGCTCCCGGCCACGCGCGCCGAGGTGTTCATCCCGAACTCCGCGACCACCACCGACCGGGTCTTCACCCTGTCCAACGCCGGCGCCAGTACCGGCGTCAACACCTCCGCCAACCCCTCCTTCGACGACTACCAGGGCATCAACACGCCCGCGGTCAACCTCGCCCACGTCATCATGAAGGCCGGCCAGGCCTCCGCCACGCAGCCGCTCTCGCTCACCCTGGCCGGCGCCGCCGCCAGCACCCAGGCCAACACGCGCGGCCTCGCCGCGACCAGCACCGCCCCCTTCCCCGCCCCGCCCACCAACTGCATCGCCCTGCCGCAGTATGGCGGCACGTCCTACGGCTTCCGCCGCCGCATCAACTTCGCCATCGGCAACAACCTGTCGCTGGGCAGCGAGGTCGTGAACGCCGCCACCGGCAAGAGCATCGACAACAGCCTCGACGGCAACGGCGCGGGCCCGAACACCATCCCGCAGAGCTTCTTCTCGATGGCCGACATGACCAACCCCGCGGCCGACCGCCGCATCTGCCCGCGCCTCGGCGAGCAGGAGGTCTGGGAGCTGGTCAACTACAGCAACGAGATGCACAACTTCCACATCCACCAGGTCAAGTTCCGCCTGAGCGTGCCCGGCGACCGCGGCGTGCCCCCCGGCTACACCGCGGCCCAGTCCATCACCGACCCCAACAACATGGTCGCAGCCCTCGCCCCCGAGGTCGCCGGACAGAGCCCGGTCGCCAACGTCGACTTGTGGCACGACACCCTGCCGGTGCCGCCCGCCTCCACCAACGGCGTCCCCGGCCGCGTCTTCGTTACCATCCCGTTCCGCGCGCAGCAGCAGGTCGGCAGCTTCGTCTACCACTGCCACTTCCTCTACCACGAGGACCTCGGGATGATGGCGCTGGTCCAGGTCTACGACCCGCTCGCCCCCACCCGCGTCACAGAGAACGCCGTCGACGACGCGATCCGCGCCAGCATGTGCACCGCCCCCGGCTCCGCGGCGCTGCCCACGCCCACGGACACCATCCTGCAGCGCCTCCGCACCCTGACAGCCAGCCCGACCTGAGGAAGCAAGGCCAGAGGCTCCGCCTCTGGACTCCGCCAAAGGCTCGCCTTTGGAAACCCTGCTTGAGTAACGGGATCAAAGGGCCTCCCGGCCCTTTGCGGGCCCGGGCAGAGCCCGGCCTTCCTTCCTGACCCGCCGATGACCCACGCCCCGAGAAACGCCGGCCTCGACCTGCTGCGGTGCCTGGCCATCCTCTGCGTCCTGGTCTCGCACGTCGGCCAGGCCGTGCCGTGGTGGTTCGGCTGGCGCTGGGGCCAGCGCATCCCGGCGGGGATCGGCGGCATCGGCAGCTACGGCGTCACCCTGTTCTTCGTCCTCAGCGGCTTCCTGGTGGGCGGCATCGCACTCCGCGCCATGCGCCCCGAGCCCACCTGGCGCACGGTCGCGGTCTTCCTGACGCGGCGCTGGATGCGGACGGTCCCGCTCTACTACGTGGCGCTGGCCGTGTTCCTCGCCACCTCGCCGCCCGCCGCGCATCTGGCCGCCCACGTCGTGCGCTACGCCACCTTCACCCAGAACCTGCTCGGCGACATGCCGCCGGACCACTGGTTCTCGGTGTCATGGTCTCTGACCGTGGAGGAATGGTTCTACCTGCTGTTCGGCCTGTGCGGGCTGGGCCTCGCGACGCGACTTCCGGCCGGAGCGGCCGCGTGGATCATGATCGTCCTGCTCGCGGCCGTGCCGACCTGGCTGCGATGGACGGCGCCGTCCGCGCTCTACTTCGCCTACGCCGACCCGCTCTGGTTCGACGCCCTCGCGTTCGGCGTCGCGGTGGCCAGGATCACGCAGCAACGGCGCGTCCCGCCCGCCGCCGCGGTGCTGGCCGGCCTCGCCGGGGCCTGGTGCGCCGGCGTCGTGCTGACCAACCGCCTGATCCTGCCGCTCGCCGCCTACAACACGCTCATGCCCACCGTGATGGCCAGCAGCGCCGCGCTCCTCCTCCCCCTCGCGATGCTGTGGCGAACCGGCAGCGGCCGCCTGTCGCGCGCGATCGCGTGGGTGAGCACGCGGTCCTACGGCCTCTACCTCTTCCACTTCGCTGTGCTCGGCCCCGCCAACGCGTTCGTCGTGCACCAGATCGACGCGCACCCGCGCTACGGCGCGACAGGGGTACCGGGGTGGACGCTGCTGGCGACCATCGGCGCCGTGCTGGTCCTGCCCTGCGCCATGGCGGAGCTCGGACACCGGCTGGTGGAAAGGCCGTTCATGCGGCTGCGGCCACGGCAATGAGCGGCGGGACGAGCGCGGAGGCTCAGGAAAGCAAGCTCTTCTTTTTCTGAAGAAAAAGAAGCAAAAAGCCTTCGCGAATTAGCAGCGGCGACGCCCGGCTGGTCCGGGACCCATTGGCAGAAGTTCTTTGGTTCTTTCCTTCAAGAAAGAACACGCTTTCTTCCTTCGACGCGGAGGAGAGACACGACTCACGACAGGCCCTGCGCCGCCCCCTGCTCCTCCTGCCACATCGCGTAGGCATTGCGGCAGATGCTCAGCCAGCACTGGTCCGAGATGTCGAGGATGTCGTGCTCCGGCGCGAAGCGGTCCATGTGGCCGCACAGCAGCCCCGGCCCCATCCGCTCCACGCTCCCGGGCACCTTCCCGCCCTCCGCCGGCACCACGTAGAGCAGCGTGTTGGGCCCGTGGCTGCGCAGGCTCGACCAGATCGGCGCGACCTCCTGCGGCGACAGGCCCTCGTTGCGCTTGAGCACGAAGATCTTCTCCGCGTCCTCCAGGTCCTCCAGGAACATGCGCTGCATCAGCTGCAGCCGCTTCTGCGTCTCCAGCCGGAAGTCCTCGCCGCTGATCGACTTCCTGGCGCGGAACGAGTGCGAGTTCAGCCCGTAGATGCTGTGGCGGACCATGTACTCGAGGTCCTCCTCCGGATCGCCCGGATGCCCGCTCATCCAGTACGAGATGTGGTCCAGGCTCGCCAGGTCCCGGAACCCCGTCGCCAGGCCCAGCAGCAGCTGCGCCAGCCCGATCCCCGAGAACCGCAGCAGCTGCAGCGGCTCCGCGCCGTAGACCCGCTGGCAGAAGCCGAACTCGCAGTTGTCGCCCAGGCTCTGGAACTGCGCGAACAGCTTCGCCGGCTCCGGCCCGCCCAGCCGCAGCGCCGGCGCCTCGAACAGGCCCTCGGGCGCCCCGTACAGGCCGATCCGGCTGATCTCCACCGACAGCACGCGGGTGTCCGTGCCGCCGATCAGCGTGGAGATGTCCACCCCGTCGTAGTGCGACAGCGTCAGCTGGATCCGCCCGTTCCGCACCAGCGCCCGCGGCACCACCACCGACACCGCGACCCCGCGCTTGACCGGCGACGCCTGCAGGAAATGCCCGCCGCACCAGAACGACACCCGCTGCGGCAGCGAGATCGGCAGCATCGACAGCACCACGACGTAGAACGGGTGCGCCTCGCCCACCTCGACCTCGATGTGGCTGCGCGAGTGGATCGCCCACACCGAGCCGGGCTCAGGGTTCGACCACCCCCACACCAGGCTCGCCAGCCCGGAGCCGCCGATGCAGCACTCCAGGTCCCCAAGGTGAACCAGCGTCATCCGACCTCCCGTGCGCGTCCCGCGCAGCACCCGCCGGACCCGCCAGGCCGGGGCAACACCCGTGCCAGCGCCGGACCCGGCCCGACGCCCCGCCAGCCTGCATCGTCCGCAGCCCGCCCCTTGTCAACACGCCCGCGCAACCACGCGCCCGCACCGCCGCCCGCTGCCGGGATTGTCCTTTTCGCAACACTCTCGCCAATCCGGACAGGGTGCCAGTGACAGCACACGCCCGGCGTGCTCTCTCGTACGGTCAATCGCCCGGGAAGCACAGCATGAAGACCACCGACCTCGTCGACCACGTCGCCACCGCCGCCGGCCTCGACCGCCTGGTCGCACGCACCGCGGTCGAGGCCGCGCTCGCCGGCATCGTCGCCGCCGCCCGCAAGGGCGACGAGGTCAGCCTCGCCGGCTTCGGCAAGTTCAAGGTCAAGGACAGCCCCGCCCGCCAGGGCCGAAACCCCGCCACCGGCGCGCCCATCGACATCGCCGCCTCCCGCAAGCTCGGCTTCTCCGCCGCGAAGCAGGTCAAGGACGCGCTGGCCGGCTGAGGAAGCAAGCAAGGTTGAGGCTCCGCCTCAAACTCCGCCAAAGGCTGCGCCCTTGGAACGCGCTACTTGGGTGAAGGGATCAAAGGGCCTCGGGCCCTTTGCGGGTCCAGGGCAGCGCCCTGGCCTTCCTCCTCCGCCCACGCCGCGTACGGCGTCGTCCGCGCCATGTGCCGGTTGTAGTCCGGCGCCCCGTCCGCCCACCACACCGGCCCGCGCTCGCCCAAGCCCCGCTTCGCCGCGTCCACCCGCGCCCGCGCCGCCTCCCGCGCCCCCCCGTCGCCCGCGCGCATCGCCGCCCCCTTCGCCCGCCGCGCGTCCATCAGCTCGCGCGTCAGCGCCGCCCGCGTGGCTTCGTCCAGCCCGGGGTCCGTGCACCGCCACAGCCGCCCGCGCACCACGAAGTACCGCCCGTCCGGCGTCACACGATACCGCATGGCCTCACATCAGCACCGGGATGCCGTGCTGCTTGGCCTTGCTGTGCGGCTCGACGTGGATGTTGATCACCGCCTCGCCCAGCTCCGCGCGGATGCCGTGCTCGATCCGGTCGCAGATCTCGTGCGCGTCCTCCACCGCCATGCGCGACGGCACGACCAGGTGGAACTCGATGAACGTCGCCCGCCCCGCCACCCGCGTCCTGACGTCGTGCGCCTCGATCGCGCCCTCGGCGTAGCGCGCGATCAGCCCGCGGATCGCGGCCACCTCCTGCGGGTCCGTGACCTCGTCCATCAGCCCGCCCACCGCCTCGCGCAGCATCCCGTACCCCGCCCACAGGATGTTCAGCGCCACCAGCACAGCCACGACCGGGTCGATCCGCAGCAGCCCCGTGAGCGGCACCAGCGCGAACCCCACGAGCACGCCCGCCGTGGTCCACACGTCGGTGAGCACGTGCCGCCCCCCCGCCGTCAGCGCCGGCGACTTCGCCCGCCGCCCCTGCCGCAGCAGCACCAGCCCCCACGCCAGGTTCCCCGCCCCCGCCAGCACGTTCAGCCCGATGCCCAGCAGCGGCGCGTCCGGGGCGTGCGGATGCTCCCACGCCATCCACGCCTCGCGCCCGATCAGCAGCGCCGTGGTGAGCACCAGCGTGCCCTCCACCATGGCGCTGAAATACTCCGCCTTGTGGTGCCCGTAGGGATGGTTCGCGTCCGCCGGCCGCGCGCTGTACCACAGCGCGAACAGCGCGCTCATCGCGCCCGCCACGTTGATCACCGTCTCCAGCGCGTCGGAGTACAGCGCCACGCTCCCGGTGACCCAGTACGCCGCCGCCTTGAGCGCGAGCACCGCCAGGCTGACGCCCACGCTGCCCCAGGCGACCCGCATCGTGCGTTCCATCCGTCCCCCGCCCCCTGCCCCGCGGTTGTACGGCAATCCCGGCCCGCGCGGAACGCCCCAGGCAAGGCCGAGGCTCCGCCTTGGGCTCCGCCAAAGGCCGCGCCCTTGGAACGCATCCCTTAAGTGGAGCCAGTCCAGGGCGGCTCGCCCTGGCGGGTTTGGGCGGAGCCCATGCTTGCTTCCTTCCGCGCAACCCCTGCCTCCCGCCGGCGTTGCGCGTCCGGGGCAGTCCCGGAGTGCGCCCGATGACCAAGTTCCGCGGCAAGCCGCCCGGCAGCGGCGCCGGCACCATGTCGCAGCGCACCGAGCGCCTGCGCCCCAGCCTCGCGCTCGACCCGAAGCAGGTCGCCGAGGCCCGCCGCCTGCGCCGCGCCGGCCACGAGCCCGAGCAGATCGCCGCCGCCCTGGAGCTCCCCGTCGACGAGGTGGAGAAGGCGCTGATGCAGATGCGCTCGCCCCGCCCGGAGACCACGCGCGGCACGCTCAACGTCACGCTCGCCGCCCACCGCATCCTGATGGCCGAGCGCCAGGGCAACGAGCCCGTCTGGCAGACCATGGACCGCATCGTCGACGAGCTGCTCCGCCTCCGCGCCGCCGCCGCCAAGCCCGCCGCCCGCCGCAAGGAAGCCGCCGAGCAGCCCCTCCTCGCCCTGGACTAGGCAAGGTCGAGGCTCTACCTCGAACTCCGCCAAGGGAAGCCCCTTGGATGGCTTCCCTAAGTAAAGCCAGTCCAGGGCGGCTCGCCCTGGCGGGTTTGGGCAGAGCCCATGCTTGCCTACGCCCTTGCCTTCCCGCTCATCTCCGCCCCGTCCTCCGGCCTGAGCATCGCCGCCATCGGCGCCGCCGCCAGCGAAACCGCCGCCACCACCATGAACGCCGCCGCATAGTCGCCGACGCCGGGATGCGCCCGCCCTGCGAGCACGCTGGCCAGCTCCAGCGCCCCCGCCCCCGCCGACACGCCGAGCGTGATCGAGAGCTGCTGGATCGTGGAGTACAGCGTGGTGGCCGCGCTGACCCGTGCCGGCGGGATGTCGGCGTAGGCGACCGCGTTGTACGCCGTGAACTGCAGCGAGCGCGCGAACCCGCCCGCCAGCAGCACGCCGTACAGCACCGGCAGCGGCCAGTCCGGCCGGAACAGCCCCATCGCCCCCAGCAGCACCGCCGACAGCACGCCGTTCCACACCAGCGTGGTGCGGAACCCCAGGCGTCGCAGCGCGAACCCCGTGACCGGCTTCATCGCCAGCGCCCCGGCCGAGGACGCGAAGGTGATGAACCCGCTCTGCAGCGCGCTGTCGCCGAACCCCATCTGCAGCATCAGCGGCAGCAGGAACGGCACCGCCCCCACGCCGACGCGGAACAGCGACCCCGACACCACCGACACCCGGAACGTCCCCACCCGCAGCAGCGACAGGTCCAGCAGCGGCCGCGCCCGGGCCCGCGCGTGCAGCAGGTACCCCCCCGCCGCCGCCGCGCCTGCGCCCAGCAGCGTCAGCGTCGCCCACCCCGGCACCAGGCCGCGCCCCGCCGTCTCCAGCCCCGCCATCAGCGCCGCCATCGCCAGCGCGCTCAGCACGAGCCCGCGCCCGTCCAGCGGGTAGGACTCCGCCTCGCGCGCGTCGGGGATGAACAGGCTCACCAGCACGATGCCCAGCACGCCGATCGGCACGTTGATGTCGAACACCCACCGCCAGCTCACGTACGTCACGAGGAACCCCCCGAGCGGCGGCCCCACCACCGGCCCCACCAGCGCCGGCACCGTCAGCCACGCCATCGCCGACACCAGCTCCGAGCGCGGCACCGAGCGCAGCAGCAGCAGCCGCCCCACCGGCAGCATCATCGCCCCCCCCGCCCCCTGCAGCACCCGCGCCGCCACCAGGAACGCCAGGCTGTCCGCCCGCCCGCACAGCACCGACGCCGCCGTGAACACCGCGATCGCGGCGCGGAACACCGCGCGCGTGCCGAAGCGGTCCGCCATCCACCCCGACGCAGGGATGAACACCGCCAGGCTCAGCAGGTAGGACGTCAGCGCCACGTTCATCCGCACCGGGTCGACGCCGAACGTGTGCGCCATCGCCGGAAGCGCGGTCGAGATCACCGTGGAGTCGAGGTTCTGCATGAACAGCGCACAGGCCACGATCAGCGCGGTCAGCCGGGAGGAACGCATGGCCCCGTGTCGAGCACGCCGGCCAGGGCAAGACAAGCCCAGGCAAGCAAGGCCTTCTTTTTCTGAAGAAAAAGAAGCAAAAAGACTTTGCACATAAGATCCGGACCCGACCCGGCCGGCACGAACCTAAACGGGCAAAGTTCTTTGGTTCTTTCTTTCAAGAAAGAACTGCTTCCTTGCTAGGTATCCCCCGCCAGCGCGATGGCCTCCAGCGAGCACCCCTCGCAGTCCACGCCGATCACCGCCTCCGTGGCCGCCGCCCCCAGCATCAGCACCGCGGCGACCGCGTACCCGCCGCTGACCGCCCAGGCGCTCCCCGTGCCGATCAGCGAGCCGAGCACGTACGGCGCGATGATGCCCCCGACCCCGGTGCCGACCGCGTAGAACAGCGCGATCGCCAGGCCGCGCGCCTCCAGCGGGAAGATCTCGCTCGCCGTGAGATACGCCGAGGACGCCGCCGCGCTGGCGACGAAGAAGATCGCCGACCACGACAGCGTCTGCGTCTGCTCGGTCAGCAGCCCCTGCCCGAACAGCACGGCGGTGATGGCCAGCAGCACGGCGGTCCCGGCGTAGGTCCCCGCGATCATGCGCCGCCGCCCCAGCGTGTCGAACAGCGGCCCCAGCAGCAGCGGCCCGAGGAACGAGGCGGCGGCCAGCGGCAGGATGTGCAGGCCGATGTCCTCGTCCGCCACGTGGTAGAACTGCTGCATCACCATGCCGTAGGTGAAGAAGATCGCGTTGAACAGGAACGCCTGCGCCGCCATCAGCGTCAGCGCCAGCAGCGAGCGCGTCCGGTAGCGCCCCAGCATCGTGCGCGCCACCGACAGCAGGCCCGAGCGCACCTGCGGGTGGTTCGTCACGGTGAACGGCGCGGGCGAGAGTGCTATGCCCCGCGCGCGGGCGTTGTCCTCGATGTCGTCCATGATGCGCGCCGCCTCCTCGCCGCGGCCGTGGGCGAGCAGCCAGCGCGGGCTCTCCGGCACCCACTTGCGCAGCAGCAGCACGCCGAGCCCGAGCACGCCGCCGATGCCGAAGCCGAGCCGCCAGCCCATCCCCACGCCGACGTAGTGCCCGCTGAGCAGCGGGATCGACGCCCCCGCCCCGGCCGCCGCCCCGATCCAGAACGTCCCGTTGATCGCGAGGTCCACGCGCCCGCGCAGCCGCGCCGGGATCAGCTCGTCGATCGCCGAGTTGATCGCGGAGTACTCGCCGCCGATCCCCATCCCCGTGATCGCGCGGAACAGCGCGAAGCTCCAGAAATTCCACGCGCAGGCAGAGAGCAGCACGCCGACGACATAGACCATCAGCGTGACGTTGAAGATCGCCTTGCGCCCGACGACGTCGGTGAGCCAGCCGAACAGCAGCGCGCCGATCACCGCGCCCGCGACGTAGGCCGACGCCGAGCCGCCGATCTGCGCGGTGGTGAGCGAGAGCGTGCGGCTGTCCTGCAGCATCGGCCCGATCGAGCCCACGATCGTCACCTCGAGCCCGTCGAGGATCCAGGTGATGCCCAGCGCCGCGATCACCAGCAGGTGGAACCGGCTCCACGGCAGCCGGTCCAGGCGCGCGGGGATGTCGGAGCGCACGGCCGGCCCTCCGCGCTGTCGTTGTCCGATCGCACCGTCCGATAAGGAGTCCATCGCCCGACGCTACCACGACGTCGCGAAAGCGGAAGAACCCAGCAACGCACCTGCACAACGACCCCGCGCGCGGCATTGCCAGCGCCCCTGCGCCGATGCCAACTGCGCCCCCTCGGCCGCGCCGCCCCGCGCGACGCCGCACCCGCAGCACAAGGCCTCCCCCATGGCAGTACCCGTCGCGCTGAGCCGCGCCACCCTGGCCTCGCTCCCGCCGGGCGTGCGCGGCCCCGGCTTCGACCCGGCGGCGCTGTCGCCGGGCATCGTCCACCTCGGCCTCGGCGGCTTCTCGCGCGCCCACCTGGCCCGCTACACCCACGCCCTGATGGAGCAGGACTCCACGGCGCTTCGTTTCGGCATCGTGGGCGCCGGCCTGATGCCCTCCGACCGACGCATGGCCGAGTGCCTGCAGCCCCAGGACGCCCTCTACGCCCTGGTCGAGCGCTCCTCGGCGGAGGAGTCCGTCACCGTGATCGCCTCCCTGTGCGCCGTCGTGTTCGCGGGCGAGAGCAGCAGCGCCCTGCTCGACGCCATCGACGACCCCCGCGTCGCCATCGTCAGCCTCACCGTCACCGAGCACGGCTACTGCCTCGACCGCGCCACCAAGCGCCTCGACGCCGGGCACCCCCTGATCCGCGCCGACCTCGCGCACCCGGAGCGCCCGTCCAGCGCCATCGGCATCGTCGTCGAGGCCCTGCGCCGCCGCATGGCCGCGGGCGCGCCGGCCTTCACCGCGCTGAGCTGCGACAACATCCAGCACAACGGCACCGTGCTGCGCGACGCCGTGCTCGCCCTCGCCCGCCTGCGCGGCGAGCACGCGCTCGCCCGCTGGATCGAGGCCGGCGCCGGCTTCCCCTCCACGATGGTCGACCGCATCACCCCCGTGACCTCGCTCGACGACATCGCCGCCCTGGCCAGGGACCACGGCCTCGCCGACCGCTGGCCCGTGGTGTGCGAGACCTTCACGCAGTGGGTGGTCGAGGACCGCTTCGTGTCCGGCCGCCCCGCCTGGGAGCGCGTCGGCGCGCAGTTCGTCGACGACGTGGCGCCCTACGAGTTCATGAAGCTGCGCCTGCTCAACGCCAGCCACCTGGCCGTCTCCGGCCTCGGCCGCCTCGCCGGCTACGTCACCATCGACGAGGCGATGGCCGAGCCCCTGATGACCCGCTACATGGCCGCCCTGATGGACCGCGAGACCGGCCCCACCCTGCCCGCCGTCCCCGGCATCGACCTCGCCGCCTACAAGGCGACCCTGATCGAGCGCTTCGCCAACACCGCGATCAAGGACACCGTCGAGCGCGTCAACACCGACGCCCCGCTGAACATCCTCGTCGACCCGATCCGCGACCGCCTGCGCACCGGCGGCAGCGTGGACCTGCTCGCCCTCGCCCTGGCCGCCTGGCTCCGCCGCGTCCGGGGCGAGGACGAGCAGGGCCAGCCCATCGACATCCGCCACCCCCTCGCCGACCAGCTCCGCGCCAGGGCGGCCGAAGGCGGCGCCGACCCGCGCCCCCTCCTCGGCATCACCGCGCTGTTCGGCGAGCTGGGCCAGGACGAGCGCCTCGTCGCCGCCGTCTCGCACTGGCTGGAGTCGCTGTACCGCGTCGGCAGCCGCCAGACCCTGGCGGACGCGTCGCGCAGCCTTGGGTTCTGAGGAAGCAAGCATGAGGCTCCGCCTCAAACTCCGCCAAGGGAAGCCCCTTGGATGGCTTCCCTAAGGAGATGGGATCAAAGGGTCCTCGGACCCTTTGCGGGTTTGGGCAGAGCCCATGCTTGCTTCCTTCGGGCCGCCCCGGATTCCGGTCCGCCCCTGCAACGGCCGTGCTGCGCCGCAACATGGCCGATACGAGTTGACCCCGCCCCGCTGCGGTGACAGCGTACGCGCAACCAAGGGCTCCGCGCCAAGCGGCCCGCCACGTTCGGGAGACGTGCCATCGCCATTTGTCGTCACCGCGGCCTGCGCACTGCGCTCGCCGTGTCCGTCCTGACTCCCGCGCTCTGCCTGGCGGTGCCGGCGCTCGCGGACTCCACCATCACGATCGCGACCGTGAACAACGGCGACATGGTGGTGATGCAGAAGCTCTCCCCCGCGTTCGAGAAGCTGCACCCCGACATCCACCTCAAGTGGGTGGTGCTGGAGGAGAACGTGCTGCGCCAGCGCGTGACCACCGACATCGCGACCCACGCCGGCCAGTTCGACGTCATGACCATCGGCAACTACGAGGTGCCGATCTGGGGCAAGCAGGGCTGGCTCGAGCCGATGGACAACCTGCCCGCCGGCTACGACACCGACGACCTGCTCCACGCCGTGCGCGACGGCCTCACCGTGGGCGGCAAGCTGTACGGCCTGCCGTTCTACGCCGAGAGCGCGATGACCTACTACCGCACCGACCTGTTCGAGAAGGCCGGGCTGAAGATGCCGGCCGCCCCCACTTACGAGCAGATCCGCGGCTTCGCCGACAAGATCACCGACAAGTCGAGCCAGACCTACGGCATGTGCCTGCGTGGCAAGCCCGGCTGGGGCGAGAACATGGCGTTCGTGACCTCGCTGGTGAATGCGTTCGGCGGCCAGTGGTTCACCGACGGCTGGAAGACCGCGATCGACACGCCCGAGTGGCACAACGCCATCACCTGGTACGACGACATCCTCAAGGCCGACGGCCCGCCCGGCGCCACCTCCAACGGCTTCAACGAGACCCTCGCGCTGTTCGGCTCCGGCCACTGCGGCATGTGGATCGACGCCACCGTCGCCGGCGGGCTGCTCTACGACAGGAAGCAGTCGAGCGTGTCCGACAAGGTGGGCTTCGCGCCGACGCCGACCGGCAGCTTCGCGGGCGCGCCGACCTGGCTGTGGAGCTGGAACCTCGGCATCCCCGCCTCCTCCAAGCAGAAGGAGGCGGCAAAGACCTTCGCCGCCTGGGCCACCTCCAAGGACTACGTGAACCTGGTCGCCAAGGAGAACGGCTGGGTCGCGGTGCCGCCCGGCACGCGCCAGTCCACCTACGACAGCCCCGAGTACAAGAAGGTCGCGCCCTTCGCCGCCTTCGTGGAGTCCGCGATCGAGAACTCCCACGCCGAGGGCCAGACCCGCGAGCCCCGCCCCTACACCGGCGCGCAGTTCGTCTCGATCCCCGAGTTCCAGGGCATCGGCACCCAGGTCGGCCAGACCATCGCGGCCACGCTCACCGGCCAGAGCACGGTCGACGCGGCGCTCAAGGCGGCACAGTCGGCCACCGAGCGCACGATGCGCCAGGCCGGCTACCCGAAGAAGTAGCGCCGCGCCATGGACACGGCCCCCGCCCGCATCGCCACGCCCGCGGCCCTGCCCGCGGCAAAGCCTGCGCGCAGGGCCGGCTCCTTCCTCGTCGTGCCCTCGGTTGCGGTCCTCCTCGCCTGGATGATCGTGCCGCTGGTGATGACGCTGTGGTTCTCGGCGCTGCGCTACAACCTGCTCGACCCCACGACCGAGGGCTTCGCCGGCCTCGACAACTACCGCTTCCTCGTCACCGACCCCGACTTCTGGGCCTCCCTGATCAACACGCTGGTGCTCGTGGCCTCGGTGCTGGCGATCACCGTCTGCGGCGGCACCCTGCTCGCGGTGCTGTTCGACCAGCCCTTCCCCGGCCACAAGGTCGCGCGCCTGCTCGCGATCTCGCCGTTCTTCATCATGCCCACCGTCGCCGCGCTGGTGTGGAAGAACCTGCTGATGCACCCGATCTACGGCGTGTTCGGCGCGCTCTCCACCGCCCTCGGCCTCGAGCCCGTCGACTGGTTCGCGAGCCACCCGATGGGCTCGGTGATCGCCATCGTGTCCTGGGAATGGCTGCCCTTCGCCATCCTGATCCTGCTCACCGCCGTGCAGTCGCTCGACCACGAGCAGCGCGAGGCCGCGCGCATGGACGGCGCCGGCGTGATCGCGCAGTTCTTCTTCATCACGCTGCCGCACCTGCGCCGCGCCATCAGCGTCGTCGTCATGATCGAGACGATCTTCCTGCTCACCGTGTTCGCAGAGATCTACGTCACCACCTCGGGCGGCCCCGGCAACGCCACCACCAACCTCGCCTTCCTGATCTACGCCCGCGCCCTGCTGCAGTTCGACATCGGCGGCGCGTCGGCCGGCGGCGTGGTCGCGATCGTGCTCGCCAACGTCGTCGCCCTGTTCCTGGTGCGCTCCATCGCGCGCCGCCTGGAGGTCTGAGCCCATGCGCGCCAGCCTCCTCAGCCGTACCCTGGTCGCCGTCGGCGGCTGGGCGGTCGCCCTCGCCCTGTTCTTCCCGATCGCCTGGATGGTGCTCACCAGCCTCAAGACCGAGGTCGACGCCATCGCCACGCCGCCGCGCATCCTTTTCGCGCCCACCCTCGCCTCCTACGCCGAGGTCCTGGGCCGCGCCGACTACCTCTCCTTCGCGCTGAACAGCGTCATCATCTCCGTCGGCGGCACGCTCCTCGCGCTGGCCTTCGCCATCCCCGCCGCCTACTCCATGGCGTTCCACCCGACCAAGCGCACGCGCGGCACCCTGCTGTGGATGCTGTCGACGAAGATGCTGCCCCCCGTCGGCGTGCTGGTGCCGATCTACCTGCTGTTCCGCTCCACCAACCTGCTCGACACCCGCACCGGCCTGCTTGTCATCTACGCGCTGATGAACCTGCCGATCGTGGTCTGGATGCTCTTCACCTTCTACAAGGACGTGCCGCACGAGATCCTGGAGGCCGGCCGCATGGACGGCGCCACCACCTTCGGCGAGATGTGGTACCTGCTCATGCCGCTGACCCTGCCGGGCGTCGCCTCCACCGGCCTGCTGTCGCTGATCCTGTGCTGGAACGAGGCGTTCTGGAGCCTCAACCTCACCTCCTCGGCCGCCGCCCCGCTCACCACCTTCATCGCCTCCTTCTCCTCCCCCGAGGGCCTGTTCTTCGCCAAGCTCTCCGCCGCCTCCACCATGGCGGTCGCCCCCATCCTCGTGTTCGGCTGGCTGAGCCAGCGCCAGCTCGTCCGCGGCCTGACGTTCGGGGCGGTGAAGTGAGCCGGACAGGCAAGCAAGGCCAGAGGCTCTGCCTCTGGACTCCGCCAAAGGCTCGCCTTTGGAAACATTCCGAAGGCGCTTCCTTTTCATGTGCCGGTCCAGGGCGGCTCGCCCTGGCGGGTCCAGGGCAGAGCCCTGGCCTTGCCTTCGTTCCCAGTCCGCACGGAGACGCACCATGGCGACGCTGACGCTGCGCGACCTGCGCAAGAGCTACGGCCCGCTCGAGGTCATCAAGGGCGTCGACCTCGACATCGCCGACCGCGAGCTTGTGGTCTTCGTCGGCCCCTCCGGCTGCGGCAAGTCCACCCTGCTGCGCATGATCGCGGGCCTGGAGGAGATCACCTCCGGCGAGCTGCTCATCGACGGCCGCCGCGTCAACGAGGTGGGCCCTGCCGACCGCGGCCTGGCGATGGTGTTCCAGTCCTACGCGCTCTACCCGCACATGACGGTGCGCGAGAACATGGCCTTCGCGCTCCGCCTCGCCCGGGTGCCCCGCGCCGAGCGCGACCGCAAGGTCGCCGAGGCCGCGCGCATCCTGCAGCTCGACCCCTACCTCGACCGCAAGCCCGGCCAGATGTCGGGCGGTCAGCGCCAGCGCGTCGCGATCGGCCGCGCCATCGTGCGCAACCCCAAGGTCTTCCTGTTCGACGAGCCCCTGTCCAACCTCGACGCCGCCCTGCGCGGCAACATGCGCATCGAGCTGTCGCGCCTGCACGAGGAGCTGGCCGCGACGATGATCTACGTCACCCACGACCAGGTCGAGGCCATGACCATGGCCAGCAAGATCGTCGTGATGCAGGCCGGCCGCGTCGAGCAGGTCGGCACCCCCCTCGAACTCTACCACCACCCCGCGAACCTGTTCGTCGCCGGCTTCATCGGCTCGCCGCGCATGAACCTGCTGCCCGCCACCGTGACGCAGGCCGGCCCCGGCGGCGTCGAGGTCGAGCTCGCCGGCGGCACGCGCCTCACCGTGGCCTCCGACGCGGCCGCCGCCCCGCGCGGCGCCCCCGCCACGCTCGGCATCCGCCCGGAGGCGCTGCGCGTCGCCGCCGACGGCCCGCTCCGCGGCGACGTCCGCCTGGTCGAGCGCCTCGGCGGCCTGACGCTGCTGCACCTCGTCCTCGAGGGCGGCGAGCCCGCGACCGTGCAGAGCGACGGTGGCGACACGACACGCGCGCACCAGAGCGTCCGCCTCGCCGTGGACTCCGCCGCGTGCCACCTGTTCGGCGCGGACGGACAGTCCTTCGCCCGGCTGGCCCGACACCCGCTCGCGGCGTAAGGAAGCAAGGCCGGGCCCTGCCCGGACCCGCCAAGGACCTGGGGTCCTTGGATCCCCATCCCTTAAGGTAAGCCAGTCCAGGGCGGCTCGCCCTGGCGGGTCCAGGGCAGAGCCCTGGCCTTCCTCCCCAGCGCACGACAGGACCGCCCGGTGTACCTCGGCCTAGACCTCGGCACTTCCGCCCTCAAGGCCATCCTGGTGGACGACGCCCAGCGCGTGGTCGCCAGCGTGTCGCGCCCGCTCACCGTCCAGCGCCCCGCCGCCGGCCACAGCGAGCAGAACCCCGCCGACTGGTGGGACGCCACCCTCGACGCCATCGACGCCCTGCATCGCGACCACCCCGCCGCCCTGGCCGCCGTGCGCGGCATCGGCGTCGCCGGCCAGATGCACGGCGCGATCCTGCTCGACGCGGCGGGCGAGGTGCTCCGCCCCGCGATCCTGTGGAACGACGTCCGCGCCACCGCCGAGTGCCGCGCGCTGGAAACCGCGTTCCCCGACCTGCGCGCGGTGAGCGGCAACATCGCGATGCCCGGCTTCACCGCGCCCAAGCTGCTGTGGGTCCGCGCCCACGAGCCGGACGTGTTCGCGCGCACCGCGACCGTGCTGCTGCCCAAGGCCTGGCTGCTGTTCCGCCTCACCGGCGAGCGCGTCGAGGAGATGTCGGACGCCTCCGGCACGCTGTGGCTCGACGTGGCCGCGCGCGACTGGTCCGACGAGGCGCTCGCCGCCACCGGCCTGTCGCGCGACGCCATGCCGCGCCTGGTCGAGGGCAGCGAGGCCGCCGGCATGCTGCTCCCCGGGCTGGCGTCGCGCTGGGGCATGGGACGCGTGGTCCTGGCCGGCGGCGCCGGCGACAACGCGGGCGGCGCGATCGGCCTGGGCGCGATCCGCCCGGGCGACGCCTTCGTCTCTCTCGGCACCTCGGGCGTGCTGTTCGCCTCCACCGACCGCTTCCGCCCCTACCCCGAGGCCGCCGTGCACGCGTTCTGCCACGCGCTCCCCGGCCTGTGGCACCAGATGGGCGTGACCCTGTCCGCCGCCGCCTCCCTCGCCTGGTGGTCCGGCGTCGCCGGCGCCCCCGAGCAGGCCCTCCTCGACGAGATCGGCGAGCGCGTGCACGCCCCCAGCCCCACGCTCTTCCTCCCCTACCTCGGCGGCGAGCGCACCCCCCACAACGACGGCGCGGTCCGCGGCGCCTTCGCCGGCCTCTCCCTCGACACCGGCCGCGCCGCGCTCACGCAGGCCGTGCTGGAGGGCGTGGCGTTCTCCCTGCGCGACTGCCTCGACGCCCTGTCCGCGTCCGGCACCACGATCGCCTCGGCCGACGTGATCGGCGGCGGCTCGCGCTCGCGCCTGTGGGTCTCGATCATCGCCTCCGTGCTCGGCGTGCCGCTGCACCGCCTGGCCGACGGCGAGCACGGCGGCGCGTTCGGCGCGGCCCGCCTCGCCCGCATGGCCGCCACCGGCGAGGACCCGCACGCGCTGTGCACCCCGCCCGCACGCACCGAAACCATCGACCCCGACCCCGCGCTCGCGGCGGCCTACGCGTCGCGGCACGCGGAGTACCGGGCGCTCTACCGCAGGGCGTAGCAGGCAAGGTCGAGGCTCCGCCTCGAGCTCCGCCAAAGGCTGCGCCCTTGGAACGCATCCCCTAAGTAAGGCCAGTCCAGGGCGGCTCGCCCTGGCGGGTTCGGGCAGGGCCCGACCTTTCTTGCCGGCGCGGCGCAGTGGAGGCGGCATGGACGAGTTCGGCCCGATGATGTCCGGCGGCCGCGAGCGCGCGGCGCACTCGCCGCTGCTCTCCGTGACCGCCCTGCTGTGCAGCGTCGTGCTGCTGGTGTTCGGCACCAACCTGCAGGGCGTGCTGCTGCCGATCCGCCTGCAGCTCGACGGCGCGTCGATGGCGCGCGTGGGCCTGCTGTCGTCGGGCTGGTCGGTGGGCTTCATGCTTGCCTGCCTCAGCGTGGGGCGCCTGGTCACGGCGGTGGGCCACGTGCGCACCTTCGCGGCGCTGGCGGCGCTGAGCGGGTCGACGGCGCTGCTGATGCTGCCGCTGCAGCAGCCGCCGGCGTGGATCGCGCTGCGCGTGGTGATCGGCTTCTGCTACGGCGGCCTCGCGCTGATCATCGAGAGCTGGCTCAACGAGCGCGCCACCCGCTCGGCGCGCGGCGGCATCTTCGCGGCCTACATGACCGCGAACCTCGTGGCCTCGCTGGCCGGCACGCTGAGCTTCACGCGGCTCGACCCGCGCGGCCCGATGCCGTTCGTGGTCATGGTCGCGGCCGTGGTGATGTCGATCGTCCCCGTGGCGCTCACCCGCTCGCCGGTGCCCAAGCCCACGCGCCCGTTCTCGATCCACCTCGGCGAGCTGTTCGCGATCTCGCCGTCGGGCGTGTCGGGCTGCTTCGCGGCGGGGCTGGTCAGCGGCGCGGTCGGCGGCCTCGGCCCGACCTTCGGCCTGGCGATGGGCCTGTCGACCCACCAGGTCGCGCTGATGCTCGCGGGCACCGTGCTGGGCGGCGCGCTGTCGTACTACCCGGCGGGGCGCCTGTCGGACCGCATGGACCGCCGCTTCCTGCTGCTCGGCCTGTCCGCGCTGGCGATCGCGGCCTGCGCGGTGCTGGTGCTGCGCGGCGCCACGCTCTCGCCGGGCTGGCTGATGCTGACGGTCTCGGCGTTCGGCTTCGCGCAGTACCCGCTCTACGGCCTGTGCGTGGCGTTCGTGAACGACCGCATCCGCGAGCGCTCCTTCGCGGAGACGGCGAGCGAGCTGCTGCTCACCTTCGCGGCCGGCACCGTGCTCGGCCCGATCGCCGGCGCGCTGGCGATGGCGCACGACGCCGCCAACCTGTTCGTGTTCGTGGCCGCCGTGCTGGCGCTCGAGTCGGCCTACATCGTCTGGCGGCTGGTGCACTTCCCCTCGCCCGTGGCGAACGCGGCCAAGCCGCGCGAAACCTTCAAGGCGACGCCCGGCTCCATGAGCGTGCTCAAGTCCCGCAGCCGCCCCGCCACCACCGACACGGCCCCGCACTGAGATGGCCCGCGCCGGCGCGTAACCTGCGCAACCGTGTCGCGCGCGCAACGACGCCGGGGCGAAGTGTCACTCTCCTGCTACAATTGTCCGACAAATGCACCGGCGAAGCCCGGAAACCGCAAGTTCGTCATGCCAACGCCGCCAAAACCGATAGTGTCCGCTTACCGCACACAGGGTGACACAGATCATTCGCCGCGGACCGCGTAGCAAGGGAACGTCGCACATGCCTGAGAAACGAAT
>JBPBQS010000137.1:0-20819 GCA_050920955.1 Janthinobacterium lividum | reverse complement strand
CGCGCAGGTCGAGGAGCGCGTCCAGCTCCACGTCGATCGAGCAGTAGAAGTGGGGCGTGAACTGCTTGGACTCGGACAGGCGGCGGGCGATCGTGCGCCGGATGTTGGAGTTGGGCAGGCGCTGGTGGGCCGCGGTGATCGCGACGGGGGCCGGGCGCGACGGCGGGGTCGGCGCGGCCACGGTCTCGGGGGCCGCGCCGGTCAGCGCGGTGGGCCCGGGGACGGCCGTGGCGGACGTGGGCGGCGCCGCGGCCGCAGCCTGGGGCGCGCCGGGCTTCGCGGCGGCCTGTGCCGTGGCGGGCGCTGCGGTGCGGGCGGCCTCGACGTCGCGGCGGACGATGCGGCCGTTGGGGCCGGTGCCGCGCACGCCCGCGAGGTCCAGCCCGTCCTGCGCGGCGATGCGGCGGGCCAGGGGCGAGGCCACGACGCGGCCGGACGGGGACGCAGGGGCCGCGTGCGACGGCGCCGCGCCCTGCACGGGGACCGGGGACGCGGGGGCGGGCGCGCCGACCGCGGGCTGCTCGGCGACCGCACCGTAGCCCCCGCTCCCGGCGGTCTCGGCGGTCGCGGCGGCAGGGGCCACCGGATCGCCGGCGCTCTCGCCGTCTGCGAGGATCGTGCCGATGGGCGCGTTGACGGCGACTCCCTCGGTACCGTCGGGCACGAGGATGCGGCCGAGCGTGCCCTCGTCGACGGCCTCGACCTCCATGGTCGCCTTGTCGGTCTCGATCTCGGCGATCACGTCGCCGGCGGCGATGGCGTCGCCCTCCTTGACCAGCCAGCGGGCCAGCGTGCCCTCCGTCATGGTCGGGCTGAGCGCGGGCATCAGGATGTTCGTGGGCATCAGAACAGCTTCCGCACGGCGTCGACCACCCAGCCCGGCTGCGGCAGCGCGAGCTGCTCCAGGTTCGCCGCGTACGGCAGCGGCACGTCGAGGCCGGCGACGCGGGCCGGCGGCGCGTCGAGCCAGTCGAACGCCTGCTCGACGCACAGCGTGCAGATCTCGGCGCCGATGCCGGCGTACGGCCAGCCCTCCTCGACGGAGACCACGCGGCTGGTCTTCCTCACGCTGCGCACGATCGTCTCGGTGTCGAGCGGCCGCAGCGTGCGCAGGTTGATCACCTCGGCGCTGATGCCGTGCCCGGCGAGCTCCTCGGCCGCCTTGAGCGCCACGCCGACCATGATCGAGTACGCGACCAGGGTGACGTCGGTGCCCTCGCGCTCGATCTTCGCCCGCCCGATGGGGAGGACGAAGTCCTCGTCGGTGGGGCACTCGAAGCTCTGGCCGTAGAGCATCTCGTTCTCGAGGAAGATCACGGGGTTCGGGTCGCGGATCGCCGCGCGCAGCAGGCCCTTGGCGTCGGCCGCCGAGTAC
This sequence comes from Janthinobacterium lividum, assembly GCA_050920955.1. Taxonomy (GTDB): domain Bacteria; phylum Pseudomonadota; class Alphaproteobacteria; order Acetobacterales; family Acetobacteraceae; genus CAXSEF01. Next base: position 19,444 of record JBPBQS010000137.1, on the reverse strand, counting down.
GGCGCCACGACCTTGAGGCCGGGGCAGTGCGCGTACCAGCTCGCGTAGTCCTGGCTGTGCTGGGCGCCGACGCGCGAGGCGGCGCCGTTCGGGCCGCGGAAGGTGATCGGGCAGCCCATCTGGCCGCCGGACATGTAGAGCGTCTTGGCCGCGGAGTTGATGATGTGGTCGATCGCCTGCATGGCGAAGTTGAACGTCATGAACTCGACGATCGGGCGCAGGCCATTCATCGCGGCGCCCACGGCCATGCCGGTGAAGCCGTGCTCGGTGATCGGCGTGTCGATGATGCGCCGCTCGCCAAACTCCTCGAGCAGGCCCTGGCTGATCTTGTAGGCGCCCTGGTACTGCGCGACCTCCTCGCCGAGCAGGAACACGGTCGGGTCCGCGCGCAGCTCGGCCGCCATCGCGTCGCGCAGCGCCTGGCGCACGGTGATGGCGCTCGTCGCACCCCACTCCTTCTCCGCGGCGGGTGCTGCGGCGGGCGCGGCCGGCTCCGCGGCGGCCCGGGCCGCCGCCTCGGGCCTCGGCTCCGGAGCGGCGGCGGCCTTCGGCTCCGGCGCCGCGGCGCTCTCCCCCTCGGCGGCCAGCGTCGCGATCGGCGTGTTGACCGCAACCCCGTCGGTGCCCTCCTCGACCAGGATCGCGGCGAGCCGGCCCTCGTCGACAGCCTCGACCTCCATGGTCGCCTTGTCGGTCTCGATCTCTGCGACCACGTCGCCCGCGGACACCTCGTCGCCGACCTTGACCAGCCAGCGCGACAGCTTGCCCTCGGTCATCGTCGGGCTGAGCGCGGGCATCAGGATCTGGACGCTCACGACGCGGCTCCCGCGCCGCCGGTGGGCGCGCGCACCGGCCGGGTGCCGTCCGCGTCGATCAGGATGTCGGTCCACAGCTCGGACGCGTCGGGCTCGGGGCTCGCCTGGGCGAACTCGGCGGCCTCGGCGACGATGCGCTTGACCTCGTCCTCGATGGACTTCAGCGCGCCCTCCTCCTCGCCCCAGTCGACCAGGTGGCGGCGCGCGGACTCGATGCAGTCGTGCTCGGTGCGCATCCTCTGCACCTCGTCGCGCGTGCGGTACTTGGCCGGGTCGGACATCGAGTGCCCGCGGTAGCGGTACGTCTGCATCTCCAGCAGGTACGGCCCCTGCCCACTCCGGCAGTGCGCCACCGCGGCGTCGGCCGCCGCGCGCACGGCCAGCACGTCCATGCCGTCGACCTGGCGGCCCGGGATGCCCCACGGCGCGCCGTTGCGCGACAGGTCGTGCGACGCCGACGAGCGGCTGACGTCGGTGCCCATGCCGTAGCGGTTGTTCTCGATCACGTAGATGCACGGCAGCTTCATCAGGGCGGCGAGGTTGAAGCTCTCGTACACCTGCCCCTGGCTGGACGCGCCGTCGCCCATGTAGGCGATCGAGACCAGGTCGTCGCCGCGATACCAGTTGCTGAACGCGAGCCCCGTGCCGAGCGCCACCTGGGCGCCGACGATGCCGTGGCCGCCGAAGAAGTTCTTCTCGCGCGAGAACATGTGCATCGAGCCGCCCTTGCCGCGCGAGTAGCCGCCCGAGCGCCCGGTCAGCTCCGCCATCACGCCGCGCGCCTCCATGCCGGTGGCCAGCATGTGCCCGTGGTCGCGATACGAGGTGATCACCTGGTCGCCCGGCTTGAGCGCGGACTGCACGCCCACGACGACGGCCTCCTGCCCGATGTAGAGGTGGCAGAACCCGCCGATCAGCCCCATGCCGTACAGCTGCCCGGCGCGCTCCTCGAAGCGGCGGATCAGCAGCATGTCGCGGTATGCCCGGCGCAGGCCGTCGCGGTCCATCGCGACGTTGCCGGGCGCCGCGGCGGGAGCGGCTCCGGCCGCCAGGGGTTCGGCCGCGCCGGACTCGTCGGCGCGCGGCGGCGTCTGCGGGCTGTCCATCGGCATCGGCGTCATCCCCTGGGCGTGGTCCCTGTGCGGGACAGCTAACGCCGGGGGTCGCCCCGCGACAAGCCGCAGAATCCGGGAGAATCAACGTGCTGCAGTGCAGCAGAACACGTTGCGCGACCGAACCCAGGGCCGCGCGAACGATGTGGGATGCGGCCCGGGCGGTCCGCGACGCCCGCCACGCCGCGAACCCCGCAGCGCAGCAACTAAACGCCGGGCGCCGCGCGGCCCGGGCAGGTCTGTGCCGTCAGAAAAGCTTGTGGCCCTGCTCGTAGGGCACGACGATCTCCGTGGGATCGGCGCGGTTCAGCATCGCGCGCGCCCGCTCGTCGAGCAGGTCCGGGTCCAGGCGCGCCGTGCGCAGCGCCGCGACCCGGCGCTCCCAGGCCTCCTGCTCGGCGGTCGCCTGCACCAGCTCGCCCTGCACGGTCGCAAGCTGCTGCTCGCGCACCGCGTGGGCGCGCAGCCCGTGGTCGCCGCGCGTCGCCTGCCATCCGAAGTAGCCGACCAGCGACAGGAACAGCAGCGGCGGCACCGCCTCCTTCGCGCGTCGCCTCAGCATGCGGCCCAGCTGCATCCCGCCCTCCCCGTCGATCCGTCGCGGCATCCTACAGGAGTTTGCGCGCCAACTCACGCATCCGTGCGGGAACTTCGGGAGAAAGCAAGGCCAGGGCGCTGCCCTGGACCCGCCAGGGGCAGCGCCCCTGGACCGGCACACTTAAGTATAGGTTTCCAAAGGCGAGCCTTTGGCGGAGCTCGAGGCAGAGCCTCGACCTTTCTTCAACCCCGCAGGATCGTGCGCCCGGCGTAGCGCGCTGCCGGGCCGAGCTCGCCCTCGATGCGGATCAGCTGGTTGTACTTCGCGGTGCGGTCCGAGCGCGACAGGCTGCCCGTCTTGATCTGCCCGCAGTTCGTGGCCACGGCCAGGTCGGCGATCGTGCTGTCCTCGGTCTCGCCGGAGCGGTGGCTCATCACCGCGGCGTAGCCCGCGCGGTGCGCCATCTCCACGGCCTCCAGGGTCTCGGACAGCGTGCCGATCTGGTTGACCTTGACCAGGATGGCGTTGGCGATGCCGTCCTCGATGCCGCGCGACAGGCGCTCCGGGTTGGTCACGAACAGGTCGTCGCCCACCAGCGTCAGCCGGTCGCCCAGCACGTCGGTCAGGTGCTTCCAGCCTTCCCAGTCGTCCTCGGCCAGGCCGTCCTCGATCGACACGATCGGGAAACGATCGGCGAGCGCCGCCAAGTAGTCGACCATGCCGCCAGCGTCGAGCGACTTCCCCTCGCCCGCCAGCTCGTAGCGGCCGTCGCGGTAGAACTCGGTGGCGGCGCAGTCGAGCGCGAAGGTCATATCCTCGCCCGGGCGGTAGCCGGCCTTCTCCACGGCGCGCGAGATGAAGGTCAGCGCCTCCTCGGCCGAGCGCAGGCCGGGGGCGAAGCCGCCCTCGTCGCCGACGTTGGTGTTGTGGCCGGCCTCCGAAAGGCCCTTCTTGAGCTGCGCGAACACCTCGGCGCCCATGCGCACGGCGTCGGCGATCGTGCCGGCGGACACCGGCTGGATCATGAACTCCTGGATGTCGATCGGGTTGTCGGCGTGCTGGCCGCCGTTGACGATGTTCATCATCGGCACCGGCAGCACGCGGGCAAACGCGCCGCCGACGTAACGGTACAGCGGCGTGCCGGCGTCGGCGGCGGCGGCCTTTGCCACGCCCAGCGAGACGGCAAGGATGGCGTTGGCGCCGAGGCGGGCCTTGTTCGGCGTGCCGTCGAGGTCGATCAGGATCTGGTCGAGCGTGAGCTGCTCGGTCGCCTCCATGCCGTTGAGCGCGTCGAGGATCTCGCCCTCGATGGCGGCGCACGCCTCGAGCACGCCCTTGCCGCCGTAGCGCGACTTGTCGCCGTCGCGCCGCTCGTGGGCCTCGTGGGCGCCGGTCGACGCGCCGGACGGCACGGCGGCGCGGCCGACCGCGCCGGACTCCAGCAGGACGTCGACCTCGACCGTGGGATTGCCACGGCTGTCGAGGATCTCGCGGGCGATGATGTCGGCGATGGCGGCCATGTCGGGGTGCTCCGGAACGTCTGGGCCACAGGCGTAACATCGTGCGGGGGTGGCGGGAAGCGGAGCGGCGCGCGCCCGGCTCCCGGAAGCCGGCGTCGGGCGGCTCCCCCCTGCCCCGCGCCACTCAGAGCTCCAGGCGCTCGCTGCGGCCGAGGCTGCACCCGGCGATCAGCCAGCGTCCGTCGGGCTCGTGCTCCATGTCGTAGGACGCCAGCGCGCCCCGGCCGTCCGCGCCGACGACCTCGACCTTCTGCACCAGGCCTTCCCCCGCCTGGCGCAGGCCGGAGAAGGCGACGGAGCGGGGGCGGACCAGGACGGGGTAGGCCAGGCGCACCGCGTCGAGGAAGCGCGCGGCGGTGCCGAAGCGGGCGCGGATGGGCGGTGCCGCGAAGCCGAACGCGGCGTCGGCGTCGTCGCGGGCGAAGGCGTCGATCTGGGCCGCGATGACGCGCCGGACCTCGCGCGCGTCGGGGCCCTCCTCCGCGCGGGCGGGGCGTGCGAGGACGGCGACCAGGCTGAGCGCGATCAGGACGAGGCGCATCGACGGACTCCCGGGTGCGGGGGCGGGGCCGGCGAGGCCAGGTGGCGCCCGCGGCCTCTCAAAAAGCGGAAGCTAACACAGTTAAGCCGTTTCTTGCGCGTCATGAGGCAGTCTCCCCGCAATGTCGCTGGTTTCCGCATGGCGCGTCACCGAAGGCATTCAGGATCCGACAGGAGAGTCTTCTTGATGGACAAGCCTCAGCAGAGCCACCGCCATGCCAGTGAAGTGGGCAGGATCGATCTCTTTCTCAGCAGGAGGATCGTTGATGTCCGCGAAACGAAGGGCATCTCCTTCGAGACACTGGCCACGCTGACCGGAACTTCTGCCGACATGCTGGCGGAGTACGAGGCTGGCGTCAGGAAGATACCGTCCCTGCTCCTGTTCAAGATTTCCCAGACGCTTGGCGTGACCCTCAGCGAGATCTTCAGCGACGTGCCGGCGGCAGAGCCGTCCGCTCCAGTGTCCCAGTGACACAGGTCTTTTCCATGAGCCGCGTGCACTTCTTGTTCAGGAGGCCTATCTCATGACCGTGGTGACCACCTCCTTTCAGAAAAGGAAGCTGGCCAAACTGATGATACAGCTCTCGCAGCGGGCCTGCGACGAGCGAGACTTCGATATCGCATTGAGGATACTGCGCCTGACCGAGACCTTCGTCTCGAGCTCGATGATCGGCTGCAGCGAGAAACGCCCCGTCATCGTCCTGCTGGTCGCAGGCTACGAGCTGCTCTGGACCCGCCGCAACCGCGAGGCGATGGCGGGCCGGGTGGACGCCGCCGACCCCCGCTAGCGTGGCCGTCGCGGCCTGCGCGATGCCGCCCGTTCCCTGCTTCCCGGCGCGACCGGACACGATCGACGCCCTTCCCGACCGGCAAAACTCCATCGTACGCCGGTCCAGGGCAGCGCCCTGGCCTTGTCCCGCTACCCCTTCGCGACCGCGTCGAACAGCGCGAGCCGCCGCAGCAGCGCCGGCATGTCGTGCAGCGCGATCATGGTCGGCCCGTCGCTCGGCGCGTGGTCCGGGTCGGGGTGGGCCTCGATGAACAGGGCGGCGACGCCCACGGCGAGTGCCGCGCGGGCGAGCACGGGGGCGAACTCGCGCTGGCCGCCGGACGCGCCGCCGAGGCCGCCGGGCTGCTGGACGGAGTGGGTGGCGTCGAACACCACGGGGCATCCGGTGCGCGCGAGGATGGGCAGCGCGCGCATGTCGCTGACCAGGGTGTTGTAGCCGAAGGAGGCGCCGCGCTCGGTGAGCAGGACGCGGGTGTTGCCGGTGGCCGCGATCTTGGCCGCGACGTTGGCCATGTCCCAGGGCGCCAGGAACTGGCCCTTCTTGACGTTGATCGCGGCGCCGGTCTCGCCGGCGGCCACGAGCAGGTCGGTCTGGCGGCACAGGAAGGCGGGGATCTGCAGGATGTCGACGGCGGCGGCGACGGGGGCGCAGTGGGCGGCCTCGTGGACGTCGGTCAGCACGGGGATGGCCAGGCGCTCGCGGATGCGCGCGAGGATCTCCAGGCCGCGCGACAGCCCGACGCCGCGCGCGGCGGCGCCGCTGGTGCGGTTGGCCTTGTCGTAGCTGCTCTTGAAGACGAGCGGGATGCCGAGCGACGACGCCATCTCCTTCAGCGCGGAGGCGACCTCGGTGGCGTGGGCCTCGCTCTCGATCTGGCAGGGGCCGGAGATCAGCACGAAGGGCCGGTCGTTGCCGAAGGTCACGCGGGCCGCGTCGGGGCCGACGGTGACGGCGTGGGCGGGGGCGCCCGTGGTGTCGGTCATGGCGAAGGCTCCGGGGCGGCAGATGGGGCGACGGGGACCGCGGCCTCGTTGCGGCGCAGCGGCGGCAGGGTCCAGGGCGGGTCGTAGAACCAGGAGACGGGCTCGCCCCGGGGCGTCCAGGCGCTGCCCGACAGGCCTGCAGCCAGGCGTGCCCGGGCGCGGGCCACGGCGTCGGCGGAGATCGAGCCGGTGTAGCGCAGCACGCCCATGGTCTCCGCGGGCACCGCGACGACGCGCACGCGGGCGTCGTCGGGCGTGGGCGCGTCGGCCTCGGACAGCCCGGCCGGCAGGAAGAACCGGATGGTCCAGCGCCCGTCGGCGTCGCGGAGCTGGGACACGGGCGCGGTCATGGCGATCCGCTCGCCGCCGCCGGCGGGGGCCACGGCGACGGGCGCGGTCATCGCGATGCGGGCGCGGCCGCTGTTGCCCCCGAAGATGTAGCCGGCGACGCGCCGGAAGCCGGTGCTGCGGGCCGCGTATTCCGTGCCGTCCACAGTGGTCTCCGCGGCCAGGCGCGGGGCGTAGCGGCGCACCTCCACCCCGTCGGCCAGATGCGCCACCACGTCGTAGCGCGGCTGCTCGGTGCCGGAGCGCACGCCGACGACGGAGCAGGCGGTCAGCAGGGCGCCGGAGAGCAGGCTGGCCATGGCGGTCCTCCTCATGCGCGCCTGGGCGCGCGAACGGCGGGCGAAAGGCGGGGACGGCCTGCGGGCATCATGCGAGGCTAGCGCAATGCCGGCCTCCGCTCCACCCGCCCCCGCCACGCCCGCCGCCGTGTCCGTCGCGGACCGGTTCGCGGTGCTGCGCCGGCCCGGCTTCGCCCTGCTGTTCGCCGCCACCAGCGTGTCCACGCTGGGCTCGGCCATGACGTCCGTGGTGCTGGTCTTCGCGCTCCTCGCGAAAGGCTACTCCGCGTCCGCCGCCGGCGTGGTCATCGCCGCCCAGGCCGCGCCCACGATCGTCCTGCTGCTGGCCGGCGGCGTCGCGGGGGACCGCTGGCCGAGGCGCGCCGTCATGGTGGGCGCGGACCTGCTGCGCCTCGCCAGCCAGGGCGCGCTGGCACTCCTGCTGCTGCGCGGGCACCCGCCGCTGGCCGCCCTGATGGCGCTCGCCGGCTGCGGCGGGGTGGGCAACGCCTTTTACGGCCCGGCGGAGAGCGGGCTCGTGCCGCAGGCGGCCGGGCCGGCGCACATCGCGCAGGCCAACAGCCTGATCAGCCTGGTCGGCTCGCTGACCACCGTGGTCGGCCCGTCGCTGGGCGGCCTGATCGTGGCGACGGGCGGCGCGTCGCTGGCGTTCGGCCTGGACGCGGCCTCCTACGGGCTCAGCGCCTGCCTGCTGTCGCTCATGCAGCACCCGGACCACGCGCCGCCGGATGCGGCACCCGCCGTGGCGCGATCCTCCTTCGCCGCCGAGCTGCGCGAGGGCTGGGGCGAGTTCCGCCGGCACCGCTGGCTGGGGCTGATCACGGTGCAGTTCGGGCTGCTGAACCTGGTGACCTTCCCCGCCTTCATCGTGCTCGGCGCCGCCTCGTTCGCGGCCGCCCCGGGCGGCGTGCAGGCCTGGGGCCTGGTGATCTCCGCGAGCGGCGCCGGCGGGGTCTGCGGCGGCCTGCTGCTGCTCCGCTGGCGGCCACGACGGCCGCTGGTCGTGGTGGAGGGCGCGGCGCTGCTGGTGGCGCTGCCGGTCGCCCTGCTCGCGGCCGGGGCGCCGGCCCTGGCCGTCGCCGGCGGGGGCGTGGTGCTGGGCCTGGGGCCGCGGTGCTCAACGTCCTGATCCACACCGCGATCCAGGAGAGCGTGCCGGAGGCGGTGATCTCGCGTGTCAGCTCCGTGGTCGGCCTGGTCGCGCAGGGCCTGGCGCCGATCGGCTTCGCGGCCTGCGGCCCGGTCGCGCAGGCCGTGGGCACACGTCCGGCGCTGGGCGGCGGGGCGCTGGTCCTGGTCGCCAGCGCGGTGGCGATGCTGGGCGCGCGCGACATCCGCGACTACCGGTCGCCGGAGCCGCGGGAGAACGGGTAGCCCTGCCCGCCTGAAGCCGGGGCTCCGGAACCCTCTTCCCTAAGAAGAGGATTCCAAAGGCGAGCCTTTGGCGGAGCTCGAGGCGGAGCCTCGACCTTGCCTGCCTTCCGTCACACCAGCCGCGCCTGCCGAACCGCCGCCTCGATGAAGCCTGCGAACAGCGGGTGCGGGTCGAACGGCTTGCTCTTCAGCTCGGGGTGGTACTGGACGCCGATGAACCACGGGTGGTCGGCGCGCTCGACGATCTCGGGCAGCACGCCGTCGGGCGACAGGCCGGAGAAGCGCAGGCCTGCGGCCTCCAGGGCGTCGCGGTAGTGGACGTTGACCTCGAAGCGGTGGCGGTGGCGCTCCTCGATCTCGGTGGCGCCGTAGAGCGTGGCGGCGAGCGAGTCCGGCGCCAGCGTCGCGGGGTAGGCGCCGACGCGCATGGTGCCGCCCAGCTCGCCGGAGGCCGCGCGCCGCTCGATCTCGTTGCCGCGCGCCCACTCGGTGAGCAGGCCGACGACCGGGGTGTCGGTGGGGCCGAACTCGGTCGACGAGGCGTCGGGCAGGCCGGCCTGGTGGCGGGCGGCCTCGATCACGGCCATCTGCATGCCGAAGCAGATGCCCAGGAACGGCACGCGGCGCTCGCGGGCGAAGCGGACGGCCTCTATCTTGCCCTCCGTGCCGCGCTCGCCGAAGCCGCCGGGCACCAGGATGCCGTGCACGTCCTCCAGCCGCCCGACGGCGCCGGGCTGCTCGAACACCTCGGCGTCGACCCAGTCCAGGCGCACGCGCACGCGGTTTGCGATGCCGCCGTGGGCCAGCGCCTCGGCCAGCGACTTGTAGCTGTCGAGCAGGTTCGTGTACTTGCCGACCACCGCGATGCGGACCTCGCCCTCGGGCGCGCGCACGGTGTCGACGATGCGCTGCCAGCGCGACAGGTCCGGCGCCGCCTCGTGGGGCAGGGCGAAGTGGCGCAGCACCTCGCGGTCCATGCCCTCGGCGCTGTAGGCGATCGGCACGGCGTAGATCGTGTCGACGTCGAGCGCGGCGATCACCGCCTCCGGGCGCACGTTGCAGAAGTTCGCGATCTTGCGCCGCTCGTTGTCGGGGATTGGGCGGTCGCAGCGGCACAGCAGCATCTGCGGCTGGATGCCCAGGCTCAGCAGCTCCTTGACGGAGTGCTGCGTCGGCTTGGTCTTCAGCTCGCCCGCGGTCGGGATCCACGGCACGAGCGTCAGGTGGACGAACATCGTGCGCTGCGGCCCGAGGTCGTTGTGCAGCTGGCGGATGGCCTCCAGGAACGGCAGGCTCTCGATGTCGCCGACGGTGCCGCCGATCTCGATCAGCGCGAAGTCGAGGTCGTCGGTGTCGCGGGTGATGGCGTCCTTGATGGCGTCGGTGATGTGCGGGATCACCTGCACCGTGGCGCCGAGGTAGTCGCCGCGGCGCTCGCGGGCGATCACCTCGGAGTAGATGCGCCCGGTCGTGGCGTTGTCGGACTTCGTGGCGTGCACGCCGGTGAAGCGCTCGTAGTGCCCCAGGTCGAGGTCGGTCTCGGCGCCGTCGTCGGTGACGAACACCTCGCCGTGCTGGTACGGGCTCATCGTCCCGGGGTCGACGTTGAGGTAGGGGTCGAGCTTGCGCAGCCGCACGCGGTAGCCGCGGGCCTGCAGGAGGGCGGCCAGGGCGGCCGAAGCGAGCCCCTTGCCGAGCGAGGATACCACGCCACCGGTGATGAAGACGTACCGTGTCATGGGGGACCCCCTTACACCGGATGATCGGCCCGCGGGAACCCACCGCATTGAGCGACAGGTTCCGCTCTGCTTCACTGGCTGGGCAGCAAGACAACAGGGGCTCGCCATGAGCGACACCGAGGCCGAGAAGCCAGACGATGTGACCGCCGCCATCGGTGTGGCGAAGGCGTTCCTCCTTCAGGCATTCCAGGGCGAGGCCATCGAGAACCTGGGGCTTGAGGAAGTGGTTCCCGTCCGTCCCGAGGCCGGAGAATGGAACGTCACTTTCGGCTTCAATCGCAGGTGGCAACACCCGGCGGAGAACAACAGCTTCCTTCAGATGGCTGCTCTCGCGGCTGCGGCACGACCTGCTCGTACCTACAAGATCGTGAAGGTCAACGTGCACGGGCCCAGAGGTCTGTCGATCACCAACAGGAAGGACGATTGATCCGAGGCGCCGAAGCTGATCCTCGATGCGAACATGATCGTCGTGTTCGTCATCGGACACATGGACCCAAGGCTTCTTGGAGTTGCCAAGCGGGTAAAGGAATACCGTCCAAGTGACTTCGAGCTGATCGCGACATACCTGAGTCTTTTTACCGAAATAGTCCTTCTTCCCAACACTCTCACGGAAGCGTCGAACCTGCTGGGCTATTTTGACGGTGAGCGGAAGGAGACATGCCTGACGTTTCTCGGGGTCCTCGCCGGAACCGGTGAACGCTACGTCGCCTCCGTCACGGCCGCGCGACGCGGTGAGTACACTTCGCTCGGTCTCACCGATGCTGCCATCCTGTGTGCTCTCGGCCCGGATACGGTCCTGCTTTCGGCTGACTGGCCGCTCTGCGTGGCCGCATCGTGCGACGGACACCAAGTCCAGTATTTCCCGGACCTGCGCCAGTAGAGACCGAGCGTTCAAGTCGAACCAGAACCGGGCGTCTTGTCTCAGGATGCCGCTTGTCCTACCGCTCCAGCCTACCTCGCCAGCAGCCCCGCCGCCGCCCGCCCGCTCAGGATCGCGCCCCCTACCGTGCCCGCGAGTCCGTCGTCGCGCACCGCCTCGCCGGCGAACACCAGGCGCCCCCCGCCGATCGGCCGCCCCAGCGCCTCGCGCTGCGCGTGCTGCCCGGGCGGCGCGTAGGCGTAGGCGCCGAGGAACAGCGGGTCGCTCCCCCAGGTGGTCTCGACCGCCTCCGGCGCGAACGTCCGCCCCGCGCCCGCACCGAGCGCAAGGCGGAGCTGCTCGCGCGCATACGCCGTGGCGGTCCCGGGCGGGGCTCCGGCCAAGTCCCACGCCGCGCGCCCGCCGACGAAGCCGATCAGGTGCGCGGCGCCGTCGGGCCAAGCCTGCGCCACCATGCCGGCCTCGCCGGGCCGGAAGCGGCGCTCCAGCGTGCAGCTGTCGGGCAGGCCGAGACGGTCCGGGCCGGCGGCGCGCAGGGCGACCTTGCTCAGCAGGCCCATCGGCAGGTCGCCGATCGCGTCGCGCGTGGCGGGCGGCAGCGCCGGGTGGAAGCGGATCGCGCCCGCGCGCAGCACGCCGGTCGACACGGTGACGATGCAGGCGTCGGCCCGGATCGTGCCGGCGGGCGTCTCGACCCGCACGCCCGGCCCGCCCCAGTCGACGCGTGTCGCGGGCGTGCGCAGCCGTGCGCGGGCCGCCTCCGCGGCGTGGGTCGCGAGCAGCAGGTCGCCCAGGCCGCCGGCCGCACGCAGGTTGGCGCCGCCCAGCGCGTTGCGGTGCCAGTCGCGCACGGACAGCACGTCCGCGTCGGCCGCGGCGATCACCGCGCCCTCCCACGCCTCCAGGGTCGCGCGCCACGGGTCGTCCCCGAGCGCACCGCCCGCATCCGCCAGCGTCGTGTCCGCGCCCGGGTCGAGCCGGGCGAGCCGCTCCAGCACGGCGGCGCTCCACCGTGCCTCCGCGCCGGCGTAGGCGTCGTGCTCGCCGGGCGTGGCGGGGCGCGCGTCCACGAACAGGCGCGCGGTGTGCATCTCCGGGGCGTCGAGCAGAACGTGCCCCCCGGCGCGGGCCAGGTCGGCCAGCGGGTTGCGCCCGGCGTCGTGCAGCCAGGACGCGCCGTGGTCGAAGGCGGCGCCGGCCAGGGCCGCGGGGCGCTCGGTGCGGGCACGGCCGCCGCAGCGGGCGCCGGCCTCGATCAGGGTCACGGAGGCGCCAGCAGCGCGCAGGGCGGCGGAGGCTGCCAGGCCCGCGGCGCCGGCGCCGACGACCACGACGTGGCCGCCGGTCAGGTCAGGAAGCAAGCATGGGCTCTGCCCAAACCCGCAAAGGGTCCGAGGACCCTTTGATCCCACTTACTTAGGAAAGCCATCCAAGGGGCTTCCCTTGGCGGAGTCCAGAGGCGGAGCCTCTGGCCTTGCCTCACTTCGTGGGCACCTGCGGCCCCTGCGAGGCCGGCGCCGCGTCCGTGCGCGTCGTCGGCTCGGACACCGGCGAGGCGGACGGCGCGACGGTGCCGTCCGCCGGCGTGGTGGGCACGCCGAGCGGGGCCGCCTGGCGCGGGGCACCGGGCGCGTCGAGCAGGTCGTGGCCGACGCCGCCGGTGCCGCGGTTCAGCAGCGCCAGGCCGAGCGAGAGCACGAGGAAGATCGTGGCCAGGATCGAGGTGGTGCGGGTCAGCAGGTTGGCCGTGCCGCGCCCGCTCATGAACGAGCCCATGCCCTGCGAGGAGCCGATGCCGAGCCCGCCGCCCTCGCTGCGCTGGATCAGCACCACGCCGATCAGCGCCAGGGTCACGAACAGGTGGACGATCAGCAGCACGGTGATCATGGCAGGCTTCCCGGGAACGAAGCGCGCGTTCTACCGGTCGGCGGCCGCGATGCAAAGCCCGCGCACGGACCGCCTCGCAGGAACGGGCCTGCGGCGCCTGCCTCAGGGCTCGCCCGCGTGGCGCGACGCCGGCGTGGCGCCGGTCCCGGCCCGCCCTGCCTGGCGCTCGCCGAGGCCGCTGTCGCTGAGGCGGATGATCTCGTCGTTCGAGCTCTCCAGCATGGGCAGCGTGCGCACCAGCGTCGGCCGCCCGCCACCCGGCGCGAGCTGCCCCCACTGCATGCCGGTCGGATCGCGCAGGTCGGGGCGCCCGTACTTGCGCAGCAGCGCCTGGTGGAACAGCAGCTTGGAGCGGTCGTTGCGCGGCTCCTGCGACACCACGGCCTCGGCGACGATGCTGCGGTGCGGGCGCGCAGGCAGGTCCTCGACGTAGCGCAGCACCACGCCTGTCGGCCCGGACAGCACGGACGAGGCGAGGCAGGAACGCGGCCCGCCGGGCGCCCTGCCCTGCTCGTCGGCGCAGGGGATGCGCGTGTCGCGCCACCCGGCCTCGCCGGGCAGGGTCAGGCGCAGGGCCTCGCGCGCCTCCGAATCGTCCATGTAGAGGCGCACGCCGAACACGTCGGCGCCCGACATGTCCTGCCCGGCGCCCCCGGATACGGACGCCGCGGCGACCTGCGGTACGCCGGCACCGCCCAGGACGGGGAAGCAGAGCAGGAGGGCCAGGCAACGTGCGCGCATGCCCGAAGCATACCGCAAAACCGCGTCGTACGACAGCGCGGACCACGACCGTCGCCCGGTCGTGGTCCGTCCATCCGGACGCGGGAAAGGCTTCTACTGCGCCAGCGGCGGGGCCAGGGGACGGCTGGTGCTCTCCCCGGCGCGTGCGCGGCGCAGCGACAGGTCGTTGAGGTTCTCGATGTTGGCGTTCTGCGGGATCGCGGCGTGGCTGGCCGGGGCGCCGCCGTGCGTGGCGGCCTGGTGACGGCCGGCGTGGTGACGGGCGGCCGCGTGGTGGCGCGCGCGGGCCAGCGACGGCGTGGCGCCGCCGGCAACGGCCGCGCAGCACGCTGCGGCCAGGACGAGGCGGCGGATCAGGATGGTCGGCATCGGGCAGCTCCCTTGAGGACGCCGGTGTAACAACGCATGCGGTATTCCGTTCCGGGCCCGCATCCCCGCCCGGCCCGGAAACACGCTTTGCGGATCGACCGTGTCTTCCCTGCCGCGGCGACGGACCTTCAGCCCCAGGCCGTCGACCCGCACCCCGTGCACGGCGTCCGGCGCACCGGCAAGGGCGGGCGTGGTGGCGACAGGATCGGCTGCCGGGGTTCGGCACGCTGTGCTAGTGTCGCCGCGACGGCGACCTGCGGGGAGAGTTCGGCACGATGTCATGGGAAGGATCGAGCGCCGAGGTGTGGGACGCCGATCGGCTGCGCACCGCCACCGACGCCGCCGGCGTGTCCCTGTGGTCGTGGAACGTCGACACCGACGAGATCGCGATGGACCGGCGCGCCCACACGCTGTGGACGGTGCCGATGGAGGGACAGGTCACCTTCGCGGACCTGTCGGGGCGCATCCACCCCCACGACCTCGACAGGGTGAGGGCCGCCTTCGCCGAGACGCGCGCGGTGATGGGCGCCTACGAGATCGACTTCCGCATCATGCACGGGGAGGACGTGCGCTGGATCTCGGCGCGCGGCCAGGGCGACGACAAGGGCATCGTCGAGCGCGTCATGTTCGGCGTGTTCCTCGACGTGACCGAGCGCAAGAAGGCCGAGGAGGCCCGCGAGCTGCTGACCGGCGAGATGAGCCACCGGGTCAAGAACCTGTTCGCCATCGCCTCGGCGCTGACCGCGATCGCCGCGCGCTCGGCGGCGACGACGACGGAGATGGCACGCGACCTGACGCAGCGCCTGACCGCGCTGGGACGCGCCCACGACCTGGTGCGCCCCGTCCCCGGCCAGGCGGACGGCAGGGCGGCGCTCCTCGGCGACCTGCTCGCCGTGCTGCTCGCGCCCTACGGCAACGCCAAGGCGGCCGGCGAGCACATCCGCATCCTCGTGCCCGAGCTGCGCGTGGGCGAGACGGCGGCGACGACGCTGGCGCTGATCGTGCACGAGCTGGCGACCAACTCGATCAAGTACGGCGCGCTCTCGGTGGCGCGCGGCACGCTCGACGTCGCCTGCACCGAGAGCGGCGACGAGGTCGTCCTCGTCTGGACCGAACGGGACGGGCCGCCGCCCGCGAGGCCGTCCGGGCCGGGCGGCTTCGGCAGCAGGCTGCTCGCGCAGAGCGTGTCCGGCCAGCTCGGCGGCTCCATCGCCTACGACTGGCCGGGCGAGGGCGTGGTCGTCACGCTGCGGATGAACAAGGCCCGCATCGCGCAGTAGCCGCTCGCGCCCTACTCGACGGTGACGGACTTCGCGAGGTTGCGCGGCTGGTCGACGTCGGTGCCGCGCAGCACGGCCACCTGGTAGGCGAGCATCTGCACCGCGATGGCGTGCAGGATCGGCGCCACGAACGGGTCCACCTCCGGCAGCACCACGGTGTGCTCGGCGATGTGGGCGAGACGCCCGGCGCCGCGGGCGTCGGAGAACACCATCAGCCGCCCGCCGCGCGCCGCCGCCTCCTGCAGGTTCGACGCGGTCTTGTCGAACAGCGGGCCGGAGGGCGCGATGGCGATGATCGGCACGGTGCGGTCGATCAGCGCGATCGGGCCGTGCTTCATCTCGCCGGCGGCGTAGCCCTCGGCGTGGATGTAGGTGACCTCTTTGAGCTTGAGCGCCCCCTCCATCGCGATCGGGAAGCACGCGCCGCGCCCGAGGTAGAGCACGTCGCGCGCCTCGGCCACGGCCGCCGCCACCGGCGCGAACTGCGCGTCCGCGGCGAGCACCTCCGTGGCCCGCCCCGGCACCTCGAGCAGCGCCGCCGCCAGATGCGCCTCGCGCTCCGGCGTGAGGGTCCCCCGCGCCCGCCCGAACGCCAGCGCCAGGCCGGCGAGCACGGCGAGCTGCGCGGTGGTCGCTTTGGTGCTGGCGACGCTGATCTCCGGGCCGGCGACGGTCTCCAGCACGGCGTCGCTCTCGCGCGCGATGGTGCTCTCGGGCACGTTGAGGATCGAGAGGATGTGCTGCCCGCCCGCGCGCAGCGAGCGCAGCGCCGCCAGCGTGTCCGCGGTCTCGCCCGACTGGCTCAGCAGCAGCGCCAGCCCGCCCGGCGCCAGCGGCGGCTCGCGGTAGCGCAGCTCGGAGGCGACGTCCGCGTCCACCGGGATGCGCGCCTCCTGCTCCAGCCAGTAGCGCCCGACCATGCCCGCGTAGAACCCCGAGCCGCACGCCGAGATCGTGATGCGCGGCACGGCGGCCACGTCGAACGGCATCGGCGGCAGGGTGACGGCGCGCGTCGTGGGGTCGATCATGCGCGCCAGCGTCTGGCCGATCACGGAGGGATGCTCGTGCAGCTCCTTCTCCATGTAGTGGCGGAAGCCCTCCTTGCCGATCGCCGCCCCCGCGTGCGCCGTCAGGCGTATCTCGCGCACGACCTCCGCGCCGTCCGCGCCGTACACGGTGGCCCCCTCGCGCGTGAGCACCGCGCAGTCGCCGTCCAGCAGGAACGCCACGCGGCTGGTCAGCGGCGCCAGCGCCAGGCTGTCCGAGCCCAGGTACATCTCGTCCGCGCCGTACCCGACGGCGAGCGGCGCGCCGTGCCGCGCGCCGACGATCAGGTCGGGATGGCCCGCGAAGATCAGCGCCAGCGCATACGCGCCCTGCAGCCGCGCGAAGGTGGCGCGCGCGGCGTCCACCGGCGACAGCCCCTGGCCGAGGTGGAAGTCGCAGAGCTGCACCACGGTCTCGGTGTCGGTCTCCGACGAGAACGACTGCCCCGCGGCCTCAAGCTCGGCGCGCAGCTCGCGATGGTTCTCGATGATGCCGTTGTGCACCACGCCGACGCGCTCGGTGGCGTGCGGATGGGCGTTGGTCTCGGTGGCAGCTCCGTGCGTGGCCCAGCGCGTGTGGCCGATGCCGGTGTTGCCGGGCAGGTCGTGCTCCGCCAGCGACTCCGCGAGGTGCACGAGCTTGCCCGGCGCGCGCCGGCGCTCGATGTGGTCGCCGACCAGCGTGGCGATCCCCGCGCTGTCGTAGCCGCGGTACTCCAGGCGGCGCAGCGCCTCCAGCAGGACGCCGGAGGCGGGACGCGCGCCGATCACGCCGACAATGCCGCACATCAGGGAGCGCCCTCCGGCGATGGTGGAGCGGGAACGTCGGGAGCAGCCGGCTGCGGCACGCCCGGCGGTGCGCCGCGCCGCGCCCGGAAGGCCGCCCCGCCCCCGGGCACCGCAGCCTGGCGGGCGCGGCCGAACGCCAGCGCGTCGGCGGGCACGTCGGATACGATCACGCTGCCCGCCGCGACGAGCGCGCCGTCGCCAATGCTGAGCGGCGCCACGAGCACGGCGTCCGAGCCGATGAAGGCGCCCGCGCCGATCGTGGTGCGGTGCTTGGCGAAGCCGTCGTAGTTGCAGGTGATGGCACCCGCCCCGACGTTGGTGCGCGCGCCGATCGTGGCGTCGCCGAGATAGGCCAGGTGGTTCGCCTTGGCGCCCTCGCCCAGCGTCGTCGCCTTCAGCTCCACGAAGTTGCCGACGTGCGACGCGGCCCCCAGCACCGTCCCGGGCCGCAGCCTGGCATACGGCCCGACCACCGCGCGCTCGCCCACGACGCAGCCCTCCAGGTGGCTGAACGCGCGGATCTCCGCGCCCTCCTCCACGCGCACGCCCGGGCCGAACACGACGTGCGGCTCCACGGTGACGTCGGGCGCGAGCACGGTGTCGGCGCACAGGAACACGGTGTCGGGCGCGCTCAGCGTGGCGCCGCCCTCCATGGCGCGCAGGCGCAGCCCCGCCTGCACCACCGCCTCGGCCGCCGCCAGCTCGGCGCGCGAGTTCACGCCGCGCAGCTCGGACTCGGGCGCCTCGACCGCGACCACGCCAGCGCCCTCGGCCGCCGCCAGCGCCACCACGTCGGTGAGGTAGAACTCGCCCTGCGCGTTGTCCGGCCGCACCGCGTGCAGCCAGCGCGCCATGTCGGCGGCCGCCGCGCACAGCACGCCGGCGTTGCACAGCCCGATGGCGCGCTCCTCCTCAGTGGCGTCGGCGTACTCGACGATGCGCTCCACGCCGCCGCCGGCCTCGACCACGCGCCCGTAGCGCCCCGGGTCCACCGGCCGCATCGCCAGCAGCGCCAGGCCGACGCCCGGCTCGCGCCGCCGCGACAGCAGCCGCCGCAGCGTGGCCTCCGAGATCAGCGGGTTGTCGCCGTACAGCACCGCCACGTCGCCGTCGCCGAACAGCGCCTCGGCCTGCAGCGCGGCGTGGGCGGTGCCGCGCCGCTCGTGCTGCACGACGCTGGGATGGGGTGCCGCCTCGCGGGCCACGGCGTCCATGTCGGGCCCGACGACCACGGCGATGCGGCCGAACACCGGCTCGGCGCTGCCGATCAGGTGGCGCAGCATCGAGCGCCCGGCGAGGCGGTGCAGGACCTTGGGCTGGCGGGAGCGCATGCGCGTGCCCTGCCCGGCAGCCAGGATGACGGCTGTGTGTGACATGCCACCCCAGGTAGCGGCGGCGCCCGATCCGTGTCAAACGCGCGCGAGACGCCGGCGATGACGAATGATGTCGGACGGTGTCGGAGGAGCCGCCATGCGCCGAGCCGGGCCCGATCGTGCCTTCGCCGCCGACGGGGCGCACGCCGTCCCCGCGCGCACGCTGGTGTTCGACCTGGACGGCACGCTCGTGGACTCCGTGCCCGACCTCGCGGACGCGGCGCGGCGGATGCTCGCGCGGCGCGGCCTGCCCGCGGTGAGCGACGCCGCCGTGACGGCGATGGTCGGCGACGGCGCCGCCGTGCTGGTGCGCCGCCTCTTCGCGCACCACGGCACCGTGCCGGACGACACCGCGCAGGGCGAGTTCCTGGCCGACTACACCGTGCACGCCGCGGACCGCACCCTGCCCTACCCCGGCGTCGCGGACGGCCTGTCGCGGCTGCGCGACGCCGGCTGGCGGCTCGCGGTGTGCA
The DNA here is from genome assembly GCA_050920955.1 of Janthinobacterium lividum. GTDB lineage: Bacteria > Pseudomonadota > Alphaproteobacteria > Acetobacterales > Acetobacteraceae > CAXSEF01. Next base: position 547 of record JBPBQS010000137.1, on the reverse strand, counting down.
CCAACAAGCCCGTGGAGCCGGCGCGCCACCTGCTGTCGCAACTCGGGCTGCTCGGCCACTTCGTCGCGATCACCGGCGGCGACAGCTTCGCCGTGCGCAAGCCCGACCCCGACCACGTGCGCCAGACGCTCGCCCTGGCGGGCGGCGCCGCGCCGCGTGCCGTGATGGTCGGCGACAGCGCGCATGACATCACGGCGGGGCGCGGCGCAGGGCTGCGCACGATCCACGCGGCCTGGGGCTATGGCGCGGCGGACGGGGCGGACGCGGTCGCCGCGCGGTTCGACGAGGTCGCGGGGCTGGCGGAGCGGCTGGTCGCGTAAGGCAAGGCCAGGGCTCTCCCTCCGCTGCCCATTCCAATGGCCCAAGAGGGCCATCGGAACCTTTGGGCCAGCTACGCCCTGGACCCGCCGGGGGCAGGCGCCCCCGGACCCGCATCCGGAAGCAGGTCTTCCTTCGTGAATGGTTTCCAAAGGCCCCGGGCCTTTGGCGGGTCCGGGCAGAGCCCGGCCTTGCTTACTTGGCGACGAGGTACGCCGTGGCCGCCCCG
>JBPBQS010000102.1:0-20966 GCA_050920955.1 Janthinobacterium lividum | reverse complement strand
TCCGCCTCAAACTCCGCCAAAGGCTGCGCCCTTGGAACGCATCCCTTAAGTAGAGGGATCAAAGGGCCCCGGGCCCTTTGCGGGTTCGGGCAGAGCCCGACCTTCCTTGCTATGCCTCGGCCAGCTTCTCGCGGCTGGCGCGGACGCGGTCGACGCGCCGCCCGTCCATGGCGAGGACCTCGAACATCCAGCCGGCGAAGGCGATGCGGTCCCCTGCCCTGGGCACGCGCTGCAGCAGCGCCAGGAGGAGGCCGCCAAGGGTGTGGTAGCTGCCCTGTGCCGGCAGGTCGGGCAGCGACAGGCGCGACTTCAGCTCGTCGACGGGCATCATGCCGTCCATCAGCAGGATGCCGCTCAGGACCGCGGCCGCGTCGCCGTCCTCGCGCCGTTCGGCGGCGTCGCCCACGATCGCCTCCAGCACGTCGGCGGCGGTGACCACGCCCTCGAAGCTGCCGTACTCGTCAATCACCAGGGCGAGGCCGAGGGTGTCCGACTTCAGGCGCTCCAGGGCGTCGAGCGCGCTCACCGTGTCGGGCACGACCATCGGCTGGCGCAGGGCGGCGGCCAGGGACAGGTCGCTGCCGGCGAGCAGGAGCTTGAGCAGGTCCTTGGCCTGGACCACGCCGACGACGTTGTCGACCGAGCCGTCGCACACCACGAAGCGGCTGTGGTCGGCGGCGGACAGCGTGGCGACGATCTCCTCGCGCGTGTCGCCGCGGTCGATCCAGGCGAGGTCGGTGCGCGGCGTCATCAGCGCGCGCACCGGCTTGTCGGCCAGGCGGAGCACGCGGCCGATCATCGCGTGCTCCTCGGACTCCAGCACGCCGGTGGACGCGCCCTCGGCCAGGATCGCCTTCAGCTCCTCCTCCGTGACCGTCTCGCGCACGGCGAGCTTGGAGCCGAAGGCTGCGAGCACCAGGTCCGAGGAGCGGCTCAGCACCCAGACCACCGGCGCGCTCGCCTTCGCGATGAACGCGAGCGGGCGGGCGAGCATCGAGGCGACGCGCTCGGGCTGGCGGAGGGCGAGCTGCTTGGGCACCAGCTCGCCGACCACCAGCGTCAGGTAGGTGATCAGCACCACCACCAGGAACAGCGACAGCTCGTCGGCGACCGGGCGCAGCACGGCGATTCGCGCCAGCCAGGGCTGGAGCTGCGCCGCCAGCCGCGCGCCGCCGAACACGCCGGCCAGGATGCTCACGAGCGTGATGCCGACCTGTACCGTGGGCAGGAAGCGCTGCGGGTCGTCGGAGAGCGCCAGCGCGGTGCCGGCGCCGGGCACGCCCTTGCCCTCCAGCACCTGCAGCCGGGCGCGGCGCACAGAGACCAGCGACATCTCGCCCATGGCGAACACGCCGTTGAGCAGCATCAGCAGCAGGATGACGACGATCTCGACCGCGATTTCCATGGGCGGGAGACTACGCCCTTCGCGGCGCGTGGCCCAACCCTGCGGCGTGCGCGAAGCAAGGCCGTGCCCTGCCCGGACCCGCGAAGGGTCCGAGGACCCTTCGATCCCATCTACTTGAGGGAGGAGTTCCAGGGGCGCGGCGCCGGGCGAACGATGCGGCGCGTCGTGCGCTATTCCGCCGCACCGGCTTTCCGCCAGGACAGGGACCCTTCGCATGAATGCACGCCTTCCCCCGCTCGCCCTGCTGCTCGGCGCCGGCGGCCTGGTGCCGTTCCTGGCCTGCGGGCTGGGCAGCGTCACGGCGGGCGGCGCGGTGCCGGCCGACCGCGCGCTCCTGGCGCTGATCGAATACGCGGCGATCATCCTGAGCTTCCTCGGCGCCGTGCACTGGGGAATGGCGCTGGCGGGGCCGGGCGCCACCGGAGGCGGCTCGTGGCGGCGCGGGGCGGACAGCCTGCGTCTGGCGTTGGGCGTGCTGCCGGCGCTGATCGGCTGGGCGGCGCTGCTCGTGTCGGTGGCGGCGGCGCCAGCGATCGCCCTGGCGCTGCTGATCGCGGGGTTCCTGGCGACGACCGTGGTGGAGGCGCGGGCGGCCGGCGATGGGCTGGTGCCGGCCGGCTACATGCGGATGCGCTGGGGTTTGACGCTGGTGGTCGTGCTCGTGCTGGCGCTGGTGCTGCTGTCGCGGGTGTCGGGCGTCGTCATCCAGCTGTGAACAGACTTGTCCCAAGAGACGGGATAGTTCATGTGTTGTTAGACATTGCCTCAGGAACAAGCACGATGACGGCGACGATCATACCTTTTCCCGTTCCGGGTTCGGTTCGCCCCGGCAGCCCTGTGACGCCGCCGGGGATGGCGGAGGGTGCAGCAGCGGCGCCGCCGCCGTTGCTGTCGCCGTCCAGCGCGCCCACGGGCGTGGCATCCAGGTTCCCCGCGGTCCCTCGCTGGCCGGAGCGGTCGTCGCAGGAAGAGGTTTCCGGGACGGCGGCCAGGCCGGCACGTGGGGCGCCATACCTCGGGCCGTGCCGGCGCGTCCGAGGGCAGCGCACGACGGCCGCCGTGCCGCCGACGACCGCCGTGCCCGGGTTGCCACCGGCAACGGAGGGGCCGGACCGGCTGGCGCGGGCGCTCGACGGCCTGAACGTGGCACTCGCGCAGCAGGCGCGGACCGTGGCGGCCTGGCGCGCGTCGCTCGCCGCGCTGGAGGGGGCGGTCGGCTCGCTGCAGCACGGGCTGACGCGTCAGGCGGGCTCGGTGCAGGCGCTGGAGGCGCAGGTGTCGCGGCTCGACGCGCCGGCGAGCGTGCAGGGGCAGCCCGGGCCTCGCTAGGTTCCGACGCGGGAGGCGGCTATCCGTCGGCCCAGGCCAGGTGGTTGAGGGGGCCGTGGCCCGCGCCGAGGCCGGGCGCCGTCTCGATCGCAGCGCGCACGTAGGCACGCGCCCGTGCGACGGCGACGGGGAGATCCATGCCCTGCGCCAGGCCCGCCGCCAGGGCACTCGCCAGGGTGCAGCCGGTGCCGTGGGTGTGGCGCGTGGGCACGCGGGGCTGCTCGAACGCGGTCGTGCGGTCGGGCGTCGCCAGGAGGTCGGTCAGCATCCCGCCCGGCAGGTGGCCGCCCTTCAGCAGCACCGCGGCGGCGCCCATGCGCAGCAGGCGCTCGGCGGCGCGGTGCATGGCCGCCACGTCCGCGACCGGTGCGCCGGTGAGCGCCTCCGCCTCGGGGAGGTTGGGCGTCACCACGGCCGCGCTGGGCAGGAGGTCATGCACCAGCGCGGCCACGGCGGCCGGGTCCAGGAGCGACTGCCCGCCCTTGGCGACCATCACAGGGTCGAGCACCAGCGGCACGCCGGGCACGGTGCGCAGAGCCTCGGCGACGGCCTCGATGACGGACCGGTCGGCAAGCATCCCGGTCTTGACCGCGTCGGCGCCGAGGTCGTCGAGCACGCTGCGCATCTGCAGCGTCACGAAGGCGGCGGGGACGCCCAGCACGCCCTGCACGCCCAGGGTGTTCTGCGCAGTCAGGGCGGTCAGGGCGGTCGCGGCGTAGGCGCCCATGGCGGAGATGGCCTTGATGTCCGCCTGCACGCCGGCGCCGCCGCCGGAGTCCGAGCCGGCCACCACCAGCACGCGCCCCCGCAGCCTCACCGGGGAAACTCCCGGTGCGCCGGTCCAGGGGCGCCTCGCCCCTGGCGGGTCCGGGAAGAGCCCGGCGCTATGCCGCCACCCGCGCGATCGCGTCGCACAGCGCACCGACGACGCGCCCCACCATGCGCTCGTCCTCGCCCTCGGCCATGACGCGGATCACCTTCTCCGTGCCCGAGGGCCGGAGCAGCAGGCGGCCGCTCGACGCGAGCTCGGCTTCCGCGTCGGCGGCGGCGGCGATGACGGCGGGGTGGCCGAGCGGCGTGGGGCCCGTGAAGCGGACGCTGCGCAGCACCTGCGGCAGCGGGGTGAACAGGCGGCAGGCGCGGCTGGCCGGGCGCTCCTGCTCCACGAGGACGGAGAGCACCTGCAGGGCGGCGACCAGGCCGTCGCCGGTGGTGGTGAAGTCGGACAGGATCATGTGGCCGGACTGCTCGCCGCCGATGTTGATGCCGGTGGCGCGCATCTGCTCGGCGACGTAGCGGTCGCCGACCTTGGTGCGGTGCAGCGTCAGGCCGAGGCCGTCGAGGAAGCGCTCCAGCGCCAGGTTGGACATCAGGGTCGCGACCACGCCGCCGCCGCGCAGCCGGCCGTCGCGCGCCCAGCTGTCGGCGATCACGGCGAGGATTTGGTCGCCGTCGACGAGCTGGCCCTTCTCGTCGGCCATCAGCATGCGGTCGGCGTCGCCGTCGAGCGCAATGCCCAGGTCGGCGCCGTGCTCCAGCACCTGCGCGCACAGGTGGCGCGGCACCGTGGAGCCGCAGTTCTGGTTGATGTTGAAGCCGTCCGGGGCGACGCCCACTGGGATCACCGTGGCGCCGAGCTCCCACAGCACCGTGGGCGCGACCTTGTAGGCGGCGCCGTGGGCGCAGTCGACGACGATGCGCATGCCTTCCAGGGTGCGGCCGCGCGGGAAGCTCTGCTTGACGTTCTCGATGTAGCGGCCGGCGGAGTCGTTGAGCCGGGTCGCCCGGCCCAGCTTGCGGGGCGACGCCAGGCGGCCGGACAGGTCGGAGGCCATCAGGGCCTCGATCTCTGTCTCGCGGGTGTCGGACAGCTTGAAGCCGTCGGGGCCGAACAGCTTGATGCCGTTGTCCTCGAACGGATTGTGGGACGCGGAGATCATCACGCCGAGGTCGGCGCGCATGGAGCGGGTCAGCATGGCGATCGCGGGCGTGGGGAGCGGGCCCACAAGGGTCACGTCCATGCCGGCGCTGGTGAAGCCGGCCACCAGGGCGGGCTCGATCATGTAGCCGGACAGGCGGGTGTCCTTGCCGATGATCACGCGGTGGCGGTGCGCGCCACGCATGAACATCAGGCCGGCGGCCTGGCCGAGGCGCAGCGCGGTCTCGGCGGTCATCGGGTCGACGTTGGCGGTGCCGCGGATGCCGTCGGTGCCGAACAGCCGGCGGGCGGCGGGCGGCGGCGCGGCCTCGGCGTCGGACTCGGCCAGCGTGTGTGTCATGCCATCGGCCATGGGCGCTCCTGTCCTGCACCGGCCGCTGTCGCGCGGGCTTGCCGCGGGCCTCGGGGGGTGTGTCCGCCAACCCTGTCATAGCCGGGAAAGGTCATCAAACCGTTGCCGGGCGTTCCGAGGCAGAGCCCGTCAGCGCCTGCCAGACGCGCACGGCCTGCACCGTTTCCGCGACGTCGTGCACGCGCAGGATCGAGGCGCCGCGCGACAGGGCGTACAGGCCCGCGGCGAGCGAGCCGGGCAGCCGCGCCTTCGGCTCCACCGCGGCACCGCCCTCGTCCAGGAACCGCTTGCGCGACACCCCCACCAGCACGCGGCAGCCGAAGCCGAGCAGAATCGGCAGACGCCGCAGCAGCTCGGGGTTCTGCCCGGCGCGCTTGGCGAAGCCGACGCCGGGGTCGAGCGCCACGTCGGCGCGTCGCACCCCTGCCCGCTCCGCCCGCGCCAGGCTCTCGCCCAGTTCGGCGCAGACCTCGGCGGCGAGGTCCTCGTACTGCGCGAGCCCCGCCATCGTGCCGGGCGTACCGCGCATGTGCATCAGCACCACCGGGCAGCCCGCCCGCGCCACCACCGTCGCCGAGGCAGGGTCGTGCCCGAGGCCGGAGACGTCGTTGACGATCGCGGCGCCGGCCTCCAGCGCCGCCGCCATCGTTGCGGCGTTGCGCGTGTCCACGGAGACCGGCACGCCGCAGCCCGCCAGCCCCGCGATCACCGGCAGCACGCGGCGCAGCTCCTCGGCGGGCGGCACGGGGTCGGCGCCGGGCCGCGTGCTCTCCCCGCCCACGTCGAGGATGTCCGCGCCCTGCCCTGCCATCGCCAGGCCCGAGGCGACGGCGTCGCGCGTGGCGAACTGTTCCCCGCCGTTGCTGAAGCTGTCGGGGGTCACGTTGACGATGCCCATCACCAGCGGCCGCTGCGGCAGGCCGGCCCAGGGCGGCGGCATCGGCAGGCCCGCGGCCAGCACGGTTGCCGGCACGACCTGGCCGTCGCGGCGGGCCATGGTGAAGGCGAGGCCTTGCGGCAGGGGAAGCGCGAGGCCGAGGCGGACGGCCTCGGCGGCGTCCTCGCCGTGCAGGAGGCCGAGCGGCTCGATCATGGGCGGCTCCAAAGGAAAGGGCCGCGCCGGGGGTGACCGGGGCGGCCCAGAAGGAAGGTCGGGCTCTGCCCGAACCCGCAAAGGGTCCGAGGACCCTTTGATCCCATTTACTTAAGTAAGCCATCCAAGGGGCTTCCCTTGGCGGAGTCCAGAGGCAGAGCCTCTGGCCTTGCTTGCTTCAGCCCGGCTGCGGCTGCGGGCCGAGGCCACCGGTCGGGATGGACGGGCGCGGTGTGCTCGGCACGCTGGCGCGCCGCGTCTCGGGCGCCGGCTCGTCGACCACGACGCGGACGACCTTCTCGCCGCGCAGCACGGTGCGGATCTCGTCGCCGGACAGCGTCTCGTACTCCAGCAGCCCGTTGGCGAGGCGGTGCAGCTCCTCGATGTTCTCGGTGAGGATGTGCTTGGCGGTCGAGTAGGCGTTGTCGATGATCGACTTGATCTCGGCGTCGATCTCGCGCGCCGTCACCTCGGACACGTTCTTGTTCTGCGTGACGGAGTGGCCGAGGAACACCTCCTGCGAGTTGTCCCCGTAGGCGATCATGCCGAGCTTCGTGCTCATGCCCCACTCGGTGACCATGCGGCGCGCGATGTCGGTGGCCTGCTTGATGTCGCTGGACGCGCCGTTGCTCACCTTGTCGTCGCCGAAGATGATCTCCTCCGCGACGCGGCCGCCCATGGCCATCACCATCTTGGCGCGCAGCCAGCTCTTGCTGTGCGACAGGCGGTCGTTCTCGGGCAGGCTCATCACCAGGCCGAGCGCGCGGCCGCGGGGGATGATGGTGGCCTTGTGCACGGGGTCGCACTCGCTCTCGTGCATCGCGACCAGGGCGTGGCCGCCCTCGTGGTAGGCGGTCATCTTCTTCTCGGCGTCGGTCATGACCAGGCTGCGGCGCTCGCTGCCCATCATCACCTTGTCCTTGGCGGACTCGAGCTCGTGCATCGCGACGGTGCGCTTGCCGAGGCGGGCGGCCAGGAGCGCGCTCTCGTTGACCAGGTTGGCGAGGTCGGCGCCGGAGAAGCCGGGGGTGCCGCGGGCGATCACCTTAGGGTCGACGTCGGACGCCAGAGGAACCTTGCGCATGTGCACGCGCAGGATCTTCTCGCGGCCGTTCACGTCGGGGTTGGGCACCACGACCTGGCGGTCGAAGCGGCCCGGACGCAGCAGCGCGGGGTCGAGCACGTCGGGGCGGTTGGTCGCCGCGATCAGGATGACGCCCTCGTTGGCCTCGAAGCCGTCCATCTCGACGAGCATCTGGTTGAGGGTCTGCTCGCGCTCGTCGTTGCCGCCGCCGAGGCCGGCGCCGCGGTGGCGGCCCACGGCGTCGATCTCGTCGATGAAGATGATGCAGGGCGAATTCTTCTTGCCCTGCTCGAACATGTCACGCACGCGGCTGGCGCCGACGCCCACGAACATCTCCACGAAGTCGGAGCCGGAGATGGTGAAGAACGGCACGTTGGCCTCGCCGGCGATGGCGCGGGCCAGCAGGGTCTTGCCGGTGCCGGGGGGGCCGACGAGGAGCACGCCCTTGGGGATCTTGCCGCCCAGGCGCTGGAACTTCTGCGGGTCCTTCAGGAACTGGACGATCTCCTCCAGCTCGGACTTGGCCTCGTCGATGCCGGCGACGTCGTCGAAGGTCACGCGGCCCTGCTTCTCGGTGAGCAGGCGGGCCTTGGACTTGCCGAAGCCCATGGCGCGGCCGCCGCCGGACTGCATCTGGCGCATGAAGAACACCCAGACGCCGATCAGAAGCAGCATCGGGAACCAGCTCAGCAGGTAGTGGAGAAGGGAGTTGCTGTCCTGGTCCTCGGGCTTGGCGATGACGCGCACGCCCTTGGCGGTCAGGTTGCTGACCAGGGCGGGGTCGTCGGGCGTGTAGGTCTGGAAGGCGTGCCCGTCGGTGAGCTGGCCGCTCACGGTGTGGCCCTGGATCACGACGTCGCGCACGTGGCCCGTGTTCACGTCCCCGAGGAAGTCGGAGTACGCGACCTGGGCCGCCGGATGTTGCGTCCCGGCGGGCTGAAAGATGTTGAAGAGCACCACCAGCAGGAGCGCGATGATGACCCAGAGAAGCAGGTTCCGACCGAAATTGCTCATATGATCCAGTACCAGGCCCACGGGGGCTGCGGCTGAGCCGCGTTGACTGACGACATGGGGTCGGCGGCGTTCTTATGCAGCCCCGGGGGTTAACGCCGTATCAGCACGCAACGGTAGTGGCTTCGGGGCGCTGCGTCACCCCGTTGCCGGCGGGGTCGAACGGGGCGGCTAGGGCGGGGCCTGGGGGATCGAACCGTACGCGGGCGTGCCAGGGGTCGTCGGCGCCGGACTCGTGCGGGATGGAGACGATGCGGCCGTCGCGGCGCAGGGCGGGCAGCGTTGCGCGGATCACGGCGGGGAGCCCGTCGCGTGGGCTGCGGCCGGCGTCGGGGCCGAGCGCGCCGAGGGTGAGCGTGGGGTCGCCCTCGCCCAGGATGCGGAAGCGGGCGTCCCAGGTGGCGCCGGGGTGGGCAGCGACGGGGAGGGCCATGGCGGCGGCCTCGCGCACGAGGAGCCAGCCGGAACCGAGTCGGCCCGCCGGCAGGAGGCGCACGCCGCCGAGGGTGGCGGGACGCGGCGAGGCGGCGAGGCGGGCGACGCCGTGCGCGTCGGGGGGGTAGGCGCGGGCGCCGACGGTGCGCAGCGCGGCGGACAGGGCGGCAGGGGGCCAGGGTCCGGGGGAGAGCACGGCGAAGCCTTCGGGGCGGAAGGTGGCGATGCGGGCCAGGGCGACGGCCGTGGCGGTTTCCGCGGCGTGGCGTCGCAGGGCGTGGGCGGCGGCGGCGGCGAGCAGGGCGGCGGTTTCGCCGGAGGCGGCGAGGCGGTGGCGCAGGCGGGTGCGCAGCGCGGCGGGGTCGCGGTTGGAGGGGTCCTCGATCCAGGCGAGGCCGGCGTGGCGCAGGGTTGCGCGCAGGCGGTCGGGGGCGATGGCGAGCAGCGGGCGAAGCAGGCGGCACGGGCCCTGGGCGGACAGCGGCGCCATGCCGGCGAGGCCGTCGGGGCCGCTGCCGGACAGGCGGCGCATCAGCACCGTCTCCGCCTGGTCGGCGGCGTGGTGGCCGAGCAGGAGGTCCGCAAGGCCCGCTTCCGCGCAGGCGGCGAGCAGGGCGGCGTAGCGGGCGCGACGGGCGCGCTCGGCCAGCGCGGGGCCGCGCGGCAGGCCGTGGAGGGGCAGCGTGCGGGCGGGGATGCCGAGGCCGGCGAGCACGGCGGCGGTGGCGGCGGCCTCGTCGGCGGATTCGGGGCGCAGGCCGTGGTCCACGACCAGGGCGCGCGCGTCGCCCCAGGCGGCGGCCAGCCAGGCGAGGCACAGGCTGTCGGCGCCGCCGGAGACGGCGACGGCGAACGGTCGGCCGTGGCCCCAGGGGCCGAGGGGGGCCATCAGGGCGGCGAACTCGTCGCGGGTGACGGGGGGGGTCACGGGGCGGGGGCGGGGATCCAGGAAGCAAGGCCGGGCTCTGCCCGGACCCGCAAAGGGTCCGAGGACCCTTTGATCCCATGACTTAAGTAGGGGTTTCCAAAGGCGAGCCGTTGGCGGAGTCCAGAGGCAGAGCCTCTGGCCTTGCCTTCGCCGGCGTTCACCCGTGGCAGGAGCCGTTGCGCCGGGCCGCGGCGACGCCCTCGCGGACGTCGGCGCGTGGGGAGGGGAACTCGGAGCGCAGCTTGTCGAGCGCCTGGCAGGCGGAGCGCTTGTCGCCCAGCGCGATCAGCGAGTTGGCGACGCCGAGCAGGGCCTCGGACGCGCGGGCGGCCTTGGGGGCGCGGTTGTAGGCGTCGTAGTAGTCGACGGCCGCCTGCTGGTTGTTGTGCTCGCCGGCCTCCGACTGGGCCAGGATGTACTGGGCGTCCACGGCGCGCGGCGAGCCCGCGTGCGACAGGACCTCGCGCGCGGCGGACTCGGCGGCGGGGTAGTCGCGGCGGGCCAGGGCGGCGTTCGCCTCCTGGATCGACAGCTCGGGGGTGCGGTGCGAGACGGCCGGCGCCGGGGGCGCCACGCCGAGCACGCCGGCGGAGGGGGCCGCGGACGCCGACGGCGCGGCGTAGGTGGGGGCGGCGGGGGCGGCGGCGGACTGGGACTGGCGGAAGGACAGGTCGCCGAGCTGCTTGGCGAAGTCCTGCTGCTGCTGGGTGAGCTGGTTCTGCAGCTGGTCGACGCGGCCGCGGAGCGCGCGGGTGCGGTCCTCGAGCTGGCTCACGCGGTCCAGGAGCTGGGCGGTCAGCTCGCCCGAGACCGGCGCGCCCTGCGAGGGCTGCGGGGCGGAGCGCTGCGGGGCCTGCTGGCCGCCGCCGCCGCGCTCGAGGTCCTGCAGCTCGCGGCGCAGCTCCAGGATCTGGTTCTGCAGGGCGATGCCCTCGCGGCTGTCCATCTGCGCCCGCGCGGGGGCCGGGCACAGCGCCAGGAACAGCCCGCCCAGCAGGACAGGCGCACAGGGGACCAATCGCCGCATCGCGCACTCCATTGCCGCAGGCCGGAAATCCGGCTCGACGGGCTTTCTAGGGTGGTTCGCGGGGCGGGGTAAGCGGGGGCGGGCGCGAAAGGGCGTGCCCGCCGCGGGGCGGCGCGCCCGCAGGCGCTCCGGACCCGAGGCCGCAGACGCGGGGGTGGGGCGGCGCGAGGCCGCCCCGGGGTCAGCGGACGGAGGTGATCGCGTTGCGGTTCTGCGCCCAGGCGGAGTCGTCGTCGCCGAGCGCGGTGGGGCGGTCCTTGCCGTAGCTGATCGTGCTCACGCGGCCCGACGAGACGCCGTGGGCGACGAGGAAGTCGCGGGCGGCGTTGGCGCGGCGCTGGCCGAGGGCGAGGTTGAACTCCTCGGTGCCGCGGTCGTCGCAGTTGCCGGCGAGCTGCACCTGGACCTGGGGGTAGCGCTGCATCCAGTCGGCCTGGCGGCCGAGCACGCCCTGCGCGTCCGGGGACAGCGCGCTCTCGTTCAGGCCGAACAGCACGCGGTCGCCGACGTTGGCCACCAGGTCCTCCTCGGAGCCGGGCGCGGCGGTGCCGGTCATCGAGCCGCCCGTGGACGCCCCGCCGGCGCCGGTGTTGGCGGCGCTGGTGTCGGGCTTGTCGGCGCAGGCGGACAGCAGGCTCAGGGCGGCAAGCGCGCCCAGGATGCGGAGGTTCATCGGGAGGTCCCTGTTGGGTGAGCGGGCGGGGCGGGGGGCATGCGGACGCGCCGAGACGCGGGGGTCGACCGATCGTTCCGGTGCCGCCGGCCTTACGCGCGGCGACTGCCGCGGTCAAGGCGTCTGCAACCGGGGGGAGCATTGCGGGGCCGGCCGTGCCCTGCGCGAAAGGACGGTTCCGGGGCGGGTTGTCCTGCGCGGCAGGACGGGTTCCGGGTTCCGGGAGGGCACGGCGGGCGGTTGCAGGGAGATTCCGTCCTGCCGCGCAGGACAGAACGGGGGTGTTCTGTCCTGCGCGGCAGGACACGGGGTGGCTTTTTCGGGGCGGCGTCCTGCGCGGCAGGACGGACTCGGCCGGGGAAATGCGTTGGGGTGTGGCGGGCGGGTTGCGGGAGGTGGAGCGGGGTTGACCCGTGGCGCCGGGGGCACGACGCCCTGCCCTGCCCCGGGGAGCCGCTTCCTTCGGGAGGCCGGTCCAGGGGCGCGGCCCCTGGCGGAGCTCGAGGCGGCGCCTCGACCTTGCCTGCCTCAGGTGTTGCGCGGCGACCAGGCGGGGTCGGAGGCGTCGCCGGGCGTGGGCACGGGGCGTTCGTTGAAGCCGGTGATGTCGATCGAGACCAGGCGCGAGGAGAAGCCGCCGCCGCTGCGGTCGCCGGCGGCGGTCTGCTTCTGGAACATCAGGACGCGGCCGTTGGGGCAGAAGGTCGGGCCCTCGACGGAGAAGCCCTCGGACAGGATGCGCTCGCCGGAGCCGTCGGGGTGCATGACGCCGATGGCGAAGCCGCCGCCGCCGAAGCGGGTGAAGGCGATCAGGTCGCCGCGCGGGGACCACACGGGGGTGGCGTACTGGCCGTGGCCGAACGAGATGCGGCGCGCGCCGCCGCCGCCGGCGCCCATCACGTAGATCTGCTGGTCGCCGCCGCGGTCGGAGTTGAAGACGATCTGGGCGCCGTCGGGGCTGTAGCAGGGGCTGGTGTCGATGGCGCCGGAGCTGGTGATGCGGCGCGTGGAGTGGCTCGCGATGTCGACGACGAAGATGTCCGAGCCGGAGCCGCGGGTCGCGGACATGACGACGTTGCCGCCCTGCGGGTCGAAGCGGGGGGCGAAGCTCATGCCCTCGAACTCGCCGAGGACCTGCTGGCGGCCCGACCCGAGGTCGAACAGGTACACGCGCGGGCGGTTCTGCGCGTAGCTCATGAAGGCGATCTGGTCGCGCGAGGGATGCCAGCGGGGGGTCAGGACCATCCACTCGCCGGAGGTGAGGACGCGGTTGTTGGCGCTGTCCTGGTCCATGATGGCGAGGCGCGTGGTCTGGCGGCCGCGGGGGCCGGAGCGGGCGATGTAGGCGATGCGGGTGTCGAAGTAGCCCTTCTCGCCGAGCAGGCGCTCGTAGATGACGTCGGCGATGATGTGGCTGATGCGGCGCCAGTTGGCGGCGGACGTCGTGTAGGCGGTGCCCTGGATCTGCTGGCCGGCGGGGACGTCCCAGAGGCGGAACTCGACGCGCACGGGGTCCGAGCCGGTCACGGTGCCGGTGACGAGCGCCTGGGCGCCGGTGGACTTCCAGGCGGCGAAGTTGGGGGTGGGGCCGGAGTCGGCCACGCCCGCGTCGACGGTGCGGAACAGGCCGGAGCGCGTCAGGTCGGCGGCGACCACGCCGGTCATCTGCGTGCCGAGCGCGGAGCCGCCGGTCATGGGCGGGAGCGCGATCGGGATCGGCGCAGTGCGGGCGCGGTCGACGGTGATCTCGGCGTTGCCCGGCGAGGCGGCGCCGGGGGTGGGTGCCGCGCCCTGCGCGCGGGCGAGCATCGGGGCGAGGCCGAGGGCGGCGCCGGTGGCCAGGAGAGCGCGGCGGGTGGGGGCCGGGGCGAGGGGCTCGGCCAGCACGGGCTCGGGGCGCGGCGGCAGGTCGGGGACGGCGAGGGACATGGCGAGGCTCCGCGGTGGGAAGGGCCGGCTGTGCGGCAGGACATGGCCGGGGCAGGCCGTGCAGCGCAAGCCCAGGTTGCCGCCGCGCGGGTGACAGGCCCCTGCCCTGCCCGGTGAGGAACGCGTCATCTGCGAAGGCAAGGAAGGTTGAGGCTCCGCCTCAAACTCCGCCAAAGGCTCGCCTTTGAAAACCGATACTTAAGTAAAGGGATCAAAGGGCCTCGGGCCCTTTGCGGGTCCGGGCAGAGCCCGGCCTTGCTTCACGGCTTGAACACGAACTTCAGCTGCGCGGTTTGCCCGAGGAGGTCGCGGGGCACGGGGAGGCTGGCGCAGTGGGCGTCGAGGACGGCGCGGCGGGCGCGCTCGGCGAAGGCGCGGAAGGCGGGGTCGCCGCCCATGCGGCCGGCGTCCTCCGGCGAGAAGGTGGCCGCGCGGGCGGTGCCCTGGGCGTCGACGGTGACGATCATGTGGGCGGAGTAGGTCGCGTAGTTCTTCGCCGCCGTGTCCTCGCTGTAGCACTCGCGGACCTCGTCGCCGATCTGGCGCTGCTGCCCCTGCGTGAGCTGGCCGGTGATGTCGCCGTTGCGCGCGCCGCCGGCGTCGGGGGCGCCGCCGCGCGAGGGGTTGGCGCGCGCGGTCGGCGCACGGGTCTGCTGCTGGTTGGCGCGCAGCTTCTCCAGGGTGTTCAGGAGCGAGGAGGTGTCGGGGGCGGCGTTCCTCGTCTCGTTCGGCTGTGAGGTCTGGCTCTCGGTGCGCGACGTTTTCGGGGACGGCGGCGGGCGGGTGGCGGTCGGAAGCGGGGGCTCGGGCGTGGGCCTGGCGGGGGCGGGCGGGGTCGGCTTCGCGGGCGTGGGCGGGGTGCGCGGCGCGGGCGGCGTGGGGGTCGGCGCGGGGGGGAGCTTGCGCGGCTCCGGGGGCGCGGGCGGCGGCGGCGGCGGCATGGGGGGCAGCGGCAGGTCTTCCTGGACCTGCGGCGGCAGGGGCGGCGGGGTGGGCGCAGGGGCGGGCGGCGCCAGCACCGTGGCGGGCGGCGGCGGGGGCTCGGGCGGGGTCGGCAGCGGCGGGGCCTCGGCCGGGGGCGGCAGGGGCGGAGGCGGCGGGGGGGGTGGCGGCGGTGGCGGCGGCTCGACCGGCGCGGGCTTGGGGGGCTCCTTGGCGGGGGGCTGGTCGGCGGGCGTGGGGGCGTCGGCGGGCGCGGGCCTGGCAGCCGGCTTCTCGCCGCGCTGGACCTTCTGCGCGGTGGTGCCGGGCTGGAACTCCATCTGCACGGTCTGCTCGGGCGGCTGCTCCGGCGGCGTGGGCGCGGGCAGGACCAGGATGAACGCGAGCAGGACCGCCAGGTGCAGCGCCGCGGACGCGGCCGCGCCGCGCTTCAGGGTGGGGGTCATGGGCGGCGCGCTATCGAAGGGTGGGGCTCAGCGCCCGCTCCGGCCGGGGGCCGCAGCGCGCGGGGCGGCGGCGGACGGGACGGCGGCGGCTGGGGCGGTCGTGGCGTGGGACGCGGGGGCTTGCGCCACGCCGTCGCCCTGCTCGGCGAGCAGCGTCGCCTTGGTGAAGCCGCCCGAGGTGATCGTGCCCATCACCGTCATGATCTGGCCGTAGGTCACGGACTTGTCGCCGCGCACGAAGATGCGCTTGGCGGCGTCGTCCTTGGCGGCGTCCTTCAGGCGCGCGACCAGCGTGTCCATCGGCACCGCGTCGTCGCCCACGTAGGTTCCGCCGTCCGCCTTGATCGAGACGGTGATCGGCGTGCTGTCCTGGCTCACCGGCGCGGCGTTGGTCTTGGGCAGGTCCACGTTGACGCCCGACGTCATCAGCGGGGCGGCGACCATGAACACGATCAGCAGCACCAGCATCACGTCGACCATCGGGGTCACGTTGATCTCGGACAGCGGCTTGTAGCGGCCACGGCCACGGCCGCCGCCCATGTTCATGGCCATCAGGCGGGAACTCCCGAAGCAAGGAAGGCCGGGCTCTGCCCGGACCCGCCAGGGGCGAGCCGCCCCTGGACCGGCGTGGATTCAGGCCGGTGGCACGCCGCGGGGCTGGAGTCGTGGTTTCCAAAGGCTCGGCCTTTGGCGGAGTCCAGAGGCGGAGCCTTTGGCCTTGCTGCCTGGCTCACGCGCGCTCCTCGCTCTGGCGCGACAGGATCGCGCCGAACTCGGTGCCGAAGCCCTCCAGGCGCGACGCGAAGCGGCCCAGGTCGGTGCTGATCGCGTTGTAGGCGAGCACGGCGGGGATCGCCGCGACCAGGCCGATCGCGGTGGCGAACAGGGCCTCGGCGATGCCCGGCGCGACGACGGCAAGGTTGGTGTTGTGCATCGCCGCGATCGCGGAGAAGGAGTGCATGATGCCCCAGACCGTGCCGAACAGGCCGACGAAGGGGGCGACGGAGCCCACCGAAGCGAGGAAGATCATCCAGCGCTCCATGCGCTCCATCTCGCGCTGCACGGTCATGGTCATGGCGCGGTCCACGCGCTCGCGCACGCCGCCGCGGGCCAGGTCGGCGCCGGCCACGCGGGCGGAGCGGCGCCACTCGCCCATCGCCGCGCCGAACACGGCGGCCATCGGGTGCGCGGGCTTGGCGCCGTCGGTCTCGTACAGCTCGTCGAGCGAGCCGCCGGACCAGAAGCGGTCCTCGAAGGCGCGGGCCTGGGCGTTTGCGCGGCGCAGGCTCGTGACCTTCTCGAACACGATCGCCCAGACCCACACCGACGCGATCAGCAGGCCGATCATGACGACCTTCACGACGATGTCGGCCTGGAGGAACAGCGTCCACAGGGAGAGGTCGCCCGGGACGGTGCCCGGGGCGAGGGTGGCGGCATCGACGGCACGGTCCAAAGTCCTGCTCCCCGCTCGGCGCCGCGCACGGCGGCCGGTCCTGTGGCCCCGGCTTTAGGTCGGGGTACGGGCGCAGGCAAGGCAAGGTTGAGGCGCTGCCTCAAACTCCGCCAAAGGCTGCGCCCTTGGAACGCGTCCCTTAAGCAAAGGGATCAAAGGGCCTCGGGCCCTTTGCGGGTTCGGGCAGAGCCCGACCTTGCTTCGAGCGCACGCCAGCGGGGGGGGATGCGCGCGGGGCGGCCGGTGGAGTCGACGCAGGCCAGGTCGACGGCCAGGGTCACGAGGGGGGTGGCGTCTCGGCGGATGGTCTGGCGCAGGGACAGGCGGGCGGCGGAGATCGCGGCCAGCGTGGTCTCCACGGCGAGGAGGTCGTCGAGGCGGGCGGGGCGGTGGTACTCGATGGCGAGGCGGTGGACGACGAAGGCGAGGCCGTGGGCGGCGGCAAGCTCGGCGTGGGGGGCGCCGGCGGAGCGCAGGGCCTCGGTGCGGGCGCGCTCGGCCATGCCGAGGTAGCGGGCGTGGTAGACCACGCCGCCGGCGTCGGTGTCCTCGTAGTAGACGCGGAGAGAATACGTGTGCCGGTCCAGGGGCGCTGCCCCTGGCGGGTCCAGGGCAGGGCCCTGGCCTTGGCTGCTCACGGCTCGCCCAGGAGGTCCATCTGGCCGCCCGGGGGCGGGGGGGCCTTGAGGCCGAGGTGGCGCCAGCCGGGCTCGCCGAGCATGCGGCCGCGGCTGGTGCGCAGGACCATGCCCTCCTGGATCAGGTAGGGCTCGATGACGTCCTCCAGCGTGTCGCGCGCCTCGGCGAGGGCGGCGGCCAGGGTCTCCACGCCGACGGGGCCGCCGGCGTGGTGCTCGGCGATGCGGCGCAGGTAGCGGCGGTCCATGGCGTCCAGGCCGAGGGAATCGACCTCCAGGCGGGCGAGCGCGGAGTCGGCGCAGGCGCGGTCGATCGGGGAGTTGCCTTCCACGGCGGCGAAGTCGCGCACGCGGCGCAGGAGGCGGCCGGCGATGCGGGGGGTGCCGCGCGAGCGCTGCGCGATCTCTCGGGCGCCCTCCTGGGTGAGGGCGACGCCGAGCTTCTCGGCGCCGCGGGCGACGATCAGCTCGAGTTCCGCGGGGGTGTAGAAGATCAGGCGGAGGGGGATGCCGAAGCGGTCGCGCAGGGGGGTGGCGAGCAGGCCGGCGCGGGTGGTGGCGGCGACCAGGGTGAAGGGGGAGAGGTCGATGCGCACGGAGCGCGCGGCCGGCCCCTCGCCGATGATGAGGTCGAGCTGGAAGTCCTCCATCGCGGGGTAGAGGACCTCCTCGATGGCGGGCTGGAGGCGGTGGATCTCGTCGATGAACAGGACGTCGCGGGGCTGCAGGTTGGTCAGGATCGCGGCCAGGTCGCCGGCGCGCTGGATCACCGGGCCGGAGGTCGCGCGGAAGCCCACGCCCAGCTCGCGGGCGACGATCTGGGCGAGCGTGGTCTTGCCCAGGCCGGGGGGGCCGTGGAGGAGGACGTGGTCGAGCGCGTCGCCGCGGTCGCGCGAGGCCTGGATGAAGATGCGCAGGTTCTCGCGCGACGCCTTCTGGCCGACGAACTCGCCGAGGTGCTGGGGGCGAAGGCTGGCCTCGGCGGCGTCCTCGTCGGCGCGGAAGGGGGAGACGGGGCGCGCGTCGTCGGCGTCGGGCTCGGGGAGGCGGGGGGGCTTGGGGGGGACGCGCTTGGCGGGCATGGGGGCGGGTGTAGCACCGGGGCGGGCGGGAACGAAGCGGGCACGGGCGGGCGTGGGCGGGGCGCGCGCGGGCAGATGGCGGGGTCGTGCTTCGGGGCGGTCGGGCAAACGTGATCGGCGGCGTGCGTCCGGGCGGGCGGGGCTGCGCGTTGGGTGGGCGGAACACGGACCCGAGGCGGACCGGTGCGCGGCGCGGACCGGCGGCGCGGGCCGCGAGGCGAACGGCCGGGGACGCCGGCCATTCCGGCGAGGAGAGCAGCCCATGACGATCACCATCCGCCTGTCCACGATGCGCCGCCTGGCCGTCGCGAGCGTTGTCGCGGCGGGGCTCGGGGGGGTGGCGCAGGCCGCGCCGCCGCCCGCCGGCGACGCCCACGCGCCGGCGTCGATGGGCGGCGTGCCGGGCTCGCCCGATGCCTACGACCCGGCCGGCACGCCGGCGCGGGCGGCGACCGGGATCCACGAGATGGGCGGGGGCGCCACGAAGCGCGGCGTGGACGTCGATCCGGTGTCGCCCGGGGGGGTGGGGTCGGGGATCTCGACGAACACGCAGCCGTCCAGCGTGGGGGGCGCGGGGTCGGTGGGGTCCAGCACGACGGCGAGCCCGACCAGCCGCTAGGGAGTGGAGGCGGGGCGGACAAGGCCGCGCGCATGGCCTGCGGCAGGGGGCGGGTCGGCAGCCCTTCCGGTCGGGTGCCGGTTTCGCGCGCGCGGGCTCGCGGCTACCTCACGCAGGTGAAGGTTCTCGGCTCGGTGGCGTTCTCCGGCGTCCCCTTCGGCGTGACCGCGAGGGTCTTCCCGCTGGCCGCGTAGCGGGCGACCCATTCCGCGAAGAAGCCGGCGGGGTTGCCGACCTTGAAGACGCCCAGGTTCGGATCGAAGAAATGCAGGCTTCCGCCGCGGCTCCGGTAGGCGGCCACGGCATGGCCCCTCCCGTCGACGTCGACGGCGATGCAGACGCCTCGTCCCTCCGGAAGGCACGCGTCGCTTGTCGCGCTGGTGAAGGTCAGGGCGATGTCGGTGACGGGGCGCCAGTCGCCGGGGTCCGGGTGCTGCCGGACGCAGTCCTCCATCGCGGCAGACAGGCCCGGGTCGTAGCGCATCCCGGACTCCCGGAGCAGCCTGTCCAGCCTGTCGTTCGCCGTTCCCCCGGATTTCTCGTAGGCGTTCTGGCGTTCGGTGGCGGCCGTGACGATCTTCTTCTCCCGGTCCTCGGTCACGTTCGTGACATGGAACTTGCGATCCAGCCCGACCAGGTCGAGGGCAGCGCTGAACGACCCGTTCGTCCTTGTGCGCTTCTCCTTCAGCCACGCTCCCGACAGTGCAAGGCAGACGCCTTTCGGGTCGGTGGAGCCGGTCAGCGCCCTGAGGACCACGCCCTGTTGCAGGTCGAACTCCAGCTCGGAGTGGGCCAGCAGCCCGGTCCCCGCGGCAGGCGGGGGTGCGGATGGAGCAGGCAGTCTGAGGGCCTTGCGGAGCTTCTTCCCGATCGAGCTCTCCGGCATGATCCGCTTCCTTCAGGGACTGGCGCGAGCGACAGCGCGCGAGGCTGGGGCGATGGCGCGCGGCAGGCCAATGCGTTCGCGGGATGGGCGTATGCCGCGGCGTGGCGCGCGCGAGCGGGGCGGGGCCGGAGGAACCCGGTCCCTGCCCTGCCGGTTGAGGCGGCCGGGGCGGCCGGCGCGATCGTCGGCCGCCCCGGCCGGCTCCCGCCGCGAACAGGGGGCCTACACACGGGAGGGAACGGTTCATGGCCGCGATGACGCTGTACGGGTTCGACGGGTCGACCTATGTGCGCACGGTGAAGATGCTGCTCGCGGAGAAGGGGTTCTCCGATTTCGAGCAGGTGCCGCTCGACGTGCTCAAAGGGGAGCCGAAGTCGGTGGAGCACCGGGCGCGCCATCCGTTCGGCAAGGTGCCGGTGCTCGAGCACGACGGGATGACGATCCTGGAGACGTCCGCCATCACGCGCTACCTCGACGACGTGCTGCCGGGGCGTTCGCTGGTGCCGGACGCGCCGCGGGACCGGGCGCGGATGGACGAGGTGATCGGGGTGGTCGACTCGTACGGGTATGGCGCGCTGGTCGGCGGTGTGGCGGCGTTCCACCTGTTCCCGGACTTCGTCGGCGGGAAGAACCAGGCGATGCACGACAAGGGCGTCGCGACGGGGCGCACCGTGCTGGAGTACGCGATGAAGGTGCGCGGGGAGTCGGCGTTCATCGCGGGCGAGCTGAGCCTGGCGGACCTGTACCTGGCGCCGGTCGTGCAGTACGTGTCGATGACGCCGGACGCGGAGGCGCTGTTCTCGGTGGGCGGGTTCGCGGCGTGGTGGGCGGCGGTCCAGGCACTGCCGAGCTACGCGGCGACGAAGCTGGGCTGAAGGCGAGGCAGCAAGGCCTTCTTTTTCTGAAGAAAAAGAAGCAAAAAGACTTTGCCCGCTTGGGTCAGGCGCCAAACGGGCAAAGTTCTTTGGTTCTTTCTTTCAAGAAAGAACTGCTTGCTTCGCTGCGGTCCTAGCGGGCGAGTTCCTTGAGGGCGCCGCGGATGAGGGCGTCGAGCGGCGCGTCCTCGCCCAGGCGTTCGAGGACGCGGGCGACGGCGGGGGCGGCCTCCATGCGGCGGTAGCCGAGGTTGCCCAGGGCGGAGATGGCGTCGTTCTCCGTGCCGCCCTGGGAGGCGACGGAGAGGGTCATGCCGCCGCCGGTGGGCATGGCGCCGGCCTTGTCGCGCAGCTCGGTCAGGACGCGCACGGCCAGGCGCGGGCCGACGCCGGGGGCGCGGGTGAGGCTGGCCTTGTCGCCGGAGCCGATGGCGGCGACCAGGTCGGAGGGGGACATGGCGGAGAGGACGTTGAGCGCGACCTTGGCGCCGACGCCCTGGACGGTGGTGAGGAGGCGGAACCACTCGCGCTCGGCGGGCTCGGCGAAGCCGTAGAGGAGGATGGCGTCCTCGCGCACCACGGTCTCGATCAGGACGCGGGCGACGGAGGGGGGGTGGGGGAGCGCGGAGAGCGTGCGGGTGGAGGCCTGGACCAGGTAGCCGACGCCGCCGACGTCGACGATGCAGCGGTCGGCCTCGACGGACTCCACGCGGCCGGTGAGGAGCGCGATCACGCCATGCGCGTCCCGGAGCCCCAGGCCATGCGGCTCGCGCGGTGGTGGGCGTGGCAGATCGCGACGCCCAGCGCGTCGGCGGCGTCG
>JBPBQS010000047.1:0-20994 GCA_050920955.1 Janthinobacterium lividum | reverse complement strand
GGTGGCGGCGGGGGTCGAGCCGTGGACCGGGGTGCGCAGCCATGCCGCGCGGAACAACCTCGCGGCGATGCGGGTGGGGGAGCGGGCGTTCTTCTACCACTCGATCGCGGGGCGTGAGATCGTGGGCGTCGTCGAGGTCGTGCGCGAGGCGTACCCGGACCCGACGGCCGAGGCGGGCGGGCCTTGGGTGTGCGTGGACCTGCGCGCGGTGGGGGCGATGCCGCGGGCGGTGACGCTGGCGCAGGTGAAGGCGGACCCGGCGTTGTCGGGGATGGCGCTGGTGCGGCTGTCGCGGCTGTCGGTGGGGCCGGTGGGCGAGGCGGAGTGGCGGCGGGTGTGCGACCTCGGGGGCTGGGAGGGCCAGTTGCCTGACAAGGCGGGCTGATTCCTCGTACGGGTTTCCAAAGGCGAGCCTTTGGCGGAGTTTGAGGCAGAGCCTCAACCTTGCTTCCTTTCGGCCCCGCGCCTGCCCATGATGCCCGCAAGCCGCCGCCAACGCGGCACCTTCCGGGAGACGCCCATGTCCGCCGACGCCCTGTACCATGTGAAGCCTGCGCTGGCGGCCTCGTCGCACGTCAATGCCGAGCGCCACCGGCTGATGACGAACCATGCGGCGCTGGAGCCTGACGCGTTCTGGGCGGAGGAGGCGCGCCGGGTGGCGTGGATGCGCGCGCCGACGCAGGGGTGCGACGCGAGCTTCGGCAGCGGGGTGGCGCCGGGTGCGGACGACGTGTGGATACGCTGGTTCGCGGACGGGACGCTGAACGCGTCGGCGAGCTGCCTGGACCGGCATCTTGCCGAGCGGGGCGAGCAGGTGGCGATCATCTGGGAGGGCGACGATCCCGGGATGCAGCGGCACGTGACGTATCGGGAGCTGCACGAGGAGACGTGCCGGCTGGCGAACGCGATGACGGCGCTGGGCGTGGGGCGGGGCGACCGGGTGACGATCTACCTGCCGATGGTGGTCGAGGCGGCGGTGGCGATGCTGGCGTGCGCGCGGATCGGGGCGGTCCATGCGGTGGTGTTCGGGGGGTTCTCGCCGGACAGCCTGGCGGGGCGGATACAGGACTGCGGGTCGACGCTGCTGATCACGGCGGACGAGGGGCGGCGGGGCGGGCGGCGCGTGGCGCTCAAGACGAACGCGGACGCGGCGCTGCGGTCTTGCCCGACGGTCGCGAACGTCATCGTGGTCGCGGTAACGGGGGGCGCGGTGCCGATGCAGGAGGGGCGCGACCATCCGTATGCGGAGCTGATCGCGAAGGCGGAGCCAGTGTGCGCGCCGGTGGAGATGGCGGCGGAGGACCCGCTGTTCATCCTGTACACCTCGGGGTCGACGGGGAAGCCGAAGGGGGTGATCCACAGCACCGGCGGATACATGGTCTGGGCGAGCTACACGCACGAGCTGGTGTTCGACTACAGGCCGGGCGAGATCTACTGGTGCACGGCGGACGTGGGCTGGGTCACGGGGCACACCTACATCGTGTACGGGCCGCTCGCGAACGGGGCGACGACGCTGATGTTCGAGGGCGTGCCGTCGTGGCCGGACAGCGGGCGGTTCTGGCAGGTCGTGGACAAGCACAAGGTCAACATCTTCTACACCGCGCCGACGGCGATCCGGGCGCTGATGCGCGACGGGGACGCGCCGGTGAAGGCGACGTCGCGCGAGAGCCTGCGGGTGCTGGGCAGCGTGGGCGAGCCGATCAACCCGGAGGCGTGGCACTGGTACTACGAGGTGGTCGGCGGGAGCCGCTGCCCGGTGGTGGACACCTGGTGGCAGACGGAGACAGGGGGGATCATGATCTCGCCGCTGCCGGGGGCGGTCGCGCAGAAGCCGGGGTCGGCGACGCTGCCGCTGCCCGGGGTGATCCCGGTGCTGGTCGACGCCGAGGGGCGCGAACTGGAGGGCGTGGCGGAGGGCAACCTGTGCATCGCCGAGAGCTGGCCGGGGCAGGCGCGGAGCCTGTACGGCGACCACGCGCGGTTCGTGCAGACGTATTTCTCGACGTATCCGGGCCGGTATTTCTCCGGCGACGGGGCGCGGCGGGACGCGGACGGGTACTGGTGGATCACCGGGCGGGTGGACGACGTCATCAACGTGTCGGGGCACCGCATGGGCACGGCCGAGGTGGAGAGCGCGCTGACGTCGCACGCCAAGGTGTCGGAGGCGGCCGTCGTCGGCTTCCCGCACGACATCAAGGGACAGGGGATCTACGCCTACGTCACGCTCGTCGCCGACGAGGAGCCGAGCGAGGCGCTGCGCAAGGAGCTGGTCGCCTGGGTGCGCAAGGAGATCGGGCCGATCGCGGCGCCGGACGCGATCCAGTGGGCGCCGGGGCTGCCCAAGACGCGGTCGGGCAAGATCATGCGGCGCATCCTGCGCAAGATCGCGGCGGGCGAGACCGACGGGCTGGGCGACACCTCGACGCTGGCCGATCCCGGCGTGGTCGACGAGCTGGTCAGCACCCGCGCGGGCTAGAGCCGCCGCGGGCGGGGCGAATCCGCGGCGGCGTTGGGCGTTTGGTTACGTTTGCGTGCGACGATGACGGCTTGGAAGGCAGGATCGCCCCTCCCGCGCCCGGGAAGGGAGCGTACCGGAAAGGCTCCGATGTCGTCACATTGCCGCGGCCCGGCTCGCCAGAAGGCGATGCCCGGCCGCCCCGCAGGCCAGCCTCCCGTCCAGTGCCTCCACAGCAGCGTGGCGGCGTTGTCGCGGCGGGCGGCATGAGCGCCGCGGGCAGCGTGGACGCGGAGGGCGCCCAGGAGCCGGCGCGCCTGGACCGCCTGGTCTTCGCCCCGCTGCGCGGCGTCGTGGTGGAGCGGGCGGAGTGGAAGCCGGGCCACCCCACGGTGCCAGCCGCCGCCCTGCCGCCGCTGCTGGGCATCGTGCGCGAGGGCATCGGCGCGCATCTGGCCGCGTGGAGCGCCCCGCGCCAGGGCGGTCCGCAGGGTGCTGCGCCGCCGCTGGGCGCGAGGCTGTGGCCGGCCGCCGCCGAGCTGCTGCGCGCGGCGCCCTGCCCTGCGTCCTGGAGCGTCACCACGGGCCTCGCGCCCGAGGATTTCGACGCGGTGCGCACCCCGGTCGCGCAGCTGCTCGCCCATGCCGCGGCCATCGAGGCGTTCGTGGCGCGGTGCGACCCGTCCCGCCCGCCTCCCGACCCGCGCCACATCCGCACGCTGCTGGACGAGATCGCACGCGGCGGCGCGCCCGGGTTCCGGCTCGCCCTGGTGATCCTGATGCGGCGCTGCCCGCGGCTGGAGCAGCTGGCGGCGCTGGCGCTGTCGACGTCGCGCGGCGACGACGCGATCGAGGAGGCGGCCTATTCCGGCGCGACCTACGTCCTCGACGCCGTGGTGGCGCAGCACCAGCGCGCCCCGGCCGCGGCGGGGCCCGGCCAGCCGCGCGCGCTCGCGGCCGAGATCGCGGAAGCGGCCAGGGTGACGCGCTGCGTCGAGGCGATGGCGGCGCTGCGCCCGCTGTCGCGCCTGCAGCGCGAGGTCGGCCGCAAGCGCGTGATCCTGCAGATGGTGTGTCTCGACCGGTTCGAGGCGCTGGTGGCCTCGACGCTGATCGAGCCACTCGCCGCGGGGCAGGCGGAGAGCGCCGTCGGCTTCGCCGGGCTGCGCAAGGTCGCGTGGGAACTGGGCGAGACGTGCGACGCCCTGCGCCTGCTCGGCGACCGCCACGGCACGGAACTCGCGATCCAGCGCATCGCGCGCAGGGTGGCCGCGACATTGGGAGACCACGACCCGCAGGGCGGCATCGCCGCGGCGCTGGTCGAGCGGCTGCGCGGCGCGTCGGCGCCAGAGCCGGGCCGGCCGGGTTGATCGCGGGGATGGCGGTGCTCGGCACGCTGGCCGGGCTCGGGGCCGGGCTGGCGGTGCTGGTGGCCGACGAGCCGCCGTCCGCGATCTCGCCCGGCGACCTGGTGTCGTCCGACCACCTGACGGCCGGGTGCGAGTCCGGGGAGGTGGCGATCGCGATGAACCCGGCGGGGTTGGCAGGGTCGCCGCTCGGGCTTGCGAAGATGGTGCAGGCGCACTGTAAGGCGATCGCCCCGGACACGAGGCTCCAGGTCATCGCGCCGCCGGAGAAGGGCGCGATGCCTGTGCAGCTCGTCGGCGGCATCGCGCAGCCGCTGTTCGTGATGGCCAGCGACTTCGCCGTGCTGCCGGCGCGCCGCTAGCCGCGCGCTCAGGCGACCTTGGAGTGGATGAGCGAGACCATGTCGCCGACGCAGGCGACCTTGTCGATCTCCTTGGAGCGCAGCCGCACGCCGAAGCGCTGCTCCACGGCGACGATGATCGCGACCATGGCGACCGAGTCCCAGCCCTTCACTTCCGCCGCCGTCGTCTCCGGCCGCAGAACGACGCTGTCGTCGTCGAGCGAGTCGCGGACGATCTCGGTGAACCCCGCGGTGATCTCGGCCTCGGTCATCAGTAGGCTCCTTCGCTGACCTGCATGAAGAGTTCCTCCGGCTCGAAGCCTTCGAGCGGGAGGGCGTGGAACGCGCCGGGGGCGGCATCGTCGCCGCCGTGCGCCGCGCCCGCCGGCGGCTCGATGGCGACGAAGCCGAGGCGCTGGTAGTGCTCGCGCACCATGTCGTTCTTGGCGCTCGGGCGGTACTCGCCGACGAGCCGCGTGGCACCCAGGCGGCGGGCTTCCCGGGCGATCAGCATCAGCGTGGCGGCCTCGACCTGGCGGCCGAGCACGCGGCAGCTCATCACCCAGGAGTGGATCAGGGCGTCACTGCCGTCTTCCGAGAGCCTGCCGATCACCAGGGCGATGATGCCGTTGTCGCCGAACTTGTCGACGAGGCGGAGCTGCAGGCCGAACTGGCGGGGGTCGTCGATCACGGCGGCGATGGCCGCGTCGGTGGTGCGGATCGTGGTCAGGTTGAACTGGTTGGTCTTGTTGAAGAGCTGGACGATGCGCGCGAGGCCCACGCGGTCGAAGCGGTTCCACACCAGCTTCATCTCGAGCGAGCGCAGGTAGGCCGGCAGGTCGGTCGCGGTCTCGGCCAGGGCGGCGCGCTCGCTGTTCTCGCGGTACTGCGCGGTGCGCTTCGCGTCGTCGGCGGTGATGGCCAGCGTGTCGAAGTAGCCGGCGTCGGCGAGCATCTGCGGCACCAGCGCGGGGTCGTCCTCGGGGAACTCGGGGATCGCGACCTCGGGCAGCTCGCCGCGCACCAGGTTGCGCTCGAACGGGTTGTCGTCGAGGAACACCAGCGAATCCAGGCCGATGTTCAGGGCGCGCGCGATGCGGCGCAGGTTGGTCGCCTTGTCGTCCCAGTTGGCGACGAAGCTCGCGATGTCCTCGCGCCGCAGCACCATCTCCGGGTGCTTCTCGAACGGCTGCAGCGCGTTGGCCTCGTCGTTCTTCGAGCACACCGCGAGGATCACGCCGCGCGCGGCCAGGCGCTTGGCGTGGGTCTGGAGCGCGGCGAAGGCCTCGCCCGAGGCGTTGCCCTGGCCGATCTCAATGCCCTCCAGCCCGTCGTCGCCGATCACCCCGCCCCACAGCGTGTTGTCGAGGTCGAGCACCAGCGCCTTGCGCGAGCGGCCGCGGTATGCCGCCAGTAGGTTGCCCACCATCTCGCCGAACACCGGGGCCACGGCGCCGCCGATCTCCTGCTTGGCGTGGTGCCACACGGCGGGGTCGTGCCAGGCGCTCAGGCCGAAGCGGGCGGCGCGCTCGTCCACCGCGAGCAGGTGCACGCCGGCCGCGTCCGCCGCCGGGCGCAGCGCCGCGTTGAGGCGCAGGAGGAAGCCGGCCTGCGAGGAGGCGAGGCGCTGCTCGTTGTCGCCCATCAGCTTCGGCAGCACCGGCAGCGCGGTCTGCTGGATCACGGTGGCGCCCATCGCCTGCGCCGCCTGCCACAGGCGCGCGAGGTCGGCGAGCGTGGCGGCGAGCGCCTGCTCCGCGTCCGCCTCGGTCGCGCCGGACGGGAGCCCGGCCGCGAGGTGGCGCGCGTCGAGGCACAGCAGGACCACGTCGGGGCGGAACGCGGCCAGCTCGGGCGCGGGCTGCATCAGCTCCTGGCGGTACTGGCCGTACTCGCCCTCGTGGACGCTGACGTGCAGGCCGCGGCGCAGCGCCGAGACGCGGATCGCCGGCACCAGGTGGCCCAGCGTGGAGGAGCCCAGCACCGCGAGGCGGATCGCAGGCGCGGCCAGGCCGGACTCCGGCGGCTCGGGGAAGCGGCGGCGCAGCAGGCGGTCGAGGCGGCCCGTGGCCAGCGCGTCGAGCCGCGCACGCGCCAGGAGCACCAGCGCGGGCCAGTCCGCATCGCCCGACGCCTTCAGGCGCTCGGACCAGTCGGGCTCGACAGGAAGCCAGGCGAGGTCGGTCAGTGCCATGGTCGTTCCTCGTGCTTGGGCGGGCGTGTTCTACGCACGACGGCGAAGGCAGGCCAGCGGCAATCCAGGGAAGCAAGGTTGAGGCTCCGCCTCAAACTCCGCCAAAGGCTCGCCTTTGGAAACCTCGACGAGGAAGCGGATCAGGGGTGCAGCAGGGGGCGAAGGACGTCCTCCACGCCGGCCAGCGTGATCTGCGTGCCGATGCACAGCAGCAGGAACGCCGCGAGGCGCGTCACCACGCGCGCCCCGCCCGGGCCGAGCAGCGCGATCAGGCGGTCGGCGAAGCTGTAGGCAATCCACACGATCACCGCGACCGCAACGGCCGCCGCGGAGACGCCGGCGAAGAAGGCGAGCACGCCGTGGTGCGGGCGCTCCGAGCCGAGCGCCACCGCCACCGAGACCGTGCCCGGCCCGGTGGTGAACGGCATCGTCAGCGGGAAGAAGGCGATGTCGTCGATCGGCGGCTGCCGGTCGCGCGCGGTGCCGCGGGCCGGCTCGGCCTGGCGCTCCTTGCGGGCCTGCGTGGTCTCGGGCGCGTTGAGCAGGCTCCAGGCGCGGGTCGCGACCACGAGGCCGCCGGCGATGCGCAAGGCGGCCAGCGTGATGCCGAAGAAGCTGAGCACGTAGGAGCCCGCCCAGAGCGAGACCAGCAGGACGAGCAGCGCGTAGAAGCCTATGCGACGGGCCAGGGCGGCGCGCTCGGCGTGGGTGCGCTCGGCCATCACCTGGGAGAAGATCAGCGCGCCGCCGGCCGGGTTGACGATGGAGAACAGCGCCGGGAAGGCGAGCAGGAAGCCGCCGAGGTCAGGCATCGGCCGGCTCCGCGGCTGCGGGCGCGCGCACGCTCAGGCCGGCTTGCGCCGCCAGCCCGGGGCGGGGGCGGGCTTCTGCATCTCGGCGCGGGCCTCGTCGAGCAGGCGGCGCTCGTTGCGCTTGACGAACACCAGGGCGCAGACCAGGGCGATCGCGCCGGCCACGGCCAGGGCGATGCCGACCGGGCCGGTGACGCGCTTGACCGCGTCGCCGAGGAGGTAGGCGCCGAAGCCGTAGAGGCTGGTCCAGCCGATGCCGCCCAGCGCGTTCCACAGCAGGAAGCTGTGCCAGGCCATCTGGTTGGCGCCGGCGAGCAGCGCCACGAAGGTGCGCAGCACGGCCACGAAGCGGCCGAGGAACACCACGCGCCCGCCGTAGCGGCGGAACAGGTAGCGGCCCAGCTCCAGCCGTTCCTCGCTCAGCCCGACCCTGCGGCCGAAGCGGGCGAGGACGCGGAAGCCGACGCTCCTGCCGATGAAGTAGCCGATCTGGTCGCCGACGATGGCGCCGATGGCTGCGACCGGCACGATCACGAGGATGTCGAGCCGGTGCGTGGTGGCTGCGTACACCGCGGCGCCGATCATCAGGCTCTCGCCGGGCAGCGGCAGGCCGGTCGCCTCCAGCATCACGCCGAGGCCGACCACCCAGTAGCCGTACTCGGAGAACAGGTGGTCGAGTCCGTGCATCGAGAAGAGTTCCAGGACCGTCAGCTCCGCAGGAACGGGTTGGAGCGTCGCTCCGCCCCGATCGTGGACGACGGGCCGTGCCCGCACACGAACGCCACGTCGTCGCCGAGCGGCAGCACCTTGTCGCGGATCGAGGACAGCAGCGCGTCGGTGTCGCCGTACTCGAAGTCGGTGCGGCCGATGGAGTTGTGGAACAGCACGTCGCCCATCAGCGCGAACCGCGCGGTGCGGTCGAACAGCACCACCGAGCCGGGCGAGTGCCCGGGGCAGTGCAGCACCTCCCAGCTCCGGCCGGCGGCCTGCACGGTGTCGCCGTCGGCGAGCCAGCGGTCGGGCGTGACGTTGCGCATGGGCACGCCGTACTGGCGGCCGGCGGCCTCCAGCCCGTCGAGCAGGAAGGCGTCGCGGCGGTCGGGGCCCTCGATCGGAATCGCGCTTCCGGGCGCACGCGCGCGCAGGCGCTCGCGCAGCTCGGCGGCGCCGCCGGCGTGGTCGAGGTGGCCGTGGGTGAGCAGGATTCGGTCGGGCTTGACGCCGTGCTGGTCGAGGGCGGCGAGGATGCGGTCCACGTCGCCGCCGGGGTCGACCACGCAGGCCTCGCCGGAGTCGGCGTCCCACAGGATCGTGCAGTTCTGCCGGAACGGCGTGACCGGAACGATCACCTGCCTCAGCTTGCCCATCGTGACCTCCCGTGCCGCCAACCCATGTGACAGTTCCGGCCCGCGAAGGCCAGCACGGGCGATCGCCAAGGCCATGCCATGAGACGTCACGACGACACCGGACCCGTGCAGCGCGACGTCGTGCTGCTCGGCGCCGGCCACGCCCATGTCGCGGTGCTGCGCGCCTTCGGGATGCGGCCGGTGCCGGGCGTGCGGCTCACGCTGGTCACGCCGCAGCCGGAGGCGGCGTACTCGGGCATGCTGCCCGGCGTGGTCGCGGGGCTGTACCGCGCGGAGCAGGCGCGGATCGAGCTGTTCCCGCTGGCGCGATTCGCCGGAGCGCGGGTGTACCTGTCGGCGGCGTCCGGGATCGACCTCGCGCGGCGCGAGGTGCTGTGCGAGGGGCGGCCGCCGGTGCCGTACGACGTGCTGTCGGTCGACGTGGGTGCCACGCCGCGCATCGACGACGTGCCGGGCGCGCGCGAGCTTGCCGTGGCGCTGAAGCCGATCGACGGGCTGCTGAGCCGGGTGGGCGCGATGCTGGAGCGGGCGCGCGTGCGGCAGGGCGCGGCCAGGGTGGCGGTCGTGGGGGGCGGCGCGGGGGGCACGGAGCTGGCCTTCGCGCTCATGCGGCGGCTGCGCGAGGACGCGGCGCCGGGGACGGTGGTCGAGGTGGCGCTGCTGACCGGGTCGGGGCTGCTGCCGGGGTTCGCGGAGGGGGCGCGGCGCCGGGTGCGGGCGCTGGCCGACGCGCAGGGGCTCGTGGTGCGCGACGCGCGGGTGGTGTCGGTGGCGGCGGCCGATCCCGCGAGGCCGACGGGCGCGCGGCGGCTGGTGCTGGGCGACGGCGGGGCGATGGAGGTCGACGAGGTGGTGTGGGCGACGCAGGCGGCGGCGCCGGGGTGGCTGCGGGGCACGGGGCTGGACGTGGATGGCGGCGGGTTCCTGCGCGTGGATGCCGAGCTGCGCGCGGGCGGGCGGGGCGACGTGTTCGCGGCGGGCGACGTGGCGGCCTTCGCGCCGCGCGGGCTGCCGAAGTCGGGGGTCTATGCGGTGCGGGCGGGGCCGGTGCTGGCGCACAACCTGCGGGCCACGCTGCTGGGGCAGGCGCTGCGCCGGTTCCGGCCGCAGAGGCACGCGCTCTACCTGCTGTCGACGGGCGGGCGGCATGCGGTGGGGACGCGCAACGGTGTCGCGCTGGAGGGCGACTGGCTGTGGCGGTGGAAGGACCGGCTCGACCGGCGCTTCGTGGACCGGTTCAACGTGCTGCCGGCGATGGCGGAGGCGCCGCGGCCCGTGTCGCCGCTTGCGGGGGTGGGCGAGGAGGGTGGCCCCGCGGCGGACGGGATGCGGTGCGGCGGGTGCGGGGCGAAGGTCGCGGGCGACGTGCTGGCGCGCGCGGTGGGGGGGCTGCGGCCGTTCCCGCGCGCGGAGGTGCTCGCGGGGCTGGACGACGCGGACGATGCCGCGGTGGTGGACTGCGGCGGGCCGCGGCTGATGGTGCACAGCGTCGACCAGTTCCGCGCCATCGTCGACGACCCCTACCTGTTCGGGCGGATCGCGGCGACGCATGCGCTGTCGGACCTGTTCGCGTCGGGGGCGGAGCCGCACACGGCGCTGGCGCTGGCCACCCTGCCCTACGGGCCGCCGCGCAAGGTCGAGGCGGAGCTGTCGGCGCTGATGCGCGGGGCGAACGAGGTGCTGGCGGCGTGCGGCTGCACGCTGGTGGGCGGGCACAGCGCGGAGGGGGCGGAGCTGGCGCTGGGGTTCGCGGTCAACGGCCTGGCGGCGCGCGACGGCGCGGTGCTGCGCAAGGGCGGGCTGCGGGCGGGCGACGCGCTGGTGCTGAGCCGGGCGCTGGGCACGGGCACGCTGCTGGCGGCCGACATGCGCGGGCGGGCCAGGGGGCGCTGGGTCGCGGCGGCGGTCGCGCAGATGCAGCGCACGAACCGGGCGGCGGGGGCGGTGCTGCGCGCGCAAGGCGTGGTGGCGGCGACGGACGTCACGGGGTTCGGGCTGGCGGGGCATCTGGGGGAGATGCTGCGGGCGTCGGGGGTGGATGCGGAGGTGTGGCTGGGGGCGGTGCCGGTGCTGGAGGGGGCGCTGGAGACGGCGGGGGCGGGGCTGCTGTCGTCGCTGCACGCGGGCAACGAGCGGCTGGGGGCCGCCGGGGTGCGCGGGGGGGGCGGGGTGCGGCGGGCCCTGCTGTTCGACCCGCAGACGTCGGGCGGGCTGCTGGCCGGGGTGGCGGCGGAGCGGGCGGAGGCGTGCGTGGCGGCGCTGCGCCTCGGAGGGGACGTGGACGCGGCGGTGATCGGGCGGGTGACGGCGCGGGCGGGCGGCGGGGCGGAGATCAGGCTGCTCGGGGGCTGAGGCTTGCCTTGACGAATGGATTCCAAAGGCGAGCCTTTGGCGGAGTTTGAGGCGGAGCCTCGACCTTGCCTGCTGTTGCCGGCCGGGCCGTGGGGCGTACCGTATTTCGTCGCCCGGTTGCGCTGCCCACTGGATGGTGTTCGCGTCGATTGCAACAAAGCCGCTTGCCGCAGGTTAGCGCCGTGTCCGCCGGGGAGGTCCGGAGCGGGTCGGGGAGAACGGCTCTTGTGCGTGCTGCTTGTGGAGGACGAGCCCGTGATCCGCGAGATCATGGCGGAGAGCCTCGCCGACGCGGGCTACGAGGTGGTCGAGGCGGCGTCGGGCGACGAGGCGATGGCGCTCATCCGTTCCAGGGTCCACCCGTTCACGATCCTGGTGACGGACTTCCACATGCCCGGGAGCTCGAACGGCGCGGACGTGGCGGCGTGCCTGAGGGTGGAGTATCCGGGCCTGCCGGTGGTGATCGCCTCGGGGCGGCCGGACGTGTTCGTGCCGGCCTGGCGGACGGAGCTGGGCTACGGGCTGCTGCGCAAGCCGTACGTGCCCCGCGAGCTGGTGGCGCTGATACGGCAGATGACGGGCGAGGGCGAGCCGGCGGCGTGAGGCGGAGGGAAGGCAAGGCCTTCTTTTTCTGAAGAAAAAGAAGCAAAAAGACTTTGCAAATTAATGCCAGTAATGGCTGGCTGGACTTGGACTTATTTGCAGAAGTTCTTTGGTTCTTTCTTTCAAGAAAGAACACGCTTTCTTTCTTCAAAGCGGGGAATATCCGTGGTTCATGACGGGTTTACGCCGGAGGGGCGGCGCGCTTGGCCTCGATCACGTCCCAGATCGCGGCCGAGAGGTCCACGCCGTCGAAGCGGGCGATCTCCTGCAGGCCGGTCGGCGAGGTGACGTTGATCTCGGTGAGCCAGTCGCCGATCACGTCGATGCCGGTGAAGATCAGGCCCTGGGCGCGCAGCACGGGGGCGATGGTGTCGCAGATCTCGCGGTCGCGCGCGGTCAGCTTCGACAGCTCGGCGCGGCCGCCGACGTGCATGTTGGAGCGCGCCTCGCCCTGCGCGGGGACGCGGTTGACGGCGCCGAGGGGCTCGCCGTCCACGAGGATGATGCGCTTGTCGCCGAGGCGCACGGCGGGCTCGTAGCGCTGGATCATCAGCGGCTCGCGGGAGCGGGAGAAGTGCATCTCCAGCAGCGAGGCCAGGTTCTCGTCGTCCTCGCGGATGCGGAAGACGCCGGCGCCGCCGTTGCCGAACAGCGGCTTGACGATGATGTCGCGGTGCTCGGCGCGGAAGGCGCGGATCGCGTCGAGGTCCCAGGTCACGAGCGTGGGCGGCATCAGCTCGGGGAAGTGCGTGACCAGCAGCTTCTCCGGCGCGTCGCGCACCGACTTCGGGTCGTTGACCACCAGCGTGCGCGGGTGGATGTGCTCGAGCATGTGGGTGGCCGTGATGTAGGCCATGTCGAACGGCGGGTCCTGGCGCATCAGCACCACGTCCATGGTCGCCAGGTCGAGCGTGAGCGCGTCGCCGAACGCGTAGTGGGCGCCGCGCTCGCGCTTCACGGTGACGGGGCGGGCGCGGGCGGTCAGGCGCTCGGTGCGCGGGGCGCCGGGCGAGGTCTTGCCTTCGCGCAGCGCCATGTTGCGCACGTCGTAGTGCCACATCGTGTGTCCCCGGCGCTGGGCCTCGAGCATGAGGGCGAACGTCGAGTCGCCGCCGATGTCGATGCCCTCGATGGGGTCCATCTGGACCGCGACCCTGAGCGTCATGCCGCAATTCCTTCGCTGGGCGGGTCGTGGCTCGGCCCGGGTGGTCCACCCTGGGTCGGCGGCACGCGGCGGTAAACGGGGCGGGCCACATGCCACCCCTGCGCGGCGGTGGCGGGCGCGGGGGCGCGCCCGCCGGTCGGGCCTACTTCAGCAGGGACAGCAGCTTCCTGCCGGCGGGGCTGGCCATCTCGGCCTTGTCGAGCGTGCCTTCGCCGTCGGGGTCGGCGAGCTTGAACTGCTCCTCGACGAGCTTGAGGTACTCGGCCTTGTCCAGCGTGTCGTCGGTGTCGGCGTTGGCCTGCTTGAACTCCGGCGCGTCGACGCGCTTGGCGAGCTCCTTGCGGCTCAGCGTGCCGTCGTGGTCGTGGTCGAGCTTGTCGAAGCGGTAGGCGGCCGCGCTCTTGGCCTCGGCCAGGCTGAGCTTGCCGTCGTGGTCGAGGTCGAACTGGCCGTGGTCGTAGCCGCCCTGGATGCTGTCGACCGGCTTGTCGGCCAGGGTCTCGGTCGAGTCGTGCGACTGGCCGGCGACCGGGGTCTGCGCGGCAGGCGCCGCGGTCTGGGCGCGGGCGGGCGCGAGCGCGGCGCCGGCCGCGGTCAGCAGTGCGGCGGAAAGCAGGCCGATGGTGCGCATTCGTGTTCTCCTGGAGGAAGGCCGGCCGACGCAGGGCCGGGCGGTGCAGCCCGAGGCATGCCCGCTGTCGGCAGCGTGAACACCGCGCGCGCGGTGTGGTTGCGCCGCGCGCGCGCCCGATGTTGCCGCACTGCGGAACGTCGGGGAGTTCCTGGCCGTCCAGGGAGGGAAAGGGGAGTCACGCGCACGGTGGTAGCGGCGGACGGATTTGAACCGCCGACCAAGGGATTATGATTCCCCTGCTCTACCACTGAGCTACGCCGCCATGCGCGTGAGGAGGGGCCAATACCGCCTCGGGGCGCGGGGCGTCAACTGGCCGCGGCGTTCTCCGGCGCGATACCCGCCCCGCGCACGAAGCCGCCGCCCAGGACGCGGCTGCCCGCGTAGAACACGCAGGCCTGGCCGGGGGCCGGAAGCGTGGGCTCGTCGAGCACGACGCGCGCCGTGCCGTCGCCGCCGGCCACCACCTCGGCGCCGCGCAGGCCGTCGCGCGCGCGCAGCCGCACCTCGCAGCGCAGGCGCGCCGGCGGGTCCACGAGCCAGTTCACCTCGCGCAGGGCGACCTCGCGCGTCCCGGCGCCGGTGCCCCTCGGGCCGACGACGATCCTGCGGCGCGGCGCGTCCAGGGCGACGACGACCTGGCGCTCGCCGCCGAGCTGCGCCGCGTCGCCGAGCCGGCGCCCCTGCCCCACCGTGAAGCCCGCGATGCCGGCGTGGCGCCCGACCACCCTGCCCTGCCCGTCCACGATCTCGCCTGGCTCGGCGGCGTCGGGGCGCAGCGAGGCGACGAGCGCGTCGTAGCGGCCGTCGGGGACGAAGCAGAGGTCCTGGCTGTCCGGCTTCTCCGCCACCGCCAGGCCGAGGCGCAGCGCCTGCGCACGCACCGCCGCCTTGTCCGCGTACCCGCCGAGCGGGAAGCGCAGCCGGGCGAGCTGCGCGCGCGTGGTCGCGAACAGGAACCAGCTCTGGTCGCGCGACAGGTCGGCCGGGCGGTGCAGCTCGGGGCCGTCCGGGCCCTCCGTCCGGCGCACGTAGTGGCCGGTCGCCAGCGCCTCGGCGCCCAGCTCGCGCGAGAGGGCCATCAGGTCGGTGAACTTGACGCCCTGGTTGCAGCGGATGCACGGCACCGGCGTCTCGCCGGCGGCGTAGGAGTCGGCGAACGCCTCGATCACGGAGGCGCGGAAGCGGGCCTCGGCGTCGATCACGTAGTGCGCGATGCCGATGCGGTCGGCGACGTCGCGGGCGTCGTGGATGTCCTGGCCCGCGCAGCACGCGCCGCGCTTCTTCGCCGCGGCGCCGTGGTCGTAGAGCTGGAGCGTGACGCCGACCACCTCGTGGCCGGCCTCGTGCAGCAGGGCGGCGGCGACCGAGCTGTCGACGCCGCCGGACATCGCGGCGACGATCCGCATCCGGGGGGCTCCGAAGGAAAGAAGCCTGGGCTCTGCCCAGACCCGCCAGGGGCGAGCCGCCCCTGGACCGGCTCTACTTAAGGGAGGCAGGTCCAGGGGCGCTGCCCCTGGCGGGTCCAGGGCAGCGCCCTGGCCTTGCTTCTAGCCGCCGGCGTTGCGCGTGCCGGCCGGCAGCGACACCACCAGCCCGTCCAGGTCCTTGGTCATCACGATCTGGCAGCCCAGGCGCGACGTCTTCTGCAGGCCGAACGCGAGGTCGAGCATGTCCTCCTCGTCCTCCGTCGGCTTGGCGAGCCTGGGGAACCAGCCGGGGTCGACCACCACGTGGCAGGTCGAGCAGGCGAGCGAGCCCTCGCAGGCGCCCTCCACGTCGACGTCGTGCTTGTGGGCGATCTCCAGGACGGAGAGCCCGAGGGGGGCGTCGACCTCGCGGCGGGAGCCGTCGCGCTGGACGAAGGTCATCGTTGGCATGGCTCAGGCCCCGGCGTTCGCGGTTGCTTGGGCGAGGCGCCGGTGAGCCGCGATCAGCGCAGCCGACGCGTCCTCGACATCGGCGGCCGACGTAGTGCGTCCCAGACCCACGCGCAAGCTCCGCGAGGCGGCGTCCGCGTCCAGCCCCATCGCCACCAGCACTGCGCTCGGCGTCACGTCGGCCGAGGTGCAGGCCGAGCCGGTCGACAGGCACAGCTCCGGGCACGCGGCCAGCAGCGCCGCCGCGGGCACGCCGGGGAAGGTCAGGTGCAGGTTGCCCGCGAGGCGGTGGCGCATCGAGCCGTTGACGCCCAGGCCCGGGATCGCGGCGCGCAGGCGGTCGAGCATCGCCGTGCGCAGCGGCAGCAGGCGCGCGGCCTCGGCGTCCAGGCCCTCCCGGGCCAGGCGGCAGGCCACGCCGAAGCCCGCGACCAGCGGCGCGGGCAGCGTGCCCGAGCGCAGGCCGCGCTCCTGCCCGCCGCCGGAGAACAGCGGCGCCACGCGCACGCGCGGGCGGCGGCGGACCCAGAGCGCGCCGACGCCCTTCGGGCCGTAGAGCTTGTGGGCGGAGAGCGAGGCGAGGTCGAGGCCCCAGGCGGCCACGTCGACGGGGATCTTGCCGGCGGCCTGCGCGAGGTCGCTGTGCACCAGCGCGCCGGACTCGTGCGCAACGGCGGCCAGGGCGGGGAGGTCCTGGAGGACGCCGGTCTCGTTGTTGGCGGCCATGATGCTGACCAGCAGCGTCGGCACCTGGAGGGCGGCGCGCAGGCGCTCCGGGTCGAGGCGGCCGTCGGCTTCGACCGGCAGCACGAGCGGCTCGAAGCCGTCCTGCGCGGTGTCGCGCACGGATTCGAGGACGCACTTGTGCTCGGTCGCGACGGTGACGATGCGCAGGCGGGTGCTGCCGGTGGCGCGGGCGTGGCGGGCGGCGCCCTTGATGGCGATGTTGTTGGCCTCGGTGGCGCCGGAGGTGAACACGACCTCGCGCGGGTCGGCGCCGATCAGGGCGGCGACCTCGGCGCGGGCGGCCTCCACGGCGTCGTGGGCGGCGCGGCCCATGGCGTGCTCGTCGCTGTGGGGGTTGCCGTACTCCTCGGCGAACATGGGGAGCATCGCCGCGAGCACGGCGGGGTCGCAGGGCGTGGTCGCCTGGTGGTCGAGGTAGATGCGTCGCATGAGGGCGAGATGGTGCGGCGGGAGGGCGTGGGGAAGGCTCGCGCGTGGGGGGCAGGGTCGCGCCGACTCAGGCGCGCCGCCTCGCGTCGGACCAGCGCTGTGCGGCCGCGACCACGCGGGCCAGGGTCATGCCCTGGACGAGGATCGTGAACACGACGATCGCGTAGGTGCAGGCCAGCAGCGTGCCGCGGTAGGGGCCCGGCGGCAGCGAGAGGACCAGCGCCACCGAGACGCCGCCGCGCAGGCCGCCCCAGGTCAGCGCGGCCAGCGTCGGCGCGTCGCCCTGGCGCTGCGCGCGCGGCAGGGCGAGGTCGAGCGCCCAGACGGGGAGCGCCACGCTGGCGGCGCGGACGGCGACGGCGAGCACGATGGCGGCCGCCGCAGCGACGAGCAGGCGCAGCGAGAGGTCGAGGACGACCAGCTCGAAGCCTATCAGGAGGAACAGCAGGGCGTTGAGGATCTCGTCGACGAGCTGCCAGAACAGGCCGACGTTGTCCCAGGTGGCCGCGCTCATGGCGAGGCGGCGGCCGGGGTTGCCGACCAGCAGGCCGGCGACGACCACGGCGATCGGGCCGGACACGTCGACGAGCTGCGCCACGGTGTAGGTCAGCGTGACCAGGGCGAGCGAGATCATCAGCTCCACGTCGTGCTTGTCGATCGCGCGCAGGGCCGCGAACGCGATGCCGCCCGCGGCCAGGCCGAGCGCGAAGCCGCCCGCGGACTGGCGCAGCAGGCCGCCGGCCACGCCCAGGGCCGTGGCGTCCGTGGCGTCGTTCGCCGCCGCGCCGAGCAGGGCCAGGAACGCCACCACGCCGACGCCGTCGTTGAACAGGCTCTCGCCGGCGATCGTGGCCTGCAGCTCCGGCGACAGGCCGACGCGGCGCAGCACCTCCAGCACCGCGACCGGGTCGGTGGGCGCCACGATCGCGCCGAGCACCAGGCACCAGGCCATCGGCACCGCCAGGCCCAGCGCCGCCAGCACCAGCCAGATGCCGGCGGCGAACAGCGCGATCGCCAGGGCGACGCCCACGGTGGAGAGCAGCAGCACGGTGCCGCGGCGGCGCCACAGCATGTCGAGGTCGACGTGCAGCGCGCCGGCGAACAGCAGGAACGACAGCGCGCCGGACAGGAAGGTGCGCGGCAGGTCGGTCTGCGCCACGACGTGCTCGGCCATGGCGCGCAGGCCGAGGCCGGGCAGGAGCGCCTGCGCCGCGACCAGGGCCAGCGAGGCCAGCATCGCCAGCAGCAGCAGCCCGATCGTGGTGGGCAGGCGCAGCGTGACGTGGTTCAGCGTGCCGAACAGCGCGGCCAGGCCGAACAGCAGGGAGACGAGCTGGAAGCTGGTCATCGTCGCTCCATGGGCCGTGCGGCGGGGCCACACGCGCGGCGCCGATCGCGGGCCCGGGAGGCCAAGGCCGCGCGCTTGTGCAACCGTGGCGGCCGTCGGACTGTTTGGCCACCCCGCCTGCCGCGCCACGAGACCCGCCCCCGGAGCCAGACCATGCCAGATCCCCAGCCAAGCGCCGGCGCCACGGCCGACCAGGAGCGGGACGCGGCGGACGCGCCGGCGCATTCCGCGGCGCTGGCCGACGCGCTGGTCGAGACCGGGGCGCGCGAGCTGCTCGACGCGCTGCCGCAGCTCGCCTGGATCGCCGAGCCCGGCGGCGACATCGTCTGGTACAACGCGCCCTGGTATCGCTATACCGGCACCACGCTGGCGGAGATGCAGGGCTGGGGGTGGCGCAGCGTGCACCATCCCGACCACGCCGAGGCGGTCACGGCGAAGTACCGCGCCAGCATGGCCACGGGCACGGCCTGGGAGGACACCTTCCCCCTGCGCGGCGCGGACGGCGCGTTCCGCTGGTTCCTCTCGCGCGCCAACCCGATCCGCGACGCGGGCGGGCGCATCCTGCGCTGGCTCGGCACCAACACGGACATCTCGGACCGGCGCGACCAGGAGGCGGCGCTGCGCCACAGCGAGCGGCGGTTCCGCTCGCTCACCGAGGCGTCGGCGGCGATCGTGTGGAACACCCCGGCGAGCGGCGAGATGCAGGCGGGGCAGACGCACTGGGCGCGCTTCACCGGGCAGGACGTGTCGCAGTACGGCGGCTGGGGCTGGCTGGAGGCGGTGCATCCCGACGACCGCGCGACCACCGCCCAGGTCTGGGGCGAGGCGGTGCGCGACACGCGGACCTACGACGTGGAGCACCGCGTGCGCCGCAACGACGGCGAGTGGCGCTGGATGACGGCGCGCGCGGTGCCGGTGCTCGACGACGGGGGCGCGCTCGACGGCTGGGTCGGCACGCACACCGACATCACCCACAGGAAGCGCGCGGAGGCCGAGCTCGAGGCTGCGCGCGACACCGCGGAGGCGGCCAACCGCGCGAAGAGCCAGTTCATCGCGAACATGAGCCACGAGCTGCGCACGCCGCTCTCGGCGGTGATCGGGTATTCCGAGATGCTGGAGGAGGAGGTCGAGGAGCTGGGGCAGGTGCAGCTGCTCGGCGACCTGAAGAAGATCAACTCCAACGCCCGCCACCTGCTCAGCCTGATCAGCGACGTGCTCGACATCTCCAAGATCGAGGCGAACCGCATGACGGTGTTCGCCGAGACCGTCGTGGTGTCCGAGCTGGTGGCGAGCGTGGCGTCCACCGTGGACAGCCTGGTGGCGAAGAAGGGCAACACCCTGGTGGTCGAGGCCGGCGAGGGGCTCGGCACGCTGCACTCGGACACGGTCAAGATCCGCCAGTGCCTGTTCAACCTGCTGGGCAACGCGGCCAAGTTCACCGAGGGCGGGCAGATCACCCTGGCCGTGCGGCGCGAGCACGGCGGCGGCGTCGAGGGCGAGCGCGACTGGCTCAGCTTCGCGGTGCGCGACAGCGGCATCGGCATGACCACGGAGCAGGTCGGGCGCCTGTTCCAGCGCTTCAGCCAGGCGGACGAGTCCACCACGCGCCAGTACGGCGGCACCGGGCTCGGGCTGGCCATCACGCAGGGCTTCGCGCGCCTGCTCGGCGGCGACGTCGTGGTGACCAGCCAGCCGGGGCACGGCTCGACGTTCACGCTGCGCGTGCCGTCGGTCTACCGCGAGGTCGAGGCGGCGGTGGAGGCGGCGGCGGCCGGCTCCGACGAGCCGGAGACCGCGGACTGCGTGCTCGTGGTCGACGACGACCCGGCGACGCGCGACCTGCTCACGCGGTTCCTGCACCGTGAGGGGTTCGCCGTGCGCTCGGCCGGCGACGGGCGCTCCGGGCTGGCGCTGGCGCGGCTGCTGAAGCCGCGGGTGATCCTGCTCGACGTGATGATGCCGCAGATGGACGGCTGGTCGGTGCTGAGCGCGCTCAAGGCGGAGCCAGAGCTGGCGCACACGCCCGTGGTGATGATCAGCTTCGTCAACGAGCCCAGCCTCGCCGCCTCGCTGGGGGCCGAGGACTTCCTCGCCAAGCCGGTGCAGTGGGACGCGCTCAAGGCGGTGATGGAGCGCTTCCGCGCCGACTCGCCCGGCGGGCACGCCCTGGTCGTGGACGACGACGAGATCAGCCGCTCGCGCCTGGAGGCCATGCTGTCGCGGGTGGGGTGGTCGGTGGCCACCGCGGAGAACGGGCGCCTCGGGCTGGAGTCGGTGGAGCGGATCACGCCGTCGCTGATCCTGCTCGACCTGGTGATGCCGGAGCTGGACGGGTTCGGCTTCCTCAAGGCGCTGCGCGAGCGCGAGGAGTGGCGCGGCATCCCCGTCGTCGTCGTGACCTCGAAGGACCTCGACGCCCACGACCGCGAGCGGCTGCGCGGCGTCGAGCGCGTGGTGGCCAAGACCGGCCCCGAACTTGCAGCGCTCGCCGAGCAGCTGCGGGGCATCATCCCGGGCGAGCCCACGGCCCAGCCCGCCCAGGAAGCATCGTGACCATGAGCCAGGCCCAGCCGACCCGCGTGCTCGTCGTCGAGGACGACGCGATCACGCGCGCCTCGATCACCGACATCCTCGAGGAGGACGGGGTCGCCGTCACCGCGGTGCCGTCGGGCACCGAGTTCCTGCCCCTGCTCACCGCCGGCGGCGAGGCGCCGCAGATGCTCATGGTCGACGTCAACCTCGGCGGCACGATGAGCGGGTTCGACCTGGCGCGCATGGCGCACGCCCGCTGGCCGGGGATCGCCGTGATCTACGTCACCGGCGACCTGCGGGCCATGGTGCGCAACGACCTCGGGCCGCGCGACCTGTGCCTGCTCAAGCCGTTCACGGACGAGGCGCTCAGGCGGCTCATGCAGGCGGTGGGCTAGAAGGAAAGCAAGGCCAGAGGCGCTGCCTCTGGACTCCGCCAAAGGCTCGCCTTTGGAAACCTCGACGAGGAGGAAGGCTTCTACTTCTCGGCGAAGGCCTTCTCGATGACGTAGGCGCCGGGGTCGTTGTTGCTGCCCTCCTTCATCGAGATGCCGTCGAGGAAGGCCTTGGTGTCGGAGAGCATCTGCTCGCTGCCGCAGATCATCACGCGGTCCAGCTCGGGGTCCAGAGGGGGCAGGCCCAGGTCGGCGTAGAGCTTGCCGCTGCGCATCAGGTCGGTGATGCGGCCCTGGTTGCGGAAGGCCTCGCGGGTCACCGTGGGGTAGTACATCAGCTTCTCGCGCACGTAGTCGCCGAGGAACTCGTGCTCGGCGA
>JBPBQS010000275.1:0-21399 GCA_050920955.1 Janthinobacterium lividum | reverse complement strand
GAGACCGGCGCGGCACCCGCCCTGTTCGCCGCCGGCGTGCTGGCGCGGCGCCCCGGCCCCGTGGTGTGGGTCGGGCGGCGCGGCGAAGTGTTCGCCCACGCGCTGCTGCAGGCCGGGCTGGACCCGTGGCGCGTCGTG
Organism: Janthinobacterium lividum; assembly: GCA_050920955.1. GTDB lineage: Bacteria > Pseudomonadota > Alphaproteobacteria > Acetobacterales > Acetobacteraceae > CAXSEF01. The sequence goes on along the minus strand of JBPBQS010000275.1, from coordinate 21,261 downwards.
TTCGTGGACGCGGGCGGAAGCGGGGGCAGGGGCGTGCTGCAGGCGATGGAGGAGGCGCTCGGCCACCCCGACGTCGCCGGCGTGGTGTGCGAGCTCGACGGCGGGCTCGACCTGGCGGCGTCGCGCCGGCTGCAGCTTGCCGCCGAGGGATCGCAGGTGCTCGGCCTGCTGCTGCGCCGCTCGCGCCGCTTCGACGACCCGGCGCTGGCCCAGCCCACGGCGGCGACCACGCGCTGGCGCGTCGGCGCCCTGCCGTCGCCCCCGGCGCTGGCCCATGCCCCGGACGTTGCGGGGCTGCACCGGCCGCTGTGGCGGCTGGACCTGATGCGCTGCCGCGGCGGCGAACCCGCGTCCTGGACCGTGGAGGGCTGCGATGCGCAGGGTCGTCTCGCTGTGGCTGCCGTTCTGGCCGATCGAGCGGCTGCGCCGTCCCGGTTCCGCGCCGCCGGATGATGGCCCGCTCGTCACCCGCGCCCACGACAGGGGCCGCAGCGTGATCGCCGCCGCCTGCCCGCAGGCCCGCGCGCTCGGGCTGCGGGCGGGGATGGCGCTGGCCCACGCCCAGGCCATGGTGCCCGGCCTCGCCGTGGCCGACGCCCGCGTCCACGAGGACGCGCGGGCGCTGGAGCGGCTGGCGGCCTGGTGCCTGCGCCTGTCGCCGCTGACGGCCGCGGACCCGCCGGACGGGCTGTGGATCGACGCCACCGGCTGCGGCCACCTGCACGGCGGCGAGCGGCCGCTGCTCGACACGCTGGTCGCGCAGCTGGCACGGCAGGGCCTGACGGGGCGGGTGGCGATCGCCGACACGCCCGGCGCCGCCCACGCGCTGGCGCGCTTCGGGGAGGGCTCGCCCACGCTGGTCGCGCCGGGCAGGGCCGCGCACGCCCTGTCGCCGCTGCCGGTGGCGGCGCTGCGCATCGAGGCGGCGGCGGCGGACGGCCTGCGCCGCCTCGGGCTGGAGCGGGTCGGGCAGCTCGACGCGGCGCCGCGCGGCCCGCTGGCGCGACGCTTCGGCCCCGGGCTGCTGCTGCGCCTCGACCAGGCGATGGGCCGCGTGCCGGAGCCGGTGCAGCCGGTCGTGCCGCCGGACGCGATCGTCGTGCGCCGCGGCTTCGTGGAGCCGATCGCCACGGCGGAGTCCTTCGCCGCGGTGATCGCGGTTCTGGTCGAGGAGGCCTGCGCGCTGCTGGCGGCGCGCGGCGAGGGCGCGCGCCGGCTCGACCTCGTGTTCGAGCGCGTCGACGCCACGCTGCAGGTCGTGCGCGTCGGCACGGCGCGGCCGGTGCGCGACGCCGCCCACCTCGGTCGGCTGCTGCGCGAGCGGATCGCGGAGGTGGACCCCGGGCCCGGGGTGGAGGCCATGCGTCTGGTGCTGCCGCTGGCCGAGCCGCTGCACCCCGCGCAGCACGACGGCGGCCTGGTCGCCGACGCGCCCGGCGAGCCCGACCTGTCGGCGCTGGTGGACCGGCTGAGCAACCGCCTGGGCGCAGGCAGCGTGTACCGCCTGCTCCCGGTGCAGAGCGACGTGCCGGAGCGTTCGCAGCGCCCGGTGGCGTTCGATACGCCCGGCGCCGGCGCCGCGGCCTGGGTGTCGCCCTGGCCGCGCCCGGTGCGCCTGCTGGCGCGGCCCGAGCCGGTGGCCGCCCTGGGCGCGCTGCCCGACCACCCGCCGCGCGCCTTCACCTGGCGCCGCGTGCGCCACCTGGTGCGCCACGCCGACGGGCCGGAGCGCATCGCCGGCGAGTGGTGGCGACGCGACGGCGAGGTCGCGGCCCTGCGCGACTACTGGACCGTGGAGAACGAGGCGGGCCGGCGCTTCTGGCTGTTCCGGCAGGGCGACGGCGTCGACCCCGCGACCGGCGCGCTGTCCTGGTTCCTGCACGGCTTCTTCTGATGGCGGCACCATGAACGACGGGGACCGGGCCCCCGCCATGCCCGGCTACGTCGAGCTCCAGGTCACCTCGAACTACAGCTTCCTGCGCGGCGCCAGCCACGTCGAGGAGCTGTTCGTCGCCGCCAAGGCGCTCGGCCTGTCCGCCCTGGCCGTCACCGACCACGACACGCTGGCCGGCATCGCGCGCGCCCACGCCCGCGCGGCGGAGATCGGCATCCGCCTCGTCGTCGGCTGCCGACTCGGCCTGCGCGACGGCCTGCCGGTGCTGGCCTACCCCACGGACCGCGCCGCCTACGCCCGCCTGTGCCGCCTGCTGACGCTGGGCAAGGCGCGCACCGGGGGGAGCGGCTGCGACATCGGCTGGCAGGACCTCGTGGCGCACGGCGAGGGCCTGCTCGTGATCCTGCTGCCCGACGAGCCGGACGAGGACCTCGGCGCGCAGCTCGGACGGCTCCGCGCGGGCTTCGGCGGGCGCTGCCACCTGTCACTGTCCCTGCGCCGTCGCCCGGGCGACCAGGTGCGGCTGCGTCGGCTGTACGACATGGCGCAGGCGGCGGGCGTGCCGGCCGTCGTCACCGGCGACGTCCTGCACCACGCGCCGGAGCGCCGCATCCTGCAGGACGTGGTCACCTGCATCCGCGAGGGCTGCACCATCGACGACGCCGGCTTCCGCCGCGAGCGCTTCGCCGACCGCCACCTCAAGGGCCCGGGCGAGATGGCGCGCCTGTTCGCCCGCTACCCCGAGGCGGTGGCGCGCACGGAGGAGATCGCCGAACGCTGCCGCTTCAGCCTGTCCGAGCTGCGCTACCAGTACCCCGACGAGTCCGACGTCGCCGGCGAGACGCCGCAGCAGGCGCTGGAGCGCCAGGTCGCGGACGCAGCGCCGCTGCGCTACCCCGAAGGCCTGCCCGACGACGTCGCGCGCCAGCTGCGCCACGAGCTGCGCCTGATCGCGGGGCTGGACTACGCGCCGTACTTCCTCACCGTGAACGCGATCGTCCGCTTCGCCCGCGCGCGCGGCATCCTGTGCCAGGGGCGCGGCTCTGCCGCCAACTCCGCGGTCTGCTACGTGCTCGGCATCACCTCGATCGACCCGGTGCGCTCCGGGCTGCTGTTCGAGCGCTTCATCTCCGCCGAGCGGCGCGAGCCGCCCGACATCGACGTCGACTTCGAGAGCGAGCGGCGCGAGGAGGTGATCCAGTGGGTCTACGAGCGCTACGGCCGCAGCCGCGCCGCGCTGTGCGCCACGGTGATGCGCTTTCGCGCGCGCGGCGCGGTGCGCGACGTGGGCAAGGTGCTCGGGCTGGGCGAGGACGTCACCGCCGCCCTGGCGTCGCAGGTCTGGGGCTGGTCGGAGGGCGGTGTCGGCGAGGAGCACGCCGCCGAGCTGGGCCTCAACCTCGCGGACCGCCGGCTGCGCCTCGCGCTGCGGCTGGCCCGCGAGCTGGTCGGCTTCCCGCGCCAGCTCGGCACGCATCCCGGCGGCTTCGTGCTGACGCGCGACCGCCTGGACGAGCTGGTGCCGGTCCGGCCCGCCGCGATGGCCGGGCGCCACATCATCGAGTGGGACAAGGACGACATCGACGCGCTCGGCTTCATGAAGGTCGACGTGCTCGGCCTGGGGATGCTCGGCTGCATGCGCCGCGGCTTCGAGCTGCTCGACGAGCACGGGCGCGGGCAAATGGACCTCGCCACGATCCCGGCCGAGGACTCCGCGACCTACGCGATGATCCGGCGCGCGGACACGCTGGGCACGTTCCAGATCGAGAGCCGGGCGCAGATGTCGATGCTGCCCAGGCTCAGGCCGACGACGTTCTACGACCTGGTGGTGCAGGTCGCGATCGTGCGTCCCGGCCCGATCCAGGGCGACATGGTGCACCCCTACCTGCGCCGCCGCGAGGGCATCGAGGAAGCGGAATACCCCACGCCCGAGCTCAGGGCGGTGCTGGGCAAGACGCTGGGCGTGCCGCTGTTCCAGGAGCAGGCGATGCGCGTCGCCATCGTGTGCGCGGGCTTCACGCCGGGCGAGGCCGACCAGCTCCGCCGCTCCATGGCGACCTTCAAGGTCACCGGCGGCGTCAGCCATTTCCGCGACAAGCTGGTCGGGGGCATGGTCGCGCGCGGCTACGAGCGTGGCTTCGCCGAGCGCACCTTCTCGCAGCTGGAGGGCTTCGGCTCGTACGGCTTCCCGGAGAGCCACGCCGCCTCCTTCGCCCTGATCGCCTACGCCAGCGCGTGGCTGAAGTGCCACCACCCCGACGTGTTCTGCTGCGCCCTGCTGAACAGCCAGCCGATGGGGTTCTACGCGCCGGCACAGGTGGTGCGCGACGCCGTCGAGCACGGCGTCGAGGTCCGGCCGGTCTGCGTCAACGCCAGCCGCTGGGACTGCACGCTGGAGTCGGGGCAGGGCAGGGGCATGGCCGTGCGGCTGGGCCTGCGCATGGCGAAGGGCCTGGCCAACGCGCACGGGGCGCAGCTGGTCGCGCACCGCGGCGACGCGCCATACGGCAGCGTCGAGGAGGTCCGCAGCCGCGCGGACGTGCCGGCCGCGGCGCTGGAGCGGCTGGCGGAGGCGGACGCGTTCGGGGGGCTCGGGCTGGACCGTCGCCAGGCGCTGTGGGCGGTGAAGGGGCTGGCCGACGGCGTGCTGCCGCTGTTCGCCGCCGCCGACGCGCGGGGGCGGCCGCAGCCGGAGCTGGCGGAGCCGCCGGTGGCGCTCGCCCCGATGAAGGGCGGCCGCGAGGTGGTGGAGGACTACCGCAGCACCGGGCTCAGCCTCAGGCGCCACCCGGTCGCGTTCCTGCGCGCAACGCTGCGCGCGCGCGGCATGGTGGCGTGCGGCGATCTGGCGCGTCTGCGCGACGGGCGGCGCGTGGCGGTGCCGGGCATCGTGCTGGTGCGGCAGAAGCCGGGGTCTGCCAAGGGCGTGATGTTCATGACGGTCGAGGACGAGACCGGCGTCGCGAACCTGGTCCTCTGGCCTGATCGTTTCGAGAGGCAGCGCCGGCTCGTGCTGTCCGCGGGCATGGTCGCCTGCCACGGGCGGGTGCAGCGCGAGGGCGAGGTGACGCACGTCGTCACCGACCGTCTGGAGGACCTCTCGGCCCTGCTGCGCAGCGTAGGCGAGCGCGACGAGGCCGGGCCCGCGCACGCGCCGGGCGACGATCCGGGGCCGTGGGAGGTCCATGCCCCGGGGCGCGGGGCCGGCGCGGGCATCAGGGTGCCGACGCGCGACTTCCGCTGATCCCCGCGTCGCGGCGGCGGCCAGGAAAAGCGAGCCGTTTCCGCGCCGTAGCGTCGGCGAAACGGTTGATTCGGGGCGGTGGAATGCCCATCTCCGTGCTCTGGAAACACGGAGAAGACAGATGCAGCTGCACCCCCTCGTGGCGCGCGGCAGGGTGGTCGCGGCCGGCCGGATGCTGGCCGGCCTGGACCAGGAACAGCTCGCCGCCGAGGCCGGGCTGTCGCCGTCGACGGTGTCCAAGATCGAGCTGGGCCACAGGCCGGTGCGGGCGCAGACCTTCCGCGCCGTGCTGCAGGCGCTCGACCGCCTCGGCGTCGACGTGGCGCAGAACGGCCGCACCGGGCACCACTCCGCCGGCACGAGCTACGCCTGAGCGCTTCGCGCATGTCCGTGCGATCGCGCGAAAATCCCGTTGCGTGCCGAGCGGCATGAAGGCGGTCAGGCTGGCGGCGCTCGCGGTGCTGGGGCTGGCGGCGTGGCCGGCGTTCGCGCAGCCGGCGCCGGGGGACACGGTTCTGCACCTGTCGGCCAGCGGCGTGGTGCAGGTCGCGCCGGACCAGCTCGCGGCCGGGCTCGTCGCGCGGGGCACCTCGCCGTCCGCGGCCGCGGCGCAGCGGCAGGTCAACGCCCTGATGGCCGACGCGACGCGGATGGCGCAGGCCGTGCCCGGCGTCGACGCGCGTGCCGCCGGCTACTCGGTCGCCGCGGGCGAGGACAGGCGCGCGGGCTGGGTCGCGGAGCAGACCCTGGCGCTGCGCGGGTCCGACGGGCCGGCTCTGCTGGACCTGGTCGGCCGGCTCCAGGAGCGCGGGATGGCGCTGGCGTCGCTGGAGTGGCAGCTGTCGCCGGCCGTGCGCCGCAAGGCCCACGAGGAGGCCACCACGGCCGCGCTGCACGAGCTGCAGGCCCGTGCCGCCGCCGCCGCCGCGACGCTCGGCCTGCACGTCGACCACCTGCAGGACGTGCGGCTGGAGGAGACGTTCTTCCGGGCCGCGTCCATGAAGGCCGCCACCCTGCGCGGGCCCGCGCCCGAGGCGAGCGCCGCGCCGGAGGAGGTGACCGCCCAGGCTTCCGCGGACGTGCTCCTGCGGCCGTGAGCGGCGCGGGAGGCCCCCGCGCCGTGCCTCAGTGGTTGTGCCGCGGCGTGACCCGCGCGATGCTGCGGAACTCCGTGGCGCCCTCGATCACCGCACCGCTCTCCATCTGCCCGACGGTGGCGCGGTAGATCACCTGCCAGGGCGTGGCGCTGGCCGGCACCGGCGGGACGCCCTCGGCGCGGCGCGCGGCGATGACGTCCTCGGCCACCAGCATGTCGCAGCGCCCCCGCCCCAGGTCCACGCGGATCGTGTCGCCGGTGCGCAGCCAGGCGAGCCCGCCGCCAGCAGCGCTCTCCGGCGAGGCGTTCAGGATCGACGGGCTGTCCGCGGTGCCGGACTGCCGGCCGTCGCCGATGGTCGGCAGGCTGGTCACGCCGCGACGCAGCAGCGCGTCCGGCGGCTGCATGTTGACCACCTCCGCCGAGCCCGGCCATCCCAGCGGCCCCGCGCCGCGGATCACCAGGATGCAGCCCTCGTCGATCGCCAGCGCCGGGTCGTTGATGCGCGCGTGATAGTCCTCCGAGCCCTCGAAGACGATCGCGCGTCCCTCGAAGATCCCCTCGCGGCCGGGCTCCTGCAGGTAGCGCGCGCGGAACTCCTCGGAGATCACGCTGGTCTTCATGATCGCGAAGTCGAACAGGTTGCCGCGCAGCACCAGGAAGCCGGCCTGCGCCTTGAGTGGCGTGTCGTAGCGCCGGATCACCTCGCGGTCGTTGCTTTCGCGCCCGGAAAGGTTCTCCCCCACGCTGCGCCCGGTCACGGTGAGGCAGGACGCGTCGAGCTGCCCCGCTTGCAGCAGCTCCCACATCACCGCGGGCACGCCGCCGGCGCGGTGGAAGCGCTCGCCGAGCCAGGCGCCGGCTGGCTGCACGTTGGCCAGCAGCGGGATGTCGTGCCCGTGCTCCTGCCAGTCGTCCGGGCGCAGCTCCACCCCGGCGTGGCGCGCCATCGCGGCCAGGTGCGGCTGCGCGTTGGTCGAGCCGCCGATCGCCGAGTTCACCCTGATCGCGTTGAGGAACGCCGCGCGCGTCAGGATGCGCGACGGCCGCAGGTCCTCGTGCGCCATCTCCACGATGCGCCGCCCCGTGCGGTAGGCGATCTGCCCGCGCTCGCGGTACGGCGCGGGGATCGCCGCGCACCCCGTCAGCGACATGCCCAGCGCCTCGGCCAGCGCGTTCATCGTCGAGGCCGTGCCCATCGTGTTGCAGTGCCCGAGCGACGGTGCGGAATCCAGCGCCGCCTGCAGGAACTCCGCCTCCGTGATCTCGCCTGCCGCCAGCTTCCTGCGCGAGCGCCAGATCACCGTGCCCGACCCCGCCAGCTCCCCCTCGTGCCAGCCGTCGAGCATCGGCCCTCCCGACAGCACGATCGCCGGGATGTCCACGGTCGAGGCCGCCATCAGCGAGGACGGCGTCGTCTTGTCGCACCCCGTCGTCAGCACCACCGCGTCGATCGGGTAGCCGTACAGGATCTCCACCAGCCCGAGGTAGGCGAGGTTGCGGTCCAGCGCCGCCGTCGGGCGCTTGCAGTTCTCGAAGGTCGGGTGCGTCGGGAACTCGAGCGGGATGCCGCCCGCGTCGCGGATGCCGTCGCGCACGCGCCGCGCCAGGTCGACGTGGATGCGGTTGCACGGGTTGAGGTCGCTGCCGGTCTGCGCGATGCCGATGATCGGCCGGCCCGAGCGCAGCTCCTCCGGCGTCGTGCCGTAGTTCATGAACCGCTCGAGGTAGAGCGCGGTCATGTCCAGCCGCTCGGGGTCGTCGAACCAGTCGCGCGAGCGGAAACGGCGGGGCGGGGCGTCGGTCATGGCGTGGCGCCTCCAGGAAGCAGGCAAGCATGGGCTCTGCCCAAACCCGCCAAAGGCTGGGCCTTTGGATTGCCTTCCCTAAGTGTCGGTTTCCAAAGGCGAGCCTTTGGCGGAGTTCGAGGCAGAGCCTCGACCTTGCTTGCCTGCCTGTTCACAGCGCCCCCCGCCCCCGCAGGTTGGCGATCAGCGCGAGCACGCCGAACTCCCACGGCGCGATGCGGTCGCAGCGCTCGACGCGGTTGCTCAGCGTGCCCAGCTCCGGCGCCGAGATGCGGACGACGTCGCCGATCTCGTGGGTGAAGCCGAGGCCTGCGCCGCGCCGGTCCTTCGTGGGCGCGAACATCGTGCCGAGGAACAGCATGAAGCCGTCGGGGTACTGGTGGTTCGGCCCGATCGTCTGCGCGACCAGTTCCGCCGGCGCACGCGAGATCGCGTCCATGCGGCTCTCGCCCCCCATCTCGAAGCCGTCCGGCCCGGTCACGGACAGGCTGACCACCAGGCCCTCGACCGTGCGCAGGGTGAAGTGCGCGTCGAACAGCCGGATGAACGGGCCGATGGCGCAGGACGCGTTGTTGTCCTTGGCCTTGCCGAGCAGCAGCGCGGAGCGGCCCTCGAAGTCGCGCAGGTTCACGTCGTTGCCGAGCGTCGCACCCAGGATCTCCCCGCGCGACGACACCGCAAGCACGACCTCCGGCTCGGGGTTGTTCCACTCCGAGCCGGGGTGGATGCCGACCGCAGCACCCGTGCCGACGGCCGCCATCGGCGACGCCTTGGTGAACACCTCGGCGTCGGGCCCGATGCCGACCTCGAGGTACTGCGACCACAGGTCCATGCCCTGCAGCACCTGCTTGACGCGCGCGGCCTCCGGCGAGCCGGCGCGCAGGTCGCGCAGGTTGGCGCCGACGACGGGCTCAAGCCTGGCGCGGATCGAGAGCGCCGCGGCGGGGTCGCCCTTGGCGCGCTCCTCGATCATGCGCTCCAGCATCGAGTCCGCGAACGTCACCCCGGCGGCCTTGATGGGCTGCAGGTCGCACGGCGCGAGCAGCCGCCCGGCCGGGCCGCCCGCCTCGTCCTCGCCCAGGAACGCCGCCAGCCCGCCCAGCGACGGGAACGCCTCCGCCAGCCGCCCTGTCAGGTCGCCGATCTCCAGCAGCCCGGCGAGCGTCGGCGACAGGCCGGCGAGGTCGTGCACCTCGCCGTCCCGCACCAGCACCGGGCAGGGGCCGCCCCGCGCGTGCGACCAGACGCGGCCGACGAGGAGGGCGCCGGGGTCGTCCGGCAGGAGGCCGGCGGGGGTCTGCGGGTGCGTCATTGGTCGGGCTCCTGCCCTGTGCGAAAGCAAGAAAGCAGTTCTTTCTTGAAAGAAAGAACCAAAGAACTTTCACCCACGGGGGCGGTGCCAGCCGCGCAGCACAGGTGCCAAGTGGCAGAGTCTTTTTGCTTCTTTTTCTTCAGAAAAAGAAGGCCTTCCTTCCTCCTACGGCCGCAGCGCCCCGATCGCGTTCACGTGGAGCGAGTATACCGACGTGCTCGCCGCCATGAACAGGCGGTGCCGCTTCCTGCCGCCGAAGCACAGGTTGGCGCAGCCCTCGGGCAGGTGGACCTTGCCGATCAGCGTGCCGTCCGGGGCGTAGCAGCGCACGCCGTCCTCCTCCGGGGCGGACCAGGCCATGCTGCACCAGACGTTGCCGTCGAGGTCGGTGCGCAGGCCGTCGGTCAGGCCCGGGGCGAAGTCCTCGGCGAAGATGCCGCCGCCGGACACGCGGGCGCCGTCGACGTCGAAGACGCGGATGTGGGACGGGCCGCCGTGGGTGATGCCGCTGTCGACGACGTAGAGCCGGCGCCCGTCCGGCGAGAAGGCCAGGCCGTTGGGGCGGCTGAAGTCGCCCGCGACGACGGTGGCGTGGCCGCTGGCGGGGTCGAGCCGGTAGACGTTGCGCGGCAGCTCGGCCTGCGCGGGCATGCCCTCGTAGGGGCCGTCGATGCCGTATCCGGGGTCGGTGAACCAGACGGCGCCGTCGGCGGCGACGACCACGTCGTTGGGGGCGTTGAGCGGGCGGCCGTCGTGGCGGTCGAGCAGGGTGGTGAGGCGGCCGTCGTGCTCGGTGCGGGTGACGCTGCGTGTCCCGTGCTCGCAGGTGACTAGGCGGCCCTCGCGGTCGCGGGTGTTGCCGTTGGCGTGGCGGCTCGGGCTGCGGAAGACGCTGACGTGGCCGTCCTCCTCCAGCCAGCGCAGGATGCGGTCGTTCGGGATGTCGCTCCACAGCAGGTAGCCGCCGTCGGCGAACCACACCGGCCCCTCGGCCCAGCGGCACCCGTTGGCGATGCGCTCGATCCCGGCGTTGCCGACGCGGGCGCGGAAGCGGGGGTCGAGCGACTCCACGCGCGGGTCTGGGTAGCGCGTGCCGGGCAGGTTGCCGAGCGGCAGGCCGTGGCGGTCCTGCGGGCCGGGGCGGGCGTGCTCATGCATCGTGGGCGTCCTCGTCAAAGCCGGTCATGTCGTCTTCTCTGCCACGGAGAAAGAAAGCAGTTCTTTCCTGAAAGAAAGAACCAAAGAACTTTGCCCGTCTGGCCCTGTGCCAGCCGCGTCGCGCAGAACCCCGTGGCAAAGTCTTTTTGCTTCTTTTTCTTCAGAAAAAGAAGGCCTTGCTTCCTTGCTTCCCGGATCAGGCGCCGGCCCTGCGGCCACGGCCGTAGAGCAGGAGCATGCCGAGGATCATCAGGCCGTAGATGATCTGACGGCCGGCGTCGGGCATCTGCATGACCGCGAGCACGCTCTGCAGCAGCACGACGAGCACGGTGCCGACGACGGTGCCGGCGACGCGGCCGCGCCCGCCCATGATGCTGGTGCCGCCGAGCACGACGGCGGCGATCGCGGGGAGCAGGTAGGTGTCGCCCATGCCCTGGTAGGCCTTGCCGGCGTAGCCGCTGAGCAGCAGGCCGCACAGCGCGCACAGCATGCTGTTGGCCATGAAGCAGGCGACGATGACGCCGCGCACCGGCAGGCCGGACAGGAACGCGGCGCGCTCGCGCGTGCCGATGGCGTAGATGGTGCGCCCGAACGGGGTGCGGCCCAGCACCACGGTGAGCAGCAGCGACACCGCGACCCAGCTCCACACCGCGTTGGCCACGCCCGGCACGACCTGGCCGGTCGCGAGCCAGGACGCGAGCGGCGGCGCGGTGCTCGGGGGTGCGGAGCCGCCGGTGTAGAGCACCATCAGGCCCTGCAGCGCCGCGTTGACGCCGAGGGTGAAGATCATCGACGGCACGCGCAGCCTGGCCACGCCGAGGCCGTTGACCAGGCCGATCGCGGCGCCCACGCCGAGCGCCACCGGCACGCCGAGCGCGCCGCTCGCCGCCTGGCCGCCCACGCCGGTGGCCAGCATCGCGGAGGCCGCGATGGTCCAGGGCACGGACAGGTCGATGTGGCCGAGCAGGATCACCAGCATCTGCCCCGACGCCACGAGGCCGAGGAACGCCGCGACCTCGGCCTGCTGCAGCAGGTAGCGCGGCGTGAGGAAGCTCGGGTTGATGGCCGAGCCCACGAGCAGCACCGCGAGCACGCACAGGCTGGAGACCAGCAGCGGCAGGTCCGCGCGCGCCAGGAGCCGGCGCGCCGCCGGCTGCGCGGGCGCGACCTGGGGGGCGATGTGGTTCACCGGTACAGCTCCAGGCGGTTGCGCACGCGCAGCAGCGGCAGCGCGCCCAGGCTGATCGCGCCCAGCAGGATCAGGCCCTGGAACAGCGGTTGCCACAGCGGCGGCGCGTTCAGCACGAACAGCAGGTCGCCGATGGTGCGCAGGATGAAGGCGCCGAACACCGAGCCGATCGCGCCGCCCACGCCGCCGAACAGCGAGGTGCCGCCCACCACCACCGCGGCGATCGAGTTCAGCGTGAGGTCGCCGGCCTGGATCATGCTCGCCTGCGCCGACTCCGCGATCAGCGTCAGCAGCAGCCCCGCCATCCCCGCGAACAGCCCGCCCAGCGCGTAGGCCGCAGCCTTCGCCCGCCCGACGCGCAGCCCGGACATGTAGGCCGACAGCTCCGACGAGCCCACCGCGTACAGCCCGCGCCCCGTCACGGAGCGCCGCAGCGGCACCCACACCACGAGCAGCACCGCGGCCAGCAGCGCCAGCGTCACCGGCACGCCGCCCGGCAGGGTGTCGGTCATCGCCGAGGCGAACCCGTCGCTCACGTCGCCGCCCGGCTCGGGGCGCAGCAGCAGCGACAGGCCGTAGAACACCGAGCTGGTGGCCAGCGTCGCCACGATCGGCTGCAGCCGCCCGGCCACCACGGCGAGCGCGTTGACGCACCCCGCCGCCAGCCCGCAGCCCAGCACGCCGGCAACCCCCAGCGCCACCTGCAGCGGCGTGCCCGACACCAGCGTGGAGGCGAGGCAGTTGGCCAGCACGACGATCGTGCCCACCGAGAGGTCGATGCCGCCGGTCAGCACCGGCAGCGTCTGCGCCACCGCGATCAGCGCCAGCAGCACGCCCTTGTTCGACGCTGTCACCAGCAGGCCGGAGGTGACGCCCTGCGGCTGCATCGCGAGGTAGAGCGCGAACATGCACGCGAAGGTCGCCGCCGCGAGCAGCGGCGCCTGGTTGTGGCGCAGGAGGAAGCCGAGGCCGCGCCTCATGCCGCCGCCGCCGTCTCGCCGTGCAGGCCGAGGGAGGCCGAGATGATCGCCTCCTCGGTGATCGCGCCGGCCGCCATCTCGCGCACCACGCGGCCCGCGTAGAGGATCAGCACGCGGTCGCACAGGCCGATCAGCTCGTCGTAGTCCGTGGTGGTGAACAGCACCGCCGCGCCCGCGTCGGCCAGCTCGCGCAGCAGCCGGTAGATCTCCTGCTTGGTGCCGACGTCGATGCCGCGCGTCGGGTCGCTGAGCAGCAGCACGCGCGGCCCGGCCATCAGCCACTTGCCGATCACCACCTTCTGCTGGTTGCCGCCGGACAGCGTGGACACCGGCAGCGCCACCTGCGCCTTGATCCGCATGCGCCGCACGATCTCCTCCACGGCCAGGCGCTCGGCGCCCGCGTCGATCAGCGGCCCGCGCCGCCTGCGGTCCAGCGTCGCCATCGCCAGGTTGTCGCGCACCGAGAGCGACAGCATCAGCCCCTCTGTCTTGCGGTCCTCGGGGATCAGCGCGAGGCCGGGCGAGTACGCCTTGGCGGCCGCGGGCCCGGACGGGCGCACCGCGACGCCGTCGACCAGCACCTCGCCCTCCACGCCCGCGAGCCCGCCGAACAGCGCCAGCAGGAACTCGCGCTGCCCCTGCCCGTCGAGGCCGCCGAGGCCGACGATCTCGCCCGCGCGCAGCGACATCGAGATCCGGTCCAGCCGCGGCGCCCACGACAGCGCTCGCGTCTCCAGCACCGGCGGCCCCGGCATGGGCGGCGCGGCGGCGGGGGCGCGGCGCGGCGGGAACACCTGGGTGATCTCGCGGCCGATCATCATGCGCACGATCTCCGCCTCGCTGCGCGCCCCGGCCGCGAAGCTCTCGACGTGCCGCCCGTTGGCGAACACCGAGCAGGTGTCGGCCAGCTCGCGTATCTCGTGCATGCGGTGCGAGATGTAGAGCACGCACAGCCCCTGGTCGCGCAGGCCGCGTATCAGCCGGCTCACCGTGGCCACGTCGTCCGCGGTCAGCGCCGAGGTCGCCTCGTCCAGGATCAGCAGGCGCGGCGAGCGGCCGAGCGCCTTGGCGATCTCCACCATCTGCTGGCGCGACAGCGACAGGTCGCGCACCCGCGCCCGCGGGTCGATGCCCTCGCACCCCACCACGGCCAGCAGCCGCTCCGCCTCGCGCCGCTGCGCCCGCGCGTCGATCATCCCGAAGCGGCGCGGCGGCTGCGCGATGCAGATGTTGTCGGCGACCGACAGGTCCGGCAGCAGCGACAGCTCCTGGAACACGCAGACGATGCCGCGCGCCTGCGCCGCCGCCGGGCCCTCCAGGCGCACCGCCTCGCCGTCGACCAGCACGCTGCCGCTGCTCGGCTGCACCACGCCGGAGACGACCTTGATCAGCGTGCTCTTGCCCGCGCCGTTCTCGCCCATGATCGCGTGGATCGAGCCGCCGCGGCACGACAGCGAGGCGTCGGTCAGCGCCGCCACCGCGCCGTAGTGCTTGGTCACGGCGCGCAGCTCGAGCAGGGGCTCAGCCATGAAGCAAGCAAGCATGGGCTCTGCCCAAACCCGCAAAGGGTCCGAGGACCCTTTGATCCCATTTACTTAAGTAAGCCATCCAAGGGGCTTCCCTTGGCGGAGTCCAGAGGCAGAGCCTCTGGCCTTGCTTGCTTCCTCGCGTCACTCCGGCTTCGCCTGCCCGGTGATCTGCGCCGCGGTCAGGGTGATGTCGCACGGCGGGAAGTCGCTGGCGGCGAAGAAGGTGTCGCTGAGGTCGGGGAAGTAGGTCTCGCCCGCCTTCAGCGTCCGGTAGTTCGCTTCCGGGATCGGAACGGTCACCGACTGCGGGATCGCCTCGCCCGACAGCGCGGCCAGCGCCGCCTTGAGGGCGACCGCGACCAGGGCCGGCGACTGCCCGGCGGAGTCGCCGAGCAGGCCGTCCTTGCCGTACTGCGCGATCTGCTTGCGGAACCCGTTCTCGTCCTCGCCGCCGACGGGGATCATCTGGTGCGCGTCGAGCAGCGCGCGCACCGCGCCGGTGCTGCCGGCCTGCACGTACATGCCGTCGAACTTCCCGTTCACCGCCAGCGCGTCGGCCACCGCCTTCTGCGCGGTGCCGTCATCCCAGTTGCCGACCACCTCGGTGAACTGCAGCCCCTGCGTCGTGCCCAGCACCTGGTGGAAGCCGTCGTGGCGGTCGCGGTCCACGCTGGTGCCGGAGACGCCGCGCACCTCGAGCACGCGCTTCTTCTCCTTCATCGTGGAGTCCAGCCAGCGGCCCATCATGCGGCCCATCTCGACCTGGTCCTCGTTGACCTGGATCACCAGGTCGTCGGCGGCGACGTTGTCGAGCACGTTGTCGAACGTCACGATCAGCACGCCGGCCTTCTTCGCGCGGCGCAGCACCGGGCGGAACGCCGTCGGGCTGCTGGCCTCCAGCAGGATCGCGTCGTACCCGGCGTTGATGAAGTTGTCGACCGCCGCGATCTGCGCCGAGACGTCGATGCCGACGCTGACGGTGTGCAGCTCCTTGATGCGCTTCGCCACGTCCGGCTGCGCCGCGTAGGCGGCCAGCGTCTGGATCATCTGCACGCGCCACGAGTTGCCGACGAAGCCGTTGGCGAACGCGATCCGGTACGGCCCTGGCTTGGCCGCGAGCTTCACGACCGCCGTGCCGCCGGGCTTGAAGCACATCGGCAGGTAGGTGTCCGCGGCCGCCGCCGGCTGTGCTGCCGCGAGCATCAGCGCGGAGGCCGCAACGAATCCGCAGGCACGGCGAAGCAGGGCAGACGCGTCGGGTTTCCCGATCATCGTGACGTTCCTCATCCTGTTGTGCACGCACGTCACTCCCGGCGGGCGGATACCCCCGCGCCGGCGGCAGGGCAGGGGCCGCGGGCCCCGGCCCCTGTCACATCACCGCGCCGAGCTGCCACGGCACGAACTCGTTGTCGCCGTAGCCGGACTGCTCGCTCAGGCTCCGCTCGCCCGACGCGACCGCGAGGAGCAGCGCGAAGATGCGCTCGCCCGCCGCCTCGATCGTCTCGACCCCGGTCACGATGCCGCCGCAGTCCAGGTCCATGTCCTCGCGCATGCGCTCGTACATCGGCGTGTTGGTCGCGAGCTTGATGCACGGCGACGGCTTGAACCCCGAGGTCGAGCCGCGCCCGGTGGTGAAGCACACCAGCGTGCAGCCGCCGGCGACCTGGCCGGTGACCGCGACCGGGTCGTAGCCGGGCGTGTCCATGAACACGAAGCCGCGCGCGGTGACCGGCTCGGCGTACTCGTAGACCGCCTCCAACCGCGCGCTGCCGCTCTTGGACACCGCGCCGAGCGACTTCTCCAGGATGGTGGTCAGGCCGCCCGCCTTGTTGCCGTGCGAGGGGTTGTTGTTCATCTCCGCGCCGTGGCGCGCGGTGTAGTCGCGCCACCAGTCGATGCGCTCCACCAGCTTCGCCGCCACCTCGGGCGTGGCGGCGCGGCGCGTCAGTAGGTGCTCGGCGCCGTAGATCTCGGGCGTCTCGGCCAGCACCGCCGTGCCGCCGTGCCGCACCAGCAGGTCCGACGCGTACCCCAGCGCCGGGTTGGCCGAGATGCCGGAATACCCGTCCGACCCGCCGCACTCCAGCGCCAGCACCAGCGCGGAGGCCGGCTGCGTCGTGCGCCGCGCGGCGCCCACCAGGTCGAGCATGGAGCGCACCGCCTCGATCCCCGCCTCCACCGCGCGGCGCGTGCCGCCGACCTCCTGGATGGTCAGCGTGCGCAGCGCCGCGCCCTCGCGCAGGCCGTGGCGCTCCAGGATCTGCGGGATCTGGTTGGTCTCGCACCCCAGGCCGATCATCACCACGCCGCCGACGTTGGGATGCGCCGCGTAGCCGGCCAGGGTGCGCGTGAGGAAGCGGTAGCCCTCGCCCTCCTGGCTCATCGCGCAGCCGCCGCCGTGGCTGAGCGCCATCACCCCGTCGATGCCGGGGTGCGCGTCCAGCCCGCCGCCGCGGTTGAAGTGGTCGGCCACCGCGCGCACCACCGTCGCCGAGCAGTTCACCGAGGAGATCACCGCGATGTAGTTGCGCGTGCCCACGCGGCCGTCGGCGCGCAGATACCCCTGGAAGGTGGCGCGCTCCGCTTCCGGCAGCAGCGGCGTCGGCCGCGCGTCGGCGCAGAACTCGTGCACCAGGCCCAGCTCGCTCATCGCGGTGTTCTGCGTGTGGACGTGCTCGCCGGCGGCGATGTCGCGCGTGGCGAAGCCGATGACCTGCCCGTACTTGCGCACCGCCTCGCCGGCCGCGACCGCACGCAGCGCCATCTTGTGCCCGAACGGCACGCGCTCGACCGGCCTCGGCCGCCCCGCGCCGGCGAACGCCCCGGGCTCCAGCGCGCGACGCGCCACCGCGACGTTGTCCGCGGCGTCGAGCAGGATCAGCGGCTCTGCCGGAACGGCCCCGTCGTGCGCCGGGACGTCGGGCACGTCGTGCCCCGCCGCGTCCCGCGACGCCATCTCCATGGCCATGTGCGCCTCTCCCTGTCCGCACGCCGTTGGCCGGCCTGTCGGTGTCGCCGGTCCGCGCCGTCCGTGCGCGTCCCGTCCTGACTTAGCCACGCCGCTCCCGGGCTGGCCATCGCCGTTTGCGCCGCGACCCATGCGCATTCCGGTATGGGTGCGCCGGCGACTCAGGCAGCCTCGGGCGCCAGCGCGATCCCCTGCCGCAGCGCCTCGAGCAGCGAGCGCTCGTCCGCCTGCCCGGTGCCGGCGATGTCGAACGCGGTGCCGTGGTCAACCGAGGTGCGGATCACCGGCAGGCCCACGGTGATGTTCACCCCCGCCTCCAGCCCGAGCACCTTGACCGGCCCGTGCCCCTGGTCGTGGTACATCGCCACGACCATGTCGAAGTCGCCGCGCCCGGCCCGGAAGAACAGCGTGTCGGCGGGAAGCGGCCCCTCCACGTCCCAGCCCCTGGCCCGGCAGGCCAGCACCGCGGGCACGATCTTCTCCGCCTCCTCGCCCTGGCCGAACAGCCCGTTCTCGCCGGCGTGCGGGTTGATCGCGCACACGCCGATCTTGCGCCGCTCCAGCCCCGCCTTCTCCAGCACCGAGTATCCCCGCGCGATGGTGCGCTCCACCAAGCCGGGCTCGATCTTCCGGATCGCGTCCATCAGCCCGATGTGCGTGGTGACGTGGATCACCCGCAGGTTCGGCGCCGTCAGCATCATCGACACCTCCTCGGTGCCGGTCAGCGCGGCCAGCATCTCGGTGTGCCCGGGGTAGTTGTGCCCGCCGGCGTGCAGCGCCTCCTTGTTGAGCGGCGCGGTGCAGATCACCGCGACCTTGCCTGCCACCGCCAGCTCGGTGGCCACGCGCAGGAACTGGAACGCGGCGTCGCCCGCGACCGGCGACAGCCTGCCGAACGGCAGGTCCTCCGGAATCAGGTGGAGGTCGATGCAGTCCACCGTCCCGCTCTCGAAGCGCGCGTCCTCGATCCGCTCGATCGAGCGCACCGTGAGCGTGGTGCCCACGACCCGGCCCGCCTTCTCCAGCCGCCCCGCGTCGCCGACCACCAGCGGCCGGCACCGGTCGTAGAGGTCGGCGTGCGCCAGGCTCTTCATGATCACCTCGGGCCCGACGCCGGCCGCGTCGCCCATGGTGATGGCGACCACGGGCAGCGGACGGCCGGACGCGGCGGAAAGGGAGGATGTGCTCATGGGCGTGGCTCCGGTCGGAAGGGTGGGGAAGGCGGGCGGAAGCAAGGTTGAGGCGCTGCCTCAAACTCTGCCAAGGGAAGCCCCTTGGATGGCTTCACTTAAGTAAGGGGATCAAAGGGTCCTCGGACCCTTTGCGGGTTTGGGCAGAGCCCATGCTTTCCTGCCTTCCTGGCGCCACTGCGTGCAGCACGGCGCGGCAGCGCAGCAGCGTGTCGTCGCGCCCGAACGCGCCGGCCTTGGTGACGACGGGCATCGCGCGCCCGCCCTCGGTGAGGGAGAGCGGCACGCCCGGCTCGATCTCGCCGCGCAGCCGCAGCCCGGTGGCGCCGAACGCCAGCAGCACGGCGCGCGCCGTCTCGCCGCCGGCCGACACCAGCGCGCCGATGCGCCCCGCGTGCGGCGCGGCGAGACGCGCGAGGGCGTGGCACAGCGCCAGCCCCTCGCGCGGGTCCGCGTCCGGCTCGGCCGCCAGCGACACCACGACGTCGCGGCCGGAGCCGAGCGCGCGCTCCAGCGTGTCCTCGGCGTCGCGCCAGGCCGCCGACCCCTCGCCCTGCCGCAGCACCCCGGACGCCACGACCAGCGGCTCGACCCCGGGCAGCGCCGCGAGCGCCGCGACCTGGCGCGCCGACACCGCCGACAGCGAGCCCACCACGAACAGCACCGGCCCCTCCAGCGCCCCGGCCGCCGGCGACGCCGCCGCGTGCGCCGCCCGGGGCAGCAGCCGCGCGAGCCCCGCCGCCAGCCCCGCCGACCCGGCCCAGACCAGCGACGGCCCGAGCCCGAACCCCGCCGCGGCGATGCGCGCGAGGTCGTCGTCGGTCTCCGCGTCGCAGGCCAGCACGTCCACGTCCGGGTCCGCCGCCAGCCGCGCGACCAGCGCCCCCAGCCCGTCCGCGCGGACCTGCCCGAGGCCGACCACCACCGCGCGCAGCCCGGCCTGCGCCAGCATCGCCGGCAGGAACGCCGTGCCCGCCATGCGCTCGCGCCGCCACACCGCGGTGTCCTGCAGCGCCACGCCGTCGAGCAGCTGCACGCCGTCGCGCGTGGTGCGCCCGGTCGCGGGGAACGCGGGCGCCAGCAGGACCGCGGCCCGCCCCGCCTCGCGCCGCACCGCGAGCACCGCGGCCAGCTCCGCCGCCACGTGGCCGCGCAGCGTGGAGTCGAGCTTGCGGAACACCAGCCGCGACGGCGGCGCGTGCAGCCGCACCAGGCGCGCGGTCTCCGCCGCCGCCTCGCCCCGCGTCCGCCCGCGCGTGTCCGCGTCGACCGACAGCACGCGGCACGCCGGCTCGTCGGGCCGCTCGCCCAGCACCACGATCGTCTCCAGGCCGGCGGCGGCGCAGGCGATGCCGCAGTCCGCGGCGCCCGACAGGTCGTCGGCGATGATCACCGTGTCAGGCATCGCCCGGCACCGTGGCGGGCCGCAGCCGGCCGTGCCGACGCGCCCACTGCGCCGTGACCACGGGGACCAGCAGGCTGGTCACGATCACGCAGGCCGCGACCAGCACGGTCGCCGGCGCGGCGGCCGCCTTGTAGGCCGGGTTGGCGGCGGCGATCAGCGCGGGCACCGCCGCCGCGTTGCCCGCGGTCGAGGCCGCCGCGATCCCCGCGGTGCCGGTGCCGCCGGCCAGCCTGTCGGCCACGACCAGCACGACGCCGGAGACCGCCGTCACCGCGATCCCCAGCGCCAGCCCGAGCAGCCCCGCGCTCCACACCTTGTGCAGGTCCAGCGTGGTGCCGAGCGCGAAGGCGAAGAACGGGATCAGCGCCGGCGCCGCGGAGCCGAGGAAGGTCCGCATGCCGCGGTCGAGGTTGCCCAGCGCCATGCCCGCCGCCAGCGGCAGGATCGCGCCCACCAGCACCTGCCAAGGGAACGCCGACAGCCCTGCCACGCCGAGCGTGACCATGGTGAGGAACGGGCCGGACTCCAGCGTCATCACCGCGTAGGCGCCGGCCTCCTCGGGCGCGCCGAACTGGTTCATCAGCGCCATGTAGAGGCCGCCGTTGGTGTCGTTGACCGCCGCCACGATCGCCAGCGTCGACAGCCCGGCGAACCAGCCCGAGCCGATCGGCCCCTCGCCGAGGAGGTGCCCGAATACCAGGCCGGCGGCGATGCCGAGCGCCACCTTGGCGCCCAGCAGCACGCCGCCGCGCCGCGCGACCCGGGGCAGGGCGCTGACCGCGATGGTGGAGCCCATGCACACGTAGAACACCGCCAGGATCGGCAGCGCGCCCTGGAACAGCGCCCCGGTGAAGGAGCCGAAGAAGCCCGCGGTGCCCGGCGCGAAGGTCGCGAACATCGACCCGATGGCCAGCGGCACCACCATCATCCCGCCGGGAATGCGGTCCAGCGTCTGCTTGATCGGCACCTGCATCGTGTCGCGCTCTCCGGAAGGTCGCCGTTGTTTCCGCGCATCCCGCGCAATCTTCAAGCGCGAACCGCAACTCCCACCCCCGGCCCCCCGACGCCCGCCCCGCCCCCGGACGCGGATCTTCCCTGCGCCCTCGAAACGATCGTGGTCCGCCCGCCCGCGGGGGTTCCTTGACAGCCCCGCGCCCGGCCTGTCTGCATGGGCGCGCGGAATGCGCAGGAAAACGGGGCGGACGCGATCATGCAGACATGGCTCAAGCGCGGCCAGGAGACGGACGCCGCCGACGCGGCCGACCGCAAGGTGCGCGAGACGGTGGAGGCCATCCTCGCCGACATCGCGGCGCGCGGCGACGCCGCCGTGCGCGACCTGTCCGTGCGCTTCGACCGCTGGGACCGCGACACCTACCGCCTCTCGCCCGCCGAGATCGACGCCTGCCTCGCCGAGCTGCGGCCGCGCGACCTCGAGGACATCGCCTTCGCCCAGGCCCAGGTCCGCAACTTCGCCCAGCACCAGCGCGA
>JBPBQS010000167.1:0-21882 GCA_050920955.1 Janthinobacterium lividum | reverse complement strand
GCGTGTCACCTTCGGGGCGCTGTCACGCAGGCATCCGGGCACGTCGTCGAGCAGCAGCAGCAGGGTGCGCGGCGCCTGACCGTGGCCACGATGGCCTTTTCCTTCGGGCGCAGCACAGTGCTGTGCTGCGCGATGAGTTCCATTGGGGTGTCGGCCATCGTGGCTTGGCGCCACTTGGTCACGGTGGTGCGGTTCAGGCCGCAGCGCCGGGCTAGGGTACCGGTCATGTCTTTCGATGCCTGGAACTCGGCTCGAACTCGCGGTGTCGTTCAAGCGCTGCCGTGAAGACTGCCTGCGGCGACGCTTCCTCCGCCCCTTGCGTCAGGTGAGCGTCGCGACTTCCCGGGACCAAACACCTGGAGCAATCGAGTGTTCCAGGCTTGCCGCGAGCCACAACATGGGGCCACATTCACCTCGCCTCGTCGGCTCGGAACCCAGCTGAAGCAGCCACTTACGCGTGAGAGTCTCGTGTCCCTCACCCGGCAATCTCGGCAGCCAGGCTGCTGGGATCGTTCAAGTTTCTGGTTTCTCTTGGTGTTCGCAGTCTGCACGGCGCCACGGACGAGCGCGACACCACCCGGGATGAGCACGCCCTGGCGCGATCCCGTGCTGGCGCCGGGGCTGGCGCACAAGCTTGCCCATGCCGTGCGGCCCCTCGACCAGCGCCCCGGTGTTCCTGGGTTGGGATCATGGACAACTTGGGTTGGGATCATGGACAACTCGGAACACCCCACCCGTGCCATTATCGGTCTTCGACGCGGGCCGGATACGAACAGGCTCAGGGGAAGGCGGCAACATGCGGGCAATGGTGGTGGGCGAGAACGGGCTCGAGCTGCGCGACATCCCGGTGCCGGAGGCCGGACCGGGTCAGGTGCTGGTGCGGGTCCGCGCGGCCGGGCTGAACCGTGCGGAGCTGGCGATGGCGGCGGGGCACGCGCACGGGACGCTCGGCGGCAGGGGCGCCACGATCGGGCTGGAATGGGCCGGCGAAGTGGCCGCGATCGGCGAGGGCGTGACGGGCCTGCACGAGGGCGAGCGCGTCATGTGTTCCGGCAACGGCGGCTACGCGGAGTACGCGCTGACCGACCACGGCCGGGTGAGCCCGCTGCCGGGCAACAACATGGGCTGGGAACAGGCCGCCACGCTGCCGATCGCCCTGCAGACGATGCACAACGCGCTGGTCACCGTCGGCGGGCTGCAGCGTGGCCAGACGGTGCTGATCCAGGGCGCCAGCTCCGGCGTGGGACTGATGGGCATGCAGATCGCCAACGAGATGGGGGCGGGCCTCGTCATCGGCAGCTCGACCAGCACGGAGCGACGCGCCAGGCTCGCGGAGTTCGGCGCCGGCATGACCGTGGACAGCGCCGACCCGGGCTGGCCGGATGCCGTCCTGGCGGCGACCGGCGGCAGCGGCGTGGACCTCGTCATCGACCAGGTGTCGGGGCCGGTGATCAACGGCAACCTGCGGGCGACTCGCGTCCTGGGCCGCATCGTCAACGTCGGGCGGCTGGGCGGGGCGACGGGCGAGTTCGACTTCGACCTACACGCCGTGCGCCGCATCAGCTACGTCGGCGTCACCTTCCGCACCCGCAGCGTGGAGGAGGTGCGCGACATCAACCGCCGCATGCGCGAGGATCTCTGGGCGGCGGTGGAGGCCGGTCGGCTGCACCTGCCGATCGATCGCACCTTCCCGCTCGAACAGGCCGTCGAGGCGCAGGCCCACATGCGGACCAACGCGCATTTCGGCAAGATCGTGCTGACGGTCTGAACGAACGCCGCGGCCGTAACATGTGTGGATGCAGGCTGGTGCGGTCGAGATGCGGTAGGTCGCTGGTGGCATGCAACTCCCGATTGGCATCACGGACTGACCGATCTTACCGCTTCCTGCGTGCCTGATGGCGTCTCTGGAGGCGTGGCCCTTGTCGCCGCAGACAGGTGAGGCCACGCCATGGCCCGCCTTCCGGCCGTGGGAGGGCGTCGTCGGGCTCGTCCCATGTCCATCGGTGCGCAGTCCCGCCGCAATCAGGCCCGCTTGTCGTCACACACGCCCGGCACATTGGCCTTCTTGCAATGCTGCATGGAGGCTGCGATGCGCCGAACGCTGTTGGTCCTGAGTGCCCTTGGAAGCCTGGCCGTGGCAGGCGGACAGGCTCAAGCCCGCCCGCTCGCGTTCGTGCCGGCTGCCGGCGCGCAACTCGCAACCCCGGTGCAGTGGGACGGCGACAGGCGGGGTGAGTGGCGCAGGGACGAGGGGCGCCGCGAGGAGTGGCGGGCCCGCGAGGAGGAGCGCCGCCGCGAGGAGTGGCATCACCGCCGCTGGCTGTGCGAGCACCGCGGCATCTGCGAGTAGCAGGCGGCCAGGCACAGACCTGACCCGCACGGCGACGCTCAGGGGGCCCGACCTTGAGCGTCGCCGTGCGCCAAGTCCCGGGCCGGATCGCGAATGGCCCGGCCAGCCGCACTGCCGCCTCGCAACATCGCGGGAACAACGGCTGCGCCGTGGCCTGACGAACGTCGGCAGGACGGCGCCGCGCTCCGGCCGGGACACGTGCCTTGCGCCGGTGGCTTCGGGAAGGTCTGCGGCTGCGTCATGCTGCCGACCATTCAGAAGTAGAACTGCCGGCCGGCATCCCGGGGGTACAGGGAGGCCACGAACTCGCCGTAGCCGTTGTGGAGCTGCGTCGGCACGCGTTCGTCGCTGCCCAGCAGGCGCTCGCTGGCCTGGCTCCAGCGCGGATGGGGCACATCAGGGTTCACGTTGGCCCAGAAGCCGTACTCGGTCGGGCTGATGTCCTGCCACAGGGTGGCGGGCTGCGTGTCGGTGAAGCCGATGCTGACCACCGACTTGGCCGACTTGAAGCCGTACTTCCACGGCAGCACCAGCCGGAGAGGACCCCCACTCTGGGGCGGCAGGCCCTTGCCGTACAGGCCGGTCGCCATGAAGGCGAGCGGGTTCGTCGCCTCCTGCATGGTGAGCCCTTCGCGGTACGGCCAGGGGTAGGGCGCCTTGTGCAGGCCGGGCATGACCCCGGGAAGCTCGGCGGAGGTGAAGCTCACGTATCTCGCGGAGGGCAGGGGACGCGCCAGCTCGACCAGCTTGGCAAGGGCGAAGCCCGTCCAGGGCACGGTCATCGCCCAGGCCTCCACGCAGCGGTGGCGCAGCACCCGCTGCTCGAGCGGCATGGCCCGCACGAGGTCCTCCACCGGGAGCGTCTGCGGCTTCTCGACCAGCCCCGAGATCCGCACGACCCAGGGCGAGAGCGGCATCTTCTGTGCGAGTGGCCAGACGTCCTTGTCAGGCCCGAACTCGCTGAAGTTGTTGTAGGTGGTTGCAGCCGCCTCGGGTGTCAGGGCGCGGCCCGCGGCATAGGTCGTGTCGGTGGCGACGTCGCCTGCAGGCCGGGCCCAGGCACGGGTGCCTCCTGCCAGGACCAGGCCGGCCGCCCCGGCCAGCGCGCCCCCCACGACGCGGCGTCGGCCCGCCACCAGGTGCTCGGGCGTGACGGCACTCTCCGGCAGTTCCCAGCCGGCGCGTGTCCGGATCAGCATGTCCCGTCCCCCATTGCGTCCTTGCCGCCACCCGACCGCACGACGCCTGCAGCCGGAAAGCCCCGGGAAGCGGATCCCGCCATCCCGGGGCCGTGGCCGTCAGGAGACGCTGACCTGCGAGGCGGCGAGGCTGGCCCCGAACAGGGTGATCCTGGTCCCGTCTGACAGGTTCAGCATGGTGCCGAACGAGCCGGTGGTCGCCTTGCCCACGGCGCTCGAAGCCTCCGCCGCGGTGAAGCCGGTCAGCGTGATGTGGTCGGACGCCTTGAAGCCGATGATCTCCACGCCGGCCTTGCCGCCCTGCGCGATGGAATAGCTGTCCGCCCCGGAGCCCGCAAAGGCCGTGGTGGTGCCCGAGCCCACGTTGACCTGGGTTGTACCCGCGCCCTCGACCAGCAGGGTGCTGCCCGGGCCGGTGTTGAAGGTGTCGGGCCCGTTGGCGCCGCCGAACGCGATGTCGCCGCTGGTCATGGTGAAGGTGTTGGCCCCCGTGCCCCCGACCATCGTGTCCGAGCCGCCCGCGCTTCCGGTGAAGGTGGAGGACGCGAAGCCGCCGAACATCAGCGCCGCGCTTCCGGCGCCTCCGGAGAGCGAGGCGTTGCCGAGGCCTGCCACGATGATGCTGTTGGCCGAGGCGCCTCCGGTCAGCTGGGCGGTGCCGGTGCCCCCGTAGAGGATGTCCACGCCCGCGCCGCCGCCCGCGACGTACGTGCCGCCTCCCGCCACGAAGGTGAGGTTGCCGGCCCCGCCCAGCACGGTCGCGGACGGGCCCGAGGCAAAGACCGTGTTGCTGCCGCCGCCGGCCTGGATGGTGTCGCTGCCCAGGCTGTTGACCACGTCGTTGCCGGTGGCCGTCGTCGTCACGGAATTCGAGGAACCCGCCGTCGTGGTGAAGACGGTGCCGCCGAGGGCCCCTGCCGTGGTGCTCGTCCCCTCGATGACGCTGGAGGTCGGAGCAGGCACGGGCGTGGGGGAGGGCGCCGGCGCCGGCAAAATCGCCTGCGACGGCACCGGAGCAGGATCCGAGTTCACCGGAGCCGCCGGGGCGACGGGCATCGGTGCGGGGACGGGGGCCGGCGCCGGCGTCGACTGAGGGACCGTCGGCACGTCGGCGATGTGCCAGGTGGCGACGGCGATGCCGGTGCTGCTGCCCGCGGCGGACCCCACGCTCATCGGGTCGAGGGGAACGTTGTCCCTCCCGACGATCGCGCCGTTGTTCAGCAGCAGCGCGACAACCTGGAGATTGGCGGTCTGCTGGCCGAAGACGACCGTGTTGCGGAACACCAGGCTGTCGATGGTGGACGCCGCCGGGTCGAAGGTGGCCCGGCCGCCGTCGCTCAGCACCAGCGTCGGCGCGCCGGTGACCATGAGCGGCGAGCCGGCCTTGAGGGTGAATGTGATGACGCTGCCGACGCCTAGGAAGCCTTGCGTTGCGGACGAAGCCTCGATGCCTGAGATTGCCGGCTGGTCCTGCATCGGGGTCATCCTCGTTGGGCTTGCGAGTTAAAAGCCTAGGCTCTGCGACTGTCTCTTAATATGACGTTAATCTTTTTTTTGCAACAGCCATGTTCGCTGAGCCGTGCCTGATGCGTGGCGACTGCCCGGGATGGATCCTCTGCCTTGCTGCCGCATGCGGGTGGCCCGCAACCCGACGGGCCATGGAGCGGAAAAGTTGGAGGTGGCCGTTGCGCAAGGCTTGTGACCAGGAATGGCCAGTTCCAGCCGACCGGGACGGGATGCCCGCGGCGCGGCGCCGCGCCGATGGCTGCGGCCGCCTGATCCATGAAGACCGACGCGATAGGAAACGGGCCTGTGCAGATCATCGCCACGCTGGATGACCCTTCCCACCTGGGCGGGTCCGCCGACACCGCCCTGCTGGCGGCCCTGCAGCAGGCCGCGAGCAACTGGGGCTCCCACATCTCCGGCCTGGGAACGCTGACCGTCGACCTGCAGGTCCAGTCGCTGGGGGGCGACACGCTCGCCGACGGCGGGCCCGACTCGGACACCAGCAGCGGCACCACCCTGGACGGGCGCGCGGTCACCACGTCCTCCTCGCTCTACGAGATCCAGACCGGCCAGCACCTGCCCTCCACCCAGGTCAGCCAGGGTGGCGACGGCTCCGACATCGACGTCGCGGTCAGCTCCGACGTGATCTCGCAACTCTACACCGGGCTGGGCGGCAGCGTCCCCGCCAGCCAGTACGACGCCGTCTCCCTGTTCGAGCACGAGATCGAGCACGGGCTCGGCATGGAGGGCTACCGCGACAGCGACACCGGATCGATCGGCGGCACCGAGTCGCGCTACGACCACTACGTCCAGGTCGCCGCAAGCGGCAGCGCGGTGTTCACCGGTCCGAACGCCGAGCTGGTCAACGGCGGTCCGGTCGCCCTGACGACGCTGGGCAACGGGGAGGCCTACTACCACTTCGCCAACGCGCAGACCGACCCAAACGCGGACGACCTGATGAGCGGGCTGGGCCTGGAGCCGGGCGTCGTCCTGCCCATCTCCCAGCTCGACCTGGCCGTGCTCAAGGACGTGGGCATCCCCATCACCGACACGCTGGTGCCCCACAGCTTCACCATGAAGACGCTTGTGGCCGGGCAGAGCTACGATGCCGGCGGCGCGTCGGAGATCATCACGGCCCAGGGCTCGAGCACCATCAACGGGGGTTTTGGGGGTGAACTCGTCGCCTACGCGGAGAAAGGCAACCTGACCCTCAACTGCGGCTATGGGGCCGCGACCGTGGTGGGCCTGGGCGCCGCCAACCTGGTGCTGACGGGCGGTAGTACGAACAGCGCCCTGCTGGCCTTCCCGGGCAGCGCCAGCACCGTATACCAGGGCTACATGGGGCAGGACGAGATCATCAACGGCTCCGGCAGCTTCTACGGCGCCGGCGGCCCCGGCGGCTCCCTGCTCATGTTTGGCGGCACCGGGGCGCTGGCGTTCACGGGCGGCGGCGAGCAGGACGTCATCGTGCTCGGCCAGGGAGCGTCCACGGTGGCCGCGGGCATGGGGGCGGTCTTCGGCGGCAGCGGCGGCAACCAGCTCTCCGCCCTGGGCGCGGGCACCTTCCTGGTGGGCAGCGTCGCGGGCGACCGGGTCTCGGCGTCCGCGGCCGGCGGCGACATCCTTGCGGCCGGGTCGGGCAACGAGACCCTGCTGGGCGCCGGCTCGGCAGGGGCCGACATCGACTTCGGCGGCTCCGGCACGGACCAGGTGCTGCTCGGCCACGGGGCGGACAGCTTCGTCGCCGGCGCCGGCAGCGCCGTCGTGCAGGTCGGGTCGGGCGACGAGACGCTCTACCTCGGCGGCAGTGGCGGCGCCGGTGGGGCCACGCAGCTGGACTTCGTGTCCGGCCTGACAGGGGGCTCGGACACCGTCGCCGGCTTCCGGGCCGGCGTCGACACTCTCCACCTGTCCGGCTACGGCCAAGCCACGACGACGAGCGGCAGCGCCGGCGCGGTGCTTACCCTGACGGACGGCACGCGCGTTCTCTTCCAGGGCGTCCCGGCAATCAGCCTGCCGGCATAGGCTCGGCCGGGCGTGGCGGGGAGCCGAACGCCCGCCGCGGCCCAACGTTGGCCCCGCTTTTGCAGGTGCCGCACGATGCGACACCCACCCCGCCCCGGCGAATGACAGCGCTGCCATCCCTCCCCGACCCCGCGCCCGACGTCGGCGGCCCGGCGCAGCCGCTGCTGTCCGTGCGCCGCCTGGTGAAGCACTTCGCCCTGCGCTCCGGCTTCCTGGGCCGCGCCGCCGGCTCGGTGCAGGCGGTCGACGACATTAGCTTCGACGTGCGCAAGGGCGAGACCCTGGGCATCGTCGGCGAGTCCGGCTGCGGCAAGTCAACCACGCTGCGCCTGCTCATGGGCCTGCTGCCGCCGACCTCCGGCGAGTTCGTGTTCGACGGCCAGGCAGTGGACGCTAGCGCCGACGGCATCCGCCTGCGCGACTACCGCCGCCAGGTGCAGATGGTGTTCCAGGACAGCTACGCCTCGCTCAACCCCCGCCTGAGCGTGGAGGAGTCGATCGCCTTCGCCCCCGTGGTGCACGGCCTCGCCCGGCGCGACGCCGCGGCCCGGGCGCGCGAGCTGCTCGACGCCGTCGGCCTGGAGCCCGCGCAGTTTGCGCGCCGCTACCCCCACGAGCTGTCCGGCGGCCAGCGCCAGCGCGTCAACATCGCCCGCTCGCTCGCCCTGCGCCCGCGCCTCGTGATCCTCGACGAGCCGGTCTCCGCGCTGGACAAGTCGGTGGAGGCGCAGGTGCTCAACCTGTTGGTCGACCTCAAGGCGCGCCTCGGCCTGACCTACCTGTTCGTCAGCCACGACCTGAACGTGGTGCACCACGTCTCGGACCGCGTGCTGGTGATGTACCTCGGCCGCGTGGTCGAGATCGGCCCGGTCGAGGCCATCTACGCCGCCCCCGCCCACCCCTACACCGCGGCGCTGCTCGCCTCGCGCCCGTCAATGCGCCCGGGCGAGCGCCGCGCCCACGCGCCGATCACCGGCGACCCGCCGAGCCCGGTCAACCCGCCCGTCGGCTGCCGCTTCCACCCCCGCTGCGCCCTGGCCGAGCCGGTGTGCGCGCAGCGCGAGCCCGTGCTGGCCGCCGTCGCCCCCGGCCACCTCGCCGCCTGCCTGGTCGCCGAGCCGGGCAGCGGCCACAGCCGCGCCGAGGCGCTCGCGGCATGAGCGGGTCCGACGAGGCCGGCGCCGCCAGCGTGAACGCCGGCCTCGCGCCCGCCGCCGCACCCCCCGACCAACTCGTCCGCGTGCGCGACCTGTCCGTGCGCTTCACCTCGCGCGAGGGCGACGTGCAGGCCGTGGCCGGCGTCTCCTTCGACCTCGCACCGCGCGAGGTGCTGTGCATCCTCGGCGAGAGCGGCTCGGGCAAGTCCGTGACCCTGCGCGCGCTCATGCGCCTCAACCCGCCGAAGCGCACGGTGCTAGCGGGCTCTGTCCACGTCGGCGGCCACGACATCCTCGCCGCACCGGAGCGGACCATGTCGGACCTGCGCGGCTCGCTGGTGTCGATGATCTTCCAGGAGCCGATGACCGCGCTCGACCCAGTGTTCACCATCGGCCAGCAGATCGCCGAGACCGTGCGCCGCCACGACCGCACCTCGCGCGCCGCCGCCCGCCTGCGCGCCCTGGAGCTGCTAGACCTGGTGCAGGTGCCCTCCGCGCTGCGCCGCCTCGACTCCTACCCCCACGAGCTGTCCGGCGGCCTGCGGCAGCGCGCGATGATCGCCATGGCGCTGTCCTGCCGCCCGCGCCTGCTGCTCGCCGACGAGCCCACCACCGCGCTCGACGCCACCGTGCAGATCCAGGTCCTGCTTCTGCTCCGCCGCCTGCAGAAGGAGCTGGGCATGGGCGTGATCCTCGTTACCCACGACCTCGGCGTCGCCGGCGAGATCGCCGACCGCGTCGCCGTGATGTACGCCGGCCGCTTCGTGGAGGAAGGGCCCGTCGACGCCCTGATGGGCGACCCGCGCCACCCCTACGCGCAGGGCCTGCTGGGCGCCACCGTGCACGCAGGCCTGCGCGGCGAGCGCCTGACCGTGATCCCCGGCGCGCCCCCTGACCTGCGCGCGCCTCCCACCGGCTGCGCCTTCGCCCCGCGCTGCGGCTTCGCAGCCCCGCAATGCCTGCCCGCCGTGCCCCCGCTGCTCCCTGCCGGCCCCGGCCGCGCCGCGCGCTGCGTCCGCCTCGACGAGCTGCCTGCCGCCGCCGAGATCCTGCCCCCCGGCGCCATCGTCGCGCCCATCGCCGACGTCGCGCAGGGCAGGGGGGTCGCGCCATGATCCTCTACCTGCTGCGCCGCATCCTCTACGCCGTGCCGATCGCGCTCTCGGTCAGCCTGGTGTGCTTCATGCTGGTGCACATCGCGCCCGGCGACCCCGTCAACGCCATCGTGCCGCCCGACGCGCCCGCCGAGGTCGTCGCCCAGGTCCGCAAGGCGTACGGCCTGGACCGCCCGCTGCCGGTGCAGTTCGCCGTCTGGCTCGGCCACGTGGCGCAGGGCGACCTCGGCCACTCGCTGGCCAACGGCCGCCCGGTACTCGCCGACCTGGCCGGCGCGGTGAAGAACACGCTGGTGCTCGCCGGCGCCGCCTCTGCGCTCGGCTTCGCGCTGGGCTGCCTGCTCGGCGGGCTGTCCGGCACGTTCCGCGGCACCTGGATCGACCGCGTCTCCGTAGGCGCGGCCGTCGCCGGCGTCTCCGTGCCGCACTACTGGCTCGGCATGGTGCTGGTCATCATCTTCTCCGTCGAGCTGAACTGGCTGCCGGCGATGGGCGCGGGCCCCGGCGGCACCAGCGACTGGGGCTGGGACTGGGAGCACCTGTCGCACCTGGTGCTGCCCGCGGTGACGCTCGCGGTAATCCCGATGGGCATCATCACCCGCACCGTGCGCGGCTTGGTCAGCGACATCCTGGCGCAGGATTTCGTCACCACCCTGCGCGGCAAGGGCCTGCGCCCCTGGGGCATTCTCGTCCACGTCGTGCGCAACGCCGCCCCCAACGCCCTGGCGGTGATCGGCCTGCAGCTCGGCTACCTGATGGGCGGCTCGATCCTGGTGGAGACGGTGTTCAACTGGCCCGGCACCGGCTTGCTGCTCAACAACGCGATCTTCCAGCGCGACATCCCCGTGCTCCAGGGCACGATCCTGGTGCTCGCCCTGTTCTTCGTCGCCCTCAACCTCCTGGTCGACCTGGTCCAGACCGCCCTCGACCCCAGGATCAGGCGCACATGAGCGGCATCACCTTCCCCGAAGCCGCCCCCGCCACCGCGCCCGGCCTCGCGGCGCCGGTGCGCGCCAGCCCCGGCTACTGGGCCGGCGTGCGCCGCCGCCTCGGCCGCGACCCGGCGACGCTCGCCTGCCTCGCCATCCTCGCGCTGATGCTGCTCGCCATCGTGTTCGCGGGAGTCATCGCCCCCGACGACCCGTACCATGGCACCATGCTGCGCCGCCTGCGCCCGCTCGGCACCCCCGGCCACCTGCTCGGCACCGACGAGCTGGGCCGCGACATGCTCACCCGCCTGCTCTACGGCGGCCGCCTCTCGTGGTTCCTCGGCATCACCCCGGTAGTGATCGCCTTCCTCGTGGGTTCCGTTCTCGGCATCGTCGCGGGCTTCGCCGGCGGCTGGCTCAACATGCTGATCATGCGCGTGACTGACGTGTTCTACGCCTTCCCCTCCGTGCTGCTCGCCGTGGCCATCAGCGGCGCGCTCGGCGCCGGCGTGTTCAACGCCATCCTCTCGCTGACCCTGGTGTTCATCCCCCCCGTGATCCGCGTCGCCGAGAGCGTGACCACCGGCGTGCGCGCGCTCGACTACGTGGAATCCGCGCGCGCCACCGGCGCCGGCGTGGCCACCATCGTGCGCGTCCATGTCCTGCCCAACGTGCTCGGCCAGATCTTCGTCTACGCCACCAGCCTGATCAGCGTGTCGATGATCCTCGCCGCCGGCCTGTCCTTCCTCGGCCTGGGCACCACGCCGCCGCACGCCGAGTGGGGCCTGATGCTCAACACCCTGCGCACCGCGATCTACACCCGCCCCTTCCTCGCCATGCTGCCGGGCCTGTGCATCTTCGCCACCTCGCTCTGCTTCAACCTGGTCAGCGACGGCCTCCGCTCGGCCATGGACGTCCGGTCCTGAGAACGCACGGGCAGGGCAGGGGAAGACAGGCAAGCCAAGGCAAGGCCAGAGGCTCTGCCTCTGGACTCCGCCAAAGGCTCGCCTTTGGAAACAATGATTCGGGCCGGTGCGAAAGCCTGCCCGTGCCGAACACCCGAGGCGCCTCCTTCATGCGGCTGCCCCAGTCGCCCCCCGGCGTGCCGCCGGCCCCAACCGGATGCGGGTCCGGGGGGGCCTGCCCCCGGCGGGTCCAGGGCAGAGCCCTGGCCTTCCTGCCGCTTGCCTTCGCTGCCGCTTGTCTTCCTGACCTGACCCCGGAGCCCGCATGACCCACCCCGCCGCCGCCGCCCGCGCCCGCCCGGCGCTCCGCCGCCTCGCCCTGTCGGCCGCGCTCCTCCTGGCCGGCGGCACGGCGGCGCGTGCGGAGCAGGTGCTGCGCATCGCGATGACGGCGTCCGACGTGCCCACGCCCACGGGGATGCCGAACAACGGCTTCGAGGGCCTGCGTTTCGCCGGCTACCCGATCTTCGAGGGCCTGGTGTCGTGGGACCTGAGCCGCTCGGACCGCCTGGCGACGCTGCGCCCAGGCCTCGCGACTTCGTGGGAACAGTCCGCGGACGACAGGTCAACCTGGACGTTCCACCTGCGCCAGGGCGTGCGCTTCCACGACGGCACGCCGTTCGACGCGGACGCAGTGATCTGGAACCTCGACCGCTACTACAAGGCGGACAGCCCGCAGTTCGAGGCAAGCGGCGCGGGCATGGCACATGCCCGCGCGCCGCTGGTCGCGAGCTACCGCAAGATCGACGACGCAACGATCACGATCACCACCACGCAGCCCGCGTCCTTCCTCGCCGACCAGCTCGTCTACCTACTGTTCACCGCGCCCTCGTCCTGGGAGAAGGCGGGCCGCGACTGGAGCCGCGTCGCAACGCTGCCGGCCGCCGGCACCGGGCCGTTCCGCATCGCGGCCTTCACGCCGCGCCAGTCGCTGCGCCTCGCGCGCTGGGACGGCTACTGGGACCCGCAGCGGCGCGCGAAGGCGGACGGCGTGCTGCTGCTGCCGATGCCCGAGGCGAACACGCGCCTGGCCGCGCTGCGCTCGGGGCAGGTGGACTGGATCGAGGTCCCGCCGCCCGACGGGATCGACTCGCTCAAGGCCGCGGGCTTCACCATCACCATGAACGCCTACCCCCACGTCTGGCCGTGGTTTTTCGACATCGGGGCGGCGGGCAGCCCGTTCGCCGACGTGCGCGTGCGCCAGGCGCTGAACTACTGCGTGGACCGCGCGGGCCTCGTGGAGCTGCTAGGCGGCACGGCGGAGCCCGCGTCCGGCTGGCTCAAGCCCGACGACCCCCGCTTCGGCGCCCCGGAAAACCATTACGTGTTCGACGCGAAGCGCGGCCGCGCCCTGCTGGCCCAGGCGGGCTTCACCGACGCCCGCCCGCTGTCGTTCAAGGTCATGGTCTCGCCCTCCGGCTCGGGCCAGATGGTGCCGATGCCGATGAACGAGTTCCTCCAGGAGAACCTCAAGCAGGCCTGCGGCGTGGACGTGACGTTCGACGTGGTGGACTGGACGGTGCTGCTCGGCGCGTCCCGCCTGGCGCCCGACAGCCCGGGCCTGCACGGCGACCTGGCGCTCAACATTAGCTCGCCGACCTCGGACGCGGGCATCATGTCGCGCTACTTCGCCGCCGCGAACTTCTCGCCCAAGGGCTTCAACTTCGAGCACTGGGACGACGCGGGCTTCGAGGCCGCGCTGCACACGCTGGCCGAAGCCACCGACCCCGCGACGATCCTGGCGGCGTTCCGCGCGGCCCACGCGCGCTTGGTGGACGACCCGCCCTGGCTCTACGTCGTGCACGACCGCAACCCGCGCGCGATGAGCGCCAGGGTACACGGCTTCATCCCCGCGCAGTCCTGGTTCGTCGACCTCGCCACCGTGAGCGTGCAGTGAGCGCCCCCATCGCCGACTTCGCCCCCTACGCGCCCGGAGACGACCCCTCGCTCCTGCCCGCCACCGCGCTGTCCGAGGCGATCGCCGCGCGCCGCCTCTCCCCGGTGACGCTGTGCGAGGCTCTGCTCGCCCGCATCGCCGCCGACGAGCCGCGCCTGCACGCCTTCACCGAGGTATACGCCGCCGACGCCACGCTCGCCGCGGAGGCCGCCGACCGGGCGATCCGCTCCGGCCACGCGCTGGGCCCGCTGCACGGCATCCCCGTCGCCCTGAAGGACCTGGTCGAGCTGGAGGGCCTCACGGTCGCCGGCGGCTCAGCGATCTTCCGCGGCCGCATCGCGACCCGCACGGCCACGATCGCGCGCCGCATGATCGCCCAGGGCATGATCGTGCTCGGCAAGACCCACACCGTGGAGTTCGCCCACGGCGGCTGGGGCACCAACCAGCACATGGGCACGCCCTGGAACCCCTGGGACCCCGAGGTGGCGCGCACCCCGGGCGGCTCGAGCAGCGGCTCCGGCGTCGCGGTGGCCGCGCGCATGGCGCCCTGGGCGATCGGCACCGACACCGGCGGCTCGGTGCGCCTGCCCGCCTCGTTCTGCGGCATCACCGGCCTGAAGGCCACGATCGGGCGCATCAGCACCCACGGCGTGCTGCCGCTCAGCGCCACGCTGGACACGCCCGGCCCCATGGCGCGCACCGTGCGCGACGCGGCGATCCTGTTCGGCGTGCTCCACGGCCCCGACCCGCTCGACCCGCTGACGCACGGCGCGCCGGCCTGCGACCCGACGGCGACGCTGGAGCGCGGCGTGCGCGGCCTGCGCCTGGCCCGCATGCCCGACGACGAGCGCGCCGACGTCGACCCGGAGGTCCTCGCCGCCTACGACCGCTCGCTCGACCTGCTGGGCAGCCTCGGCGCCGAGATCGTGCCCTTCGCCATGCCGCGCCGCTTCGCCGACTACGTCGCCTACTCCGCGATCATGCAGGCCGAGGCCTACGCGCTGTACGGCCGCCTCGCCGAGGACCCCGCGACGGCGATGGGCGACGCCACGCGACGCAAGCTGCTCGCCGCCGCCTCGATCACGGCGCGCGACTACCTCGCCGCCCGCGCCCTGGTCGCGGAGATGAAGGCGGAGATGGCGCGCGCGATGGAGGGCATCGACGCACTGCTCACGCCCACCACGCTGACCGTCGCGATCCCGCTGTCGGAGGTGGACGAGGACAGCGTGCCCTCGCGCTTCACCCGCTTCGTCAACCTGCTGGAGATGTGCGCGCTGTCGCTGCCCAACGGCTTCACCGCGCGCGGCCTGCCTTGCTCGCTGCAGGTCGCCTGCCGCGGCTGGGACGAGGCCCTCGCCCTGCGCATCGGCCAGGCCGCGCAGGGCGCCACCGACTGGCACCTGCGCGCGCCCCCCACCCCCGCCACCGACGGCTTCCGGAGCACCCCGCGATGACCCAGCCCCCTGCGCCCGCCCACGGCCCCTCACGCCGCGCCCTTCTGCGCGCCGCCGCCGGCGCGCCCGCCCTGCTGGCCGCGGCCGCGCTGCCCTGGGACCTGGCCCGCGCCGAGGCGCCCGGCGGCGCGCTGCTCGTCGGCATGACCGCGTCCGCCGTGCCGATGTCCAACGGCTGCCCCGACCAGGGCGCCGAGGGCCAACGCTTCATGGGCTTCACCCTCTACGACCAGCTCGTCGCCTGGGACCTGTCGCAGCACGACAAGCCCCCCGTGCTCACCCCCGGCCTCGCCACGAGCTGGACCGTCGACCCTGCCAACCCGAAGCGCTGGACGTTCGCGCTGCGCGCCGGCGTGAAGTTCCACGATGGCAAGACCCTGACCGCTGACGACGTCGTGTTCAGCTTCGACCGTGCCCTGAAGAAGGACGCCCCCTGGTACGACCCCCGCGCCTCCGGCCAGGTCTCGCTGCGCATCCCCACCGTCGCCAGCTGGGGTGCGGATGGGGACGCGACGTTCTGGCTGGAGACGACCGTGCCCGACAGCACCGTGCCCTACGGCGTCACCTGGCTCGGCGTCACCCACAAGGGCGCGTGGGAGGCCGCCGGCAAGTCGTGGGACCAGTACATGCTCAAGGCCGTTGGCACCGGCCCGTGGAAGCTGAAGAGCTTCGTGGTGCGCGAGCGCTGCGAGATGCTGCGCCATGCCGAGTACTGGAATCCTGCCCGCGTGCCGAAATGCGCCAGCCTGACGCTGCTGCCGCTGCCAGAGGCCAACACCCGCGTCGCCTCCCTGCGCTCGGGCACGGTGAACTTCATCGAGGCGCCCCCGCCCGACGCGGTGGACTCCCTCAAGGGCGCCGGCTTCCCGATCTTCACCGCGCCGTACCCGCACAACTGGACCTGGCACCTGTCCATGGTCGAGGGCTCGCCCTGGCGCGACAAGCGGCTGCGCCAGGCGATCAACCTCGCCATCGATCGCGCCGGCATGAAGGAGCTGCTCGGCGGCCTGATGGTCGAGGGCGCCGGCCTGGTCCCGCCCGGCAACCCCTGGCACGGCGAGCCGTCCTTCAAGCTGCGCCACGACCCCGACGCCGCCCTCGCCCTGCTCAAGGAGGCCGGCTACGGCCCGGGCGGCAGGACGCTGTCGTTCAAGATCGGCATCTCCACCAGCGGCTCCGGCCAGATGCAGCCGCTGTCGATGAACGAGTTCCTCCAGCAGAACCTCAAGGAGGTCGGCGTCGACGTCGCCTTCGAGGTGTTCGACTGGAACGCCCTGATCGACGTCTGGCACGCCGGCGCGAAGTCCCCGCTTGCCCGCGGCTGCTCCGGCATCAATTTCAGCTACTTCGCCGGCGACCCTTACAACGCCTTCATCCGCCTGCTGAAGTCCGACCTCGCCGCGCCCAAGGGCGCCAACTGGGGCTACTTCAGCGATCCCGAATACGACGCGATGTTCTCCCAGGTGTACTCCACCTTCGACCCCGCCGCGCAGGACGTCCTGCTCCGCCGGGTCCACGAGCGCATCGTCGACGACGCCATGTTCCTGTTCGTCGCGCACGACCTCAACCCGCGCGCGCTGAGCCCGAAGCTGCACGGCTTCGTCCAGGCGCAGTCCTGGTTCCAGGACCTCACGCCGATCGCCCTGGGGTAGGCGGGCAGGACGGGAGCCTCGCGAACCGCACGCGCGGCAGTCCCCGGCCTGGGCACGGGTCCTGCCCGGGTGCCCCGTTCGGCGATGGTTGAGGCGGGAGGTCCGGGTCGATGCGGCGAACGGAAGCTTCTCCTCCACGCTGAGAGCCGGGCGGGCAGCTCGCAAGATCGACCGCACCAGGGACCAGGCGCCGGCCAACGTGCCTGACCACGACGGGCGGTCCGACGACCCGCGCCGGCGCCACGCGGCCATCGGCTGTCTCAGCCCCATGGAGTTCGATCGAGGGCAGCGTCAGCCTGAGACGTGTGCCCACCGGACCGTTGGCGGCTTAATGTTTCCCTCTTCCTCCAACAGACCAGGTATCTGCCTCAATATGATCGGTATTCCATGATCAGGAGGCGCGCAGCTTGACGAGAAACACTCCAACCTTCGCCTTCAGCGCCGTGGCCGCGGAGCCGAGCTCGACCGAGGCATCCAGCATCTCGCCTGCCGTGATACCGACCTGGCCGGCACTGGCCAGGAGACCGTTGACGCTGCGCGACGCACCGCCCGTACCAACCGCTACCTGCTGCGTACGTTCGGCGATCTCGGCGGTGACCGTGGTCTGGATCGAAATCGCCTCGGCCATCGAGTTGGCCATGCTTCCGATCTGATTGATGCCGGCGCTGATCTCCGCCAGGGCGGTGACCGCGTCGGCCGTGGCATCCTGGATCGAGGTGATGCGCAGGCCGATCTGGTTGGTCGCCGAGGCCGTCTGCACCGCAAGCGACTTCACCTCCGACGCAACCACGGCAAAGCCCTTGCCCGCTTCGCCGGCGCGTGCCGCCTCGATCGTGGCGTTCAGTGCCAGCAGGTTGGTCTGCTGCGCGATGCCGGTGATCAGGCCGACGATGGTCCCCACTTCACGGGCCCGCTCGTCGAGGTTGCGCACGATCGCGTCGGTGCGCTGCGCCGTCGCGGTCGTCTCCTGCGTCACGGCCAACGACTGACGCATCTGTGCACTGATCTCGTGCACGGAGGCGGCAAGTTGTTCGGCCGCGGCGGCCACCGAGGTCACGTTCTCGCTGGCCTCGCCCGATGCTTCGGCGGCTGTGCTGCAATGCCGGGTCGCCTCGTTGGCGTTGCCCTGCATGGCCGATGCGGTGACCTGGAGGGTCTCCGCCATGTGTGCGAGCTGTGTGGTGGCGCCGCCGACATCGGCGTCGAACGCCTGCGCAAGAGAGTCCTGCGCTGTGACATCGGACCACATTGCCATCGCACCGGTGTAGGCGCCGCCTTCATTACGCACTGCGACAACCTGAAGATCAAACACGCGGTCGCCTGCGGTCTGGCGCAGCCGGAGCGGCATTGCGGCCGGATCGGAGAGCCGGCCCGCCAGCAGCGGGAACAGCATGTCGATTCGCTGCCCCTCGATCTTTGTCGAGCCCAGGGTCGGGGCGAGCAAGGTTCGTGCGGTGATATTGGCGTAGG
This sequence comes from Janthinobacterium lividum, assembly GCA_050920955.1. Lineage (GTDB taxonomy): Bacteria > Pseudomonadota > Alphaproteobacteria > Acetobacterales > Acetobacteraceae > CAXSEF01. Next base: position 4,163 of record JBPBQS010000167.1, on the reverse strand, counting down.
TTATGGTGAAGCCGGAGGTGGCGTCGGCCCAGACAACACCGGACGGCACGTTATCCACCATCACCATCGCCGAGGCAAACCACTCCTTGTAGCGTTCGCCTCGGGCTTTTTGCTGAGCAAAAACGGCGCGTCGGACAAATGGAAGACGATCCAGGAGAGACATAAACATCTCTGAAGTGGTTACAAATACTGTTCTACCGTGAAATTATGAACTCTACATTAAAATGAAGAAAACCATTCTTGATCTGGTTTTCTAATGGAGAAAGATATGAGATAGTAATGCGAACATTCATCTGCATAGATATTATTAAAGCTCTTAAGCAAGCGATCTTATTTGATGGCATCAACCTGGGAAGTCAATCGTGTCGCAGAATAGATATCAGCCGGGCTGTAATCTAGACGTGTTGCCTGCGATGTAGCTCTTCTCGACCGGGGCTACTTGGCAGCGTCGATACGCCATGCATTTCAGAAGTGCAGGCCGTTCGGAACGGTCTCAGGCAGCCTTCACTTCCGCGACAAAGCGCTGCACGCGTTCGCTCATCTCGCCGGCCCGACGCGACACATCGTCGGCGGCACCGAGCACATCGTTGGAGGAGGCTCCGGCCCGGCTCGCTGCGTCGCTGACGGTCCCGATGCTGCTGGTCACCTGCTGGGTGCCACTCGCCGCCTGCTGCACATTGCGGGCAATCTCACGGGTGGCGGCGCCCTGCTCCTCGACAGCGGAGGCAATGGTGGTGGCGATCTGGCTTACCTCGCCGATGGTCGTCGCTATGTCACCGATCGCCTCGACCGCCAGTCCGGTCGCCGCCTGGATCTGGCCGATCTGCGAGCTGATCTCCTCGGTCGCCTTTGCGGTCTGGTTTGCCAGCGCCTTGACCTCGGAGGCCACCACGGCGAAGCCCTTGCCGGCGTCTCCCGCCCGCGCCGCCTCGATCGTGGCGTTCAGCGCCAGCAGGTTGGTCTGCCCGGCGATATCGTTGATGAGGCGCACGACCTGGCCGATCTTCTGCGCGCCCTCCGCCAGCTCGCGCACCACGGCGTCAGTGCGTTGCGCGTCCTTGACCGCACGCCCCGTCACCTGAGCGGACTGGTTGACCTGGCGGCTGATCTCGAGAACCGAAGAGGCGAGCTGCTCGGCGGCGGTTGCAACGATCTGCACGTTGACGCTGGCCTGCTCCGCCGCCGTGGATACGGCCGCCGCCTCGCGTGTGGTCTCGTCCGCTGTGCCGCTCATCGTGCGCGCCGTGCCCTGCAACGCACCGGCAGCCGACGACAGGGAAGCGACGAGATCAGTGGTCTTGGCCTCGAAATCGCGGGTCAGCGTCTCCACGCGAGCAGCACGGGTCTGCTTGGCCTCCTGCTCGGACTTCTGCGCTGCGGCAAGGCGCTCGTTCTCTTCGAGCTTCCTGTGCACCTCGACGATGCCGCGCGCCAGGTCCCCGATCTCGTCGCCGCGCACGACGCAGGGAATCTCGTAGTCGTATTTCCTCTCCATGAGGCCGCGCAGGACGCCGACGAGGCGCACGATACGCTTGGAGGTGTTGCGGTCCAGCCAGACAACGATCGCCAGGCAGGGCAGCAGCAGCAGCACCATTGCGGCAATGATCGCGAGGCTGGCGCTGGTGGCTCCCGCCGCGCCCTTGTTGGCTGAAATGACCGCCTGGGCGCGGTCGAAGTCGACTGTCGCGGTGATGCTGTTCCGCAGCGTCTGCATCGCCTCCCGCGCCTGGCGGATGAAGGACGAGACCTCCGCGGTCCGCCCACTGCGATGCAGATCCATGATCTGACGGTCCTGCTCCAGGTAGTCCGCCCAGGCATCGGCGACAGTGTTCGCCAGACGCGTCTCCTCGCCCGGCGCAGCCATGGACTTGTAGGACTGGACCAGCTTCTCGCCATCGCGGATCTGTTCGGCGGTGATGCGCAGACTCGTAGCGCGTTCCTCGTCGGTCGCGGCGATTACCCACATGGTCTCATTCAGACGCACGCGCTCGGTGGCGCGGCTGAGCCGGCCGAGAAGCTCCACGTTGGGCAACCAATGGCTGCGCAACTCGTCTGCCGTGTGGTCCATGCGGTGGATGCGGTCTATGGCGAAACCGCCGATGACGACCATGCCAAGGTAGATCGCGCCGAAGGACGCGAACAGCTTGCTACGGATGCTCAAGCTTCCAGCAAAACCCATGGTGCTATGCAGGCCGGAGCCCCTCCCTATGATGAGGGAATGATGAGGCAAACTGATTAAACTGTTCCTAGCGCCTGCGAGAAGCCTCCCCACGCAGGCGCCTCGACCGAGTTGCTGCCGATCCGGCGGACACGCGACCCAGGCTGACGCTGCCGTCCGCCCGGACTCCATGGGGCTGCACAGCCGACGGTCGCGTGGCGCCGAGGCGGGTCGTCGAACCGCTCGTTGTGGCCGGACACGTCGCCTTCGATCCGCCGCGCCAGGAAGGCCGCAGCCCGCTCGTCGATCTCGTCGCAGGGACGCTGGAACCGGCTCTTGCTGATGCGTCCCCTTCCCATCGTCCGCATGGGTTCGTCGACACTGCGGGCGCAGACGCCCCGGACGCAGGTCTTCTGGATCACCGGGGTCGGCGCCCTCTCCGCTGCCCTGCGCGGCTCCGGCGCCCCGGGAATGCGACCCGCGGCGTTGCCGGAGGTGCGTCGCTCGAACGTGCTCGCCCGTGTCTGCCATCGTGGGTGCCCTCGCACGGGCTGGTTCGGTCCGCCATGCCCGGCGCCGCACAGCCCGTCGGTCTCACGCTCCGGCGGGCGCTCCGCGGCAAGGCCGGTCAAATCCCTGGGGCGATTTCGCCGTGCGGTCTCGCAGGAATGGCGCACGCGAGAGCAGCGGAGACGAGTGAGAACTCCACACCGGTGCTGCAACACGGCTCGACGCCCGGAGTCGGGAATGCTCGACGGCGTGGTGCCACGGGCTGGCTGTCCACGATGCACGGCTGTTCCCCACCGACCTGACGCCGCGTCATCGCCCCCTTCGAGCGCCCAAGGGAGTGGTTCGGAAGATGATGCGCCTCCTCGTGCCCGCTGCCCGGCGCTCTTGCGGTTCCGGGAGGTTATGGACTCATTAGGTCTTCAACTATACAGTAAAATCACCGCCAATGAAGATTGATTGAACAATTTGTAAATGTCGAGGGTATACATGCCTTTCCTGTCTGATGTCACCATCCGGAACAAGATCGCGCTGGCCTTTGTCGTCGTGGTCGGCTCGACCGTCGGACTGGGTGCCTTCGGCCTGCAGCGCATGGGCGCGATCAACGCCGCGGCGGAGGAAGTCAGGAACAACAGCCTGCCGAGCGCGGTGATGCTTGGCCAGCTCCGTGCGGCGATGCAGCAGTACCGTATTAAGGAGGGGCGCTACATCCTGTCCCCGGCCGCCGAGAAGGAGGCCGAGGAGGTCAACCTCAACGGGGGCGCGCAGGGAGTCGTCAAAGCCCGGCAGGCCTACGATGCGATGATCGACCCTGGAGAGGAGCGGGAGCGCTTCCAGCGGATCGACGCCTTGTGGAACGAGTATACCGACATCCATCGGCAATTGATCTCGCTCTCACGCAGCGGCAGGACCGATGAGGCCACCGCTTCCTACAAGGAAGCAAGCGCCAAGAGCTTCAACGCGGTCATGGACCTGGTCAACCAGGGCATGGAGTACAATCGCCGCACCGGCGTCGAAGCGGCGGACCGGGGCGCGCAGATCTACCGCACAACCTGGTGGCTGATGGCGAGCGCGCTGGCGGCCACTGTGGTGCTGGCGGGCCTGGTCGGGCTGCTGCTGGTGCGCGCCGTCTCCTCGCCGCTGACGAGCATGACCGCGGTCATGCGCCGGCTTGCCGACAGGGACATGTCCGCACAGATCGAGGGTGTCGGGCGCGGCGACGAGATCGGCGCGATGGCGGGCGCGGTGCAGGTGTTCAAGGACAGCATGGTCACGGCCGACCGCCTCGCCGGCGAGCAGCAGTCCGATCGTGCGGGCAAGGAGCAGCGCGCGGTGCGCCTTGCGGGGATGGTGCAGGCCTTCGAGGCCTCGGTGGGCGGCATGGCCGGGATGCTGTCCTCGGCCTCGACCGAGCTCGAGGCGACGGCGCAGGCGATGACGTCCACGGCGGAGCGGACCAACGCCCAGGCGGGCACGGTGGCCTCGGCCGCGGAGGAGG
>JBPBQS010000046.1:0-21897 GCA_050920955.1 Janthinobacterium lividum | reverse complement strand
CCACCTCGGCCGCCTTGTCGCCGACCATGCGCGTCGAGATCTCCGGGTACTTGACGCAGAACGTGCCCCCGAACCCGCAGCACACCTCGGCGCCCGGCAGCTCCACCATCGACAGCCCGTCCACGCCACCGAGCAGCGCGCGGGGCTGAGCCTTGATGCCCAGCTCGCGCAGGCCGGAGCAGCTGTCGTGGTACGCCGCCACGCCCTCGAAGCGTGGTGCCGCCACGTCGCGCACGCCCATCACGTCGGTCAGGAACGACACCAGCTCCCAGGTCTTGGCCCCGAGCGCCTCGGCGCGCACGCGCAGGTTCGGGTCGTCGGCGAACAGGCCGGGCAGATGGCTGCGGATCATCCCGCCGCAGGAGCCGGACGGCACCACCACGTAGTCGTAGCCGCCGAACGCGTCGAGGATGCCGCGCGCCAGGTCGCGGGCCGTGGCCCGGTCGCCGGTGTTGTAGGCGGGCTGCCCGCAGCAGGTCTGGGCGCGCGGCACCTCCACCAGGCACCCCGCGCGTTCCAGCAGCGCGATCGACGCGAAGCCCACGGTGGGGCGGTGCAGGTCGACGAGGCAGGTGACGAACAGTGCGACGCGGGGGGGAGTGGGCATCCTCCCGATCTAGTCCCGTGCGGCCCTGTCTGCCAGGGCCGATGCCAAGCCCGGTGTCGCCTGCGCGCCACACCGGCCTGGGAGGCGATCGCGTGCCCGGCAACTCCGCGATGCGGGCCGCGCTTGGCGGGGGAATCCGTATCGGGAACATCGATGACACCGCAGTTCTGGCTCTGGCTCAACACCATCGGCATGGCGCTTGGCGCGGCCGCGATCCTGTTCCTCGGCAAGCGGCGCACCGCGGCCGAGGAGTCCCACACGATCTTCCACGGCATCGTGCCGATCATCGCCGCCGTGTCCTACCTCGCCATGGCCGCCGGCCAGGGCGCCGTGCCGATCGCCACCGCCCTGCTCGGCGACCCGGCACAGGGCACCGGCATGGTGCTGACGCGCACCTTCTACTTCGCGCGCTACATCGACTGGGCGTTCACCACGCCGCTGCTGCTGCTGCCGCTGGCGCTGCTCGCCGTCCACGCGCGGCCGCGCAACCTCGGGCTGGTCGCCGGCCTGCTGCTCGCCGACCTGCTGATGGTGCTCACCGCGCTGTTCTTCGGCCTGTCCGTCGCCTCCTGGATCAAGTGGACCTGGTTCCTGGTCTCGTGCGGCGCCTTTGCCGCGGTGTACTGGGTGATGTGGGTGCCGCTGCGCCAGCAGGTCGCGCTCGAGCGGGCGGACGTGCAGGCCAGCTACCGCGCCAATGCCTCGATCCTCTCGGTGCTGTGGCTGATCTACCCGATCCTCCTGTTCTTCGACGCGGACGGCCTGGGCCTGTTCAACGAGACGCTGTCGGTCGCCCTGATCGCCATCGTCGATTTCGTGGCCAAGGTCGTCTACGGCCTCTACACGGTCCGCGGCTTCGAGCGGATCGTGGACCGCGACCTGTCCGGCCGCGCCGCCACCACGGCCGCCGGCGACACGCTGCCGCCGACCGGCATGGCGCCCGTGACCGCCTGAACCACGGGCCAGGGGGCGCACGCCGTGGCCCTGCGATCCCTGCCCGCTGCCGCCTGGCGCTTCGGTGACCCGGCACCCAGGCCGGCGTGGGCCGCCCCGCCGTCCTGGGCGGTCCCGTTCGCGGCCTTGCCCCCCGAGTTGTTCGCGGTTCTGCCGCTCGCCATGACCGCGCTGCTCGCGCCGGGCCCGCGGCAGGTGTTCGCCCTCGTCGCGATCATCGTGCTCGGCGTTCCGCACGGCGCGCTCGACGGCGAGATCGCCCGCACCCTGCTGCGCCCGCGCCTCGGCCGGCTGTGGTTCGCGGTGTTCTCGCTGCCCTATCTCGCCCTGTCCGCCCTCGTGCTCCTGTGCTGGAGCGCCGCGCCCCTGGCGACGCTTGCCGGCTTCCTGTTCCTGTCCGTGCTGCACTTCGGCGCCGAGGACGCGCCCGGCGGGGACGCGCTCGACCGGGCGTTTCGCGGCGGCGCCCCGATCGCGCCCGCAGTGCTGCTGCATCCCGCCGCGACCGCGCACCTGTTCGGCACGGTCGCCGGCGTGGCCCTCGCCGCACCCCCGCACTGGATGATGGCGGCCGCCCTGCTGTGGCTGCTGCCCGCCGCCGCCTGGTGCCGCCGCGCCCTTTCCGCGTCCCGCGCGGGCGCTGCCGCGATGCTCGCCGAGTCGGCCCTGATGCTCGCGCTGTTCGCCGCCCTGCCGCCGATCACCGCCTTCGCGATCTACTTCGTGGGCATCCACGCGCCCCGCCACGTCGCCGCCATGGTGGCGGACCCGCGTCGCGCCCCCCGGGTCGCCGGTCGTGCCGACGCCCTGCGCCGCGCTGTGCCGGTCACGGCCCTGACTCTTCTGCTCGGCGCCGCGCTGTGGCCTGCCTACGCGGGCGCCGTGCCCGACCGCCTGCTCGAGCTGACCCTGCAGGGCCTCGCCGCGCTGACCCTGCCGCACACGCTGCTCGACGCCTGGGCCGGCCGCGCGCGCTGACGCAGGCCACGGGACGCGGCGGACGGTTCTCCCCGTCATCCGTGATCCTCCCGGTCGCGCGAAGCGCGCTTGTCGCCGTCCTCCGCGCGTCCTCTACTCCCGGGACGCAACACCGCCCGCCGCCTCGTGGCCCGCGCGCGGACACCCCGGACGGGACAGCGATGCGCCCCAGCACCACCGATCAAGGCGAGGCCTGCACGCCCCCGGGTCCGCCCCGTGCCGTCGGCCCCGTCTTCGTCGCCGGGATGGGGCACCGCATGGCCGCCGCAGCGCTGCGCTCCCGCCCGGCCGCGTCGCGCCAGGAGTTCGCGCCAGGCCGTGCCAGAGGCCAGCCACCGTTCCGGTCCATCGACGCGTCCCTCCAGCGGCCGGCACCTCGGCGCCCCGCGCCTGTCGGCCCGCAGCCTCCCGGCCTCGCGAGGATCTGCCAGGTCGCGGCGTTCTGCGGAGTCGCGGCGTGCGGCGCGGCCCTGCTGTACTGGCAGAAATCCGGCGGGGGGGCCGAGAGCCGCGAGATCGCCCGCGTCGAGCAGGCCGCGCGACAGGCCGAGGCCCGCACCTCGCTGCTGCGGACGGAGTGGGCCGAGCTGAACGACCCCGGGCGCCTGCAGGATCTGGCCGACCGCACCCTCGCCCTGCGCCCGATCGCGCCCGCGCAGTTCGTCGAGCCCGGGCAGCTGCACGCCTGGCTCCAGGCCCCTGCCTCCGCTCCGCCCGCCCCGCTGCCCGACGGCGCGACGGAGCCGGGCCTGCGGGACGCCCTTGTCGCTCCTCCCGCGCCCGTCCCGCCAAGGCCCGCACCGCGCCCTCCGCGCCTGGTCGCCGCCGCCCTGCCCCTGCCGCCGCCTGTGCCGCCGCGCCCGTTGCCCGTCGTGCTGCCTGCATCCTTCCCCGCGCCGCGCCTTGTCCGTGCCGCGATCCCGGCCCGCTTCGAGCTGCCGCGCTGGCTCACTCAGGCGCAGTCCCGGAGCGCCGCCGTGCCCGTCATGTCCGAGCCGCCCCACGACCTCGCCGTGCCGGCCGCACCGCGCCCCGTTGCCGCACCCGCGGATCCCTGGCCGGCGCCTTCGCGGACCTTCGCCGTGGTCGCCGGGCCGTCCCCCGAGCCGCCCTACGACAACCGTGGCGCCGGGTGGGACGGGCGGGCCTGGCCGTACGCCTACGCCGCGCCCCCGCCCTACGGCTGGCGGCCACCGTACTAGGCGTGCCGGAAGGAAAGGGGAGGGGCGCCCGCGCCGCGTCGCCACGGCTTGCCGCCCGCCCGTGCCCGCCCGACACTGCGGCGATGCCCGATCCCTCGCCCCAGAGCCTCGCCGCCCCGATGTCGCCCGACGAGGTCCGCGCGTTCCTGGCCGCGATCGCCGTGCCCGAGGGCGACATGCAGACCGAGCTGGCCCACTCCGACCCGTTCACCCTGCTGGTCGCCGTGGTGCTGTCCGCGCAGGCCACCGACGCCTCCGTGAACCGCGCCACCCCCGCCCTGTTCGCCGCCGCCCCGGACGCCGCCGCCATGGCCGCCCTCGGCGCCGACGGCATCGCCGCGCACATCCGCCAGGTCGGCCTGTGGCAGTCCAAGGCCCGCAACCTCGCCGGTCTCGCCGCCCGGCTCGTCGAGCGCCACGCCGGCGCGGTGCCCTTCGACCGCGAGTCGCTGGAGGCGCTGCCCGGCGTCGGCCGCAAGACCGCCAACGTCGTGCTCAACGTCGCGTTCGGCGAGGCCACCATGGCGGTGGACACCCACGTCTTCCGCCTGGGCAACCGCACCGGCCTGGCTCCCGGCGCCACCGTGCGCGCCGTGGAGGACGCCCTGCTCGCCCGTATCCCCGCGGAGATCCTGCGCCCCGCCCACCACTGGCTCATCATGCACGGCCGATACACCTGCAAGGCGCGCGCGCCGGAGTGCTGGCGCTGCCCGGCGGCGGCGTGGTGCCACTACGGGGACAAGGCAACGGAGCCGCCCACGCGAAAGGCGAAAGCAAGCAAGGCCGGGCTCTGCCCGGACCCGCCAAAGGCCTGAGGCCTTTGGAAACCCATTACTTAAGTAGAGGATTCCAAAGGCGCGCCTTTGGCGGAGTTTGAGGCAGAGCCTCAACCTTGCTTCCTTACGCCTCCGCCCGCCAGACGCAGACCCGCGCCGCCCCGTGCGTCCGCTCGTCGAGCAGGGCGCCCACCGACGGCGTCGCCTCCTCGCGCCCGACCTCGCCCACCACCAGCGCGCCTGCCGCCACCCACCCCGACGCGCGCAGCGCCAGCACCGCGCGCGCCACCAGGTCCTGCCCGTAGGGCGGGTCGAGGAACACCACCGCGCAGGCCGGCCCCCGCGGCGGCCGCAGCGCGTCGCCCGGGATCACCGTCGCGCGCGCGTCCGCCCCGCAGGCCGCCACGTTGGCCCGCACCGCCTCCAGCGCGCCGCGCTCGCGCTCGATGAACGAGGCGTGGGCCGCCCCGCGCGACAGGGCCTCCAGACCGAGCGCGCCGGTGCCCGCGAAGGCGTCGAGCACCGCCAGCCCGTCGAGCCGCCCACCCCAGGGCGCGTGCAGCAGGGCGTCGAACAGCGCCTGGCGCACGCGGTCGGCGGTGGGGCGGGTGCCGACGCCCGCGGGCACGCGCAGGGCCCGGCCGCGGAACGCCCCCGCGATGATGCGGGTCAGGGGAGGAAGGCCAGGGCGCCGCCCTGGCCCCGCGCGACGAAGGGCTGTCTTCCTTCGGGATGGTTTCCAAAGGCCCTGCCTTTGGCGGAGTCCAGAGGCAGAGCCTCTGGCCTTGCTTGCTTTCTTGCTCTCACAGGTCCGGGATCTGCTCGCGCAGCACCTTCGCCGTGACCTCCTCGACGCTGCCGCGCGTCAGCAGCCCGAGCTGGAACGGTCCGTACGCCACCCGGATCAGCCGCGTGACCCGCAGGCCCAGGTGCTCCATGACCCGCCGGACCTCGCGGTTGCGCCCTTCGCGCAGGCCCACCGTGATCCAGCCGTTGTTGCCCTTGCGGCTGTCGAGCCCCGCCTCGATCGGGCCGTAGCGCACGCCGTCGATCTCGATCCCCGACGCGAGCCCGGCCAGCGCCGCCTCGTCGACCACGCCGTACACCCGCACGCGGTAGCGCCTGAGCCAGCCGTTGGCGGGCATCTCCAGCCGGCGCGCCAGGCCGCCGTCGTTGGTGAGCAGCAGCAGCCCCTCGCTGTTGAGGTCGAGCCGCCCGACGCTGACCACGCGCCCCATGCCGGGCGGCAGGGCGGCGAACACGGTGTCGCGCCCCTCGGGATCGCGGTGCGTCGTCACCAGCCCGTCCGGCTTGTGGTAGCGCCACAGCCGCGCGCGGCCGGGCGCCTCGACCAGCGCGCCGCTCACCTGCACCAGGTCGCCCGCGTCCACGAAGGTCGCGGGGTGGGTGATGACCGCGTTGTTCACGCGCACCTTGCCCTCGGCGAGCAGCTTCTCCGCGTCGCGCCGGCTGGCGACGCCGGCGCGGGCGAGCCACTTGGCGATGCGCTCGCCACGCTCCCCGGCCGGGGCGGCCTCGCCCGGCGCGGCCGCAGCGGGCGCCTTCTGCTGCGGCTTGGCAGCGTGGCTGCGCGTCTGCCGGACCGGGCGTGAACGGCGCAGCGCTCCAGGGCCTTTCGGGGCCTCGACGCCGGGTGCCCGGGCCTCGGGTCGCGGGGCCTCGGGTCGCGCGGCGTCCGCGTCGGCCGCCGGAATTGTCGCCTCGCGACGCGCTGCATCGGACCTGACGGCGCGCGCACCGCCCGCGGGTGGCCGTGCCGCTTCCGGGCGCCCGCTCGCACGCGTTCCTTCCGGACGCGCCTTGGCCCCGCGACCTGCCTCCGGCGCCGGCCGCTCGGCCATTGGTCGCGCGGCGGGGTGCGACGCCCGCCCGGTGCGCGCCGGAGCCGCGTCGCCGGCCTCCGCCGCCTTGCCGTGCCCGTCCGGGCGCCGTCCCGCGGCAGGCGCCTTGTCGCGCAGGCCGCCCGGCGCCGCCGGCTTCGGCGTCCTGTCGGACCCGCCCGCCGTCCCCCTGGACCCCGGCGGCGTCCTGCCCCGCCCCGGACCGCGCCCGCTCATGCCCCGCACGCCCGCACCAGGCCGGCCAGGATCAGCGCGTCGCCCGGGTCGGAGTGGAACTCGGGGTGCCACTGCACCCCCAGGCAGAACCGCCGCCGCGGGTCCTCGATCCCTTCCACCACCCCGTCCGGCGCCACGGCGTCCACCACCGCACCCGGCCCGGGGTCGCGCACCGCCTGGTGGTGCGACGAGTTCACCCGCATCGTCTCCGCCCCCACCAGCCGCGCCAGCAGCGTCCCCGGCGCGATCCGCACCGCGTGCGCCGGCTCGTCGTGGCGCGTCGCCTGCTCGTGGGCCAGCGCGCCCGGCACCTCGTCGGGGATGTGCTGCACCAGCGTGCCGCCCAGCGCCACCGCCAGGAGCTGCTGGCCGCCGCAGATCCCCAGCACCGGCATGTCGCGCGCCAGCGCCCCGCGCAGCAGCGCCAGCTCCGCCTCGGTGCGCGCCCGCTTCAGGCTGGTGGCCGCGTGCATCTCGCCGCCGCCGTACAGCGCGGGGTCGACGTCGAACGCCCCCCCGGTCACCACCAGCGCGTCCAGCGTGTCGAGGTATGCCTCCGCGAGCCCGGCATGGTGCGGCAGCGCCACCGGCAGCCCGCCCGCCTCGGCGATGGCGTCCGCGTAGTTGGCCCGCACGGCGTACCAGGGGTATTTCGACCAGCCTCCCGCGGCCTCGGAGTCCAGGGTCAGGCCGATGGTCGGGCGCTTGGCGGTCATGCCCTGGTGCGTAGAGCATCGCCGGGCGCGGCGGAAGCGGACAGGTCGTCCGGAGCGGCCAGGCAGGCAAGGTCGAGGCCCTGCCTCGAGCTCCGCCAGGGGCGAGCCGCCCCTGGACCGGCACCCCGTCCGTCGAACCCGGCGACGACGTGCCCGGCGTGAGTGAAAACAAAGCAGCGCCGGTCCAGGGGCGGCTCGCCCCTGGCGGGTCCGGGCAGAGCCCGGTCTTGCTTCCCGGCACCGGTGCCGGAACCATCGCTGCGTACCACCACCCAGGACGCGAGTTTCCTGCTAGGCTTCGCAACCGCAGCACCACGGAGCACGCATGGTCAGGATCCCCCACGACGTCGGGCCGCGCCACCCGCAGGTGGTCGTGCTCGTGGGCGCGACCGGGGACCTGTCGCGCCGCAAGCTGCTCCCCGGCCTGTTCCACCTGGCCAGCCGCGGCTTCATCCCCGGCTGTCGCATCGTCGGCGTCTCGCTGGAGGTCATCGACGCGGACGCCTTCCGCGCCCTCGCCCGCACGGCGCTCGACCAGTTCTCCGCGCGTCCCGTGTCCGAGGCGGACTGGTCCGCCTTCGCGGCCACGCTCGACTACGTGCCGATCGCCGCCGGCCCGGGGCGGCTGCGCGAGGCGGTGGAGGCGGCGGAGCGGCTGCTCGAGGGCGAGAGCCGGCGCATCCACTATCTCAGCGTGCCCCCCGGCGCCGCCCTGGCCGCGATCGGCCTGCTGCGCGAGGCCGGCCTGGTGGAGCGCAGCCGCGTCATCATGGAGAAGCCGTTCGGCACCGACCTCGCCAGCGCCGTCCTGCTCAACAGTCGCGTCCACGAGGTGTTCTCCGAGGACCAGATCTTCCGCATCGACCACTTCCTCGGCAAGGAGCCGGCGCAGAACATCCTGGCCTTCCGCTTCGCCAACGGCCTGTTCGAGCCGATCTGGAACCGCAACTTCATCGACCACGTGCAGATCGACGTCCCCGAGACCCTCGGCCTGGGCAACCGCATCGGCTTCTACGAGCAGACCGGCGCGTTCCGCGACATGGTGGTGACGCACCTGTTCCAGATCCTGGGCTTCATGGCGATGGAGCCGCCGACCTCGCTGGAGCCCGCGCCGATCAGCGAGGAGAAGAACAAGGTGTTCCGCTCCATGCTGCCGCTCGACCCGAAGGACGTCGTGCGCGGCCAGTACGCCGGCTACCGCGCCGAGCCCGGCGTGGACCCGGAGTCCGACACCGAGACCTTCATCGCGCTGCGCTGCACCATCGACAACTGGCGCTGGGCCGGCGTGCCCTTCTTCCTGCGCACCGGCAAGCGCCTCGCCGAGGGCCAGCGCATCATCTCCATCGCCTTCCGCGAGCCGCCGAAGAGCATGTTCCCCCAGGGCTCCGGCGTCGGCGCCCAGGGCCCGGACCACCTGACCTTCGACCTCGCCGACGCGTCGCGCATGTCGCTCTCGTTCTACGGCAAGCGCCCCGGGCCCGGCATGCGGCTCGACAAGCTCAGCCTGCAGTTCGCGATGGGCGATACCGGCCGCATCGGCGACGTGCTCGAGGCCTACGAGCGCCTGATCCTGGACGCCATGCGCGGCGACCACACCCTGTTCACCACGTCGGACGGCATCGAGCGGCTGTGGGAGATCTCGACGCCGCTGCTGGAGGCGCCGCCGCCGGTGCGCCTCTACCCGCCCGGCTCGTGGGGCCCGAAGTCGATCCACCAGCTGATCGCGCCGCACGCCTGGCGCCTGCCGTTCGAGCGCGTCTGGCGTGACCCCGGTGCTCCTGCCGCCTAGAAAGCAAGGCCGGGCTCTGCCCGGACCCGCCAGGGCGAGCCGCCCTGGACTGGCCTCACTTAAGGGATGCGTTCCAAGGGCGCAGCCTTTGGCGGAGTTTGAGGCGGAGCCTCAACCTTTCTTCACGGCCCGCGCTGCCCGAGCACCGTGGCGACCCTGCGTCCCAGCACTGCCATGGAGAACGGCTTGGTCACGACCTCCATGCCCGGCTCCAGCATCCCCTCGCCGAGCACCGCCGCCTCCGCGTAGCCGGTGATCAGCAGCACGGGCAGCCCGGGCCGCAGCACCCGTGCCCGGTCCGCGAGCTGGCGCCCGTTCAGCCCGCCGGGCAGCCCGACGTCGCTCACCAGCACGTCCACGCGCACGCCGGACTCGAGGACGCGCAGCCCCGCCGGCCCGTCCTCCGCCTCGATCACCGACAGCCCCAGCGCCCCCAGCGTCTCGCCCAGCAGCGTGCGCACCGAGCGCTCGTCGTCGACCAGCAGCACCGTCCCCGACGTCGCCGCCGGCTCCGCGTCGGCTGCGGCCTCGCCCGCCTCGGCGACCAGCGCGCCCCGGTGGCGCGGCAGGCACAGCTCCACCGCCGTGCCCTGCCCGGGCTCGCTGGCCAGCCCGACCTGGCCGCCGCTCTGCTTGACGAAGCCGTAAATCATCGACAGGCCGAGCCCGGTGCCCTGGCCGATCGGCTTGGTGGTGAAGAACGGGTCGAAGGCGCGCGCCATCACGTCGGGCAGCATCCCGGCGCCCGTGTCGGTGACCCGGATCGCCACGTACTCGCCGGCCGGCGCGTCACGCACCTGGTCCTCCTCCAGCACCGCGTTGCGGCACTCGATCAGCAGCGCGCCACCGTCGGGCATCGCGTCGCGCGCGTTGATGCACAGGTTCAGCAGGGCGTTCTCGAGCTGGTTGGCGTCGCACAGCACCCGCCACGGCTCCGGGTCCACCTCCAGCGCCACCGCGACCTGCGGCCCCACCGTGCGCACGATCAGCTCGCGCATCCCCTCCAGCAGCCGCTCCGGCGCGGTGGGCCTGGGGTCCAGGGTCTGGCGGCGCGAGAACGCCAGCAGACGATGGGTGAGCTTGGCCGCGCGCCCGGCCGCCTCCTGGGCGGCGGCGATGTAGCGCCCGAGCTGCTCGGTGCGGCCCTGCGCGACGCGGGTCTGCATCATCTCCAGCGCCCCACCGATCCCGGTCAGCAGGTTGTTGAAGTCGTGCGCCAGCCCGCCGGTGAGCTGGCCCACCGCCTCCATCTTCTGCGCCTGCCGGAGCTGCTCCTCGGCCAGGCGCAGCGCGGCGGTGCGGCTTTCCACCCGCTGCTCCAGCGTGTCGTTCATGTCGCGCAGCGCGGCGTCGGCGCGCACCCGGTCGGTGATGTCGAGCACGGTGCCGATCATCCGTGCCGCCGCGCCGCCCTCCACGAACACCAGGCCGCGCACCGTGAGCCAGCGCTCCCGGCCCCCGGCCGCGTCCTGTTCCTCCGCCGGGCTCCCTGTCGCCAGGCCCTGGCCCGGCGCCACGCTGCGGCACTGCAGGTCGAAGCTGCGCGTTCCCTGCGCGCCGAGCGTCGCGCCAAGGACACGGCGCACGCGCTCGCGGTCCGCCGGATGGATCGCCGCCACGAACGAGGCGACCCCGGCCGACGCCGCCTCGTCCGGCGGTGGCGCGCCCCGCCCGGGCGTGCGTTCCGCCGCCGCCCCGGACCCCGGCTCGCCCGCGGCCGCCCCGCCGCCCTCCGTCGCGCCGCCCCGGCCGGGCATCTCCAGTCCGAACAGCGCGTGGCACCGCGCGTCGGCGATCAAGCTGCGCGTGTCCGGGCGGAACTCGAAGGTCCCCAGCCGCGCCGCTTCCGTGGCGAGCCGCAGCCGGTCCTCGCTGCCCTGCATCCTGGCCTGGGCGGCGCGCCGGTCGCTGAGGTCGAGCATCGCGCCGATCATGCGCGTCGGCCGCCCGGACGCGTCGCGCAGCACGAAGCCGCGGTCGAGCACGGTGGCCTCGCTGCCGTCGCCACGCCGGAACCGGTACTCCGCGCTCCAGTTCGTGGCCCCGCCGTCCAGGGCGGCCTGCATCCCGGCGCGCACGCGGGCACGGTCGTCGGGGTGCACGTGCTGGATCCACCAGCCGCTGCCGGCATGGCCTCCGGGCAGGCGGTGCCCGTAGGCGTCGGCGAGCGCCTCGTTCCACTCCACTTCGCCGGTGTCCAGGTCCCAGTCCCAGATCACGTCGCGCGTGGCCAGGGCCGCCAGGCGGTGGCGCTCCGAGGACAGGCGCAGCGCCTCGTCCGCCGCGCGCTCCGCGGTGTGGTCGAGCAGGATCTTGAGGAAGCCGATCAGCCGCCCGTCGGTGTCGCGCAGCGAGGTCAGCGCCCCGGTGGCCCAGAACCGCGTGCCGTCGCTGCGCATGTGCCAGCGCTCGCGCCGCGCGCAGCCCGTGCGCACCGCGCCGCGCATGGCCGCCCGGACCACGCCGGCCGCGCGGTCCTCCGGCGTGAAGATCATCCCGACGGGTCGGCCGAGCACCTCCTCCTCGCGCCACCCCATCAGGGTCGCGGCCGCGACGCTCCACTCCGTGACGAAGCCCCGACGGTCGGTGGACAGCATGGCGTAGCCGGTGGGGTTGTCGCGCAGGGCGCGGAGCTTGGCGTCGCGCAGCATCCTGGGCTCCATGGGCCGCGCCGGGGCAGGGACGGGCGCCCGATCGTGATCCGTCATGGGCGACTCCGAGGATTGGCCAGCCTATGACGCCCGGCAGCCCCGGATGTTGCGCGCCATCTTCGAGGCGGGTCCGCGCGGCCAGGCTGCAAGGGGGAGGGCGCTCCTCGGACATCCCGGCAAGGCCGGTCCTTGCGAACCGCGCCGGCCTGAACAGATGCCTTCTGATGCCGGCCTCCTCCTGATCCGCGCGGGCAGGAGAAGGCCGGACTTGTGGAGTCAAGGGTCATGGCCCAGCCTGACCGCCACGGCACCCGACCCGCAGCCCAAGGAACACCCGCCCATGCGCCGTCCCGTCCTTCTCGCCGCCGCGCTGCTGTCCTGCACGGCCGCCGCGGCACGCGCCCAGGCGCCCGCCGCCGTCACGCCCGCGACCGCAGGCGCCCAGGACCGCAGCGGCGCCGCGGCGGCCGCAGCCCCGATCCAGGGCGCGGACGCGATGTCGGGCAAGGGCCGCAGCGGCCCGGACGGCTGGAGCTGGGCGCCGGTGTCGCGCACCCAGGGCGCGTCCGCCGACGCCCCGGGCGAGAAGGCGTCCGACGCCCACCACGCCAGCCAGCAGCGCGAGGTGGCCGGGACCATCGACCAGTCGCCCGGCGCCGACCCTGGCGCGCCGCTGCCGGTTCGCCAGCCGGGGCCGGCCGGGGTGGTCCCGAGCGAGCCGGGCGCGGCGGGAAAGGCCGACCCTACGAGAAAGTGATTGCGCCGGCCCGGCGGGGCAGGCATCAAAAAGGCTGATTTCGTTACGAATTCTTAGGACCGCGGACCCACGATCGGGCCGGCAGGTTGGAGACTCAGTTCATGACGGTGCAGGTGACACGCCGCACGCTGCTCAAGGGCGTCGGCGCCGGGATCGCGGTGTCCACCCTCGGCTCGCTCGGCTTCGGGGCGCTCGAACCCGCGGCGGCGGCGGCCGTGCGGGCCTACAAGCTCCAGCAGACGCGCGAGACCCGCAACATCTGCCCGTACTGCTCGGTCGCGTGCGGCATCATCATGTACAGCCTGGGCGACGACGCGAAGAACTCGCTCCCCTCCGTGCTGCACGTCGAGGGCGACCCCGACCACCCCGTCAACCGCGGCACGCTCTGCCCGAAGGGCTCGGCGCTGCTCGACTTCGTGCACTCCGAGACGCGCACCAAGTACCCGATGTATCGCGCGCCCGGATCCTCGGAGTTCAAGCGCGTGTCCTGGGACTGGACGCTCGACCGCATCGCGCGCCTGCTCAAGGACGACCGCGACAAGAACTTCGTGGCCAAGAACGGCGACCTGACGGTCAACCGCTGGATCACCACCGGCTTCCTCGGCGCCTCGGCCACCACGAACGAGACCGCCTACCTGACCTACAAGACGGTCAGGAGCATGGGTGCCCTCGCCTTCGACAACCAGGCGAGAGTTTGACACGGCCCTTCGGTAGCCAGTCTGGCTCCATCCTTCGGCCGCGGCGCGATGACCAACACGTGGATGGACATCAAGAACGCTGATGTCGTCGTCGTCATGGGCGGCAATGCCGCCGAGGCCCACCCCTGCGGCTTCAAGTGGGTGGTCGAGGCCAAGGCGCACAACAACGCGCGCCTGATCGTCGTCGACCCGCGCTTCACCCGCACGGCGTCGGTCGCTGACCTGTACTGCCCGATCCGTCCCGGCACGGACATCGCCTTCCTGAACGGCGTCTCGAAGTACCTGCTGGACAACGACCTGATCCAGCATGAGTACGTGAAGACCTACACCAACGCCGGCTTCGTGGTGAACGAGGGCTTCGGCTACCAGGACGGCCTGTTCACCGGCTACGACGAGAGCAAGCGCGACTACGACAAGTCCACCTGGACCTACGACATCGGCCCGGACGGCTACGCGGTGGTCGACCCGACGCTCGAGCACCCGCGTTCGGTGTTCCAGCTGCTGAAGAAGCACGTCGCGGACTACACGCCGGAGATGGTGGAGAGGATCTGCGGCTCGCCCAGGGACAAGTTCCTCGAGGTCTGCAAGCTGATCGCGTCCACCTCGACGCCGGAGCGGACGATGACCTCGCTCTACGCGCTCGGCTGGACGCACCACAGCAAGGGCTCGCAGAACATCCGAGGCATGTGCATCGTGCAGACGCTGCTGGGCAACATCGGCCAGGCCGGCGGCGGCATGAACGCGCTGCGCGGGCACTCCAACATCCAGGGCCTGACCGACCTCGGCCTGATGAGCAACCTGCTGCCGGGCTACCTGAACCTGCCCACCGAGAAGGAGCCCGACTACGCCTCCTACATCGGCAAGCGCCAGTTCAAGCCGCTGCGTCCGAACCAGACCTCCTACTGGCAGAACTATTCCAAGTTCTTCGTCTCCTTCCAGAAGGCGATGTACGGCACGGCCGCGACCAAGGAGAACGACTGGGCGTACGACTACCTGCCCAAGCTCGACGTGCCAAACTACGACGTGCTGCGCGCCTTCGAGCTGGCAGCGCAGGGCAAGATGAACGGCTACGTCATCCAGGGCTTCAACCCGCTGATGACCTTCCCGAACCGCGCCAAGATGGCCAAGGCGCTGGCGAACCTGAAGTTCATCGTCGTGATGGACCCGCTGCAGACCGAGACCGCCCGGTTCTGGGAGAACCACGGCGACTACAACCCGGTCGACCCCGCCTCGATCCAGACCGAGGTGTTCGAGCTGCCGACCACCTGCTTCGCCGAGGACGAGGGCTCGCTGTCCAACTCGTCGCGCTGGCTGCAGTGGCACTGGCCCGCGCAGCGTCCGCCGGCGGAGTGCCGCTCGGACATCGACATCATGGCCGGCATCCACACCAGGCTGAAGGCGCTCTACCAGAAGGAGGGCGGGGCGTTCCCCGACCCGATCCTCAACGTCAACTGGTCGTATGCCGTGCCGGACGCGCCGCGCCCGGACGAGCTGGCGCGCGAGATCAACGGCTACACGCTGGAGAAGATCACCGACGCGGGCGGGGTGACGCTCGCCGCCGGCCGCCAGGTCGACAGCTTCTCCCAGCTGCGCGACGACGGCACCACCGCCTGCGGCTGCTGGGTGTACTCGGGCTGCTACACCGAGAAGGGCAACCAGATGGCCCGCCGCGACAATACCGACCCCGGCGGGCGCGGCATCGCCTCGTCCTGGGCGTGGGCGTGGCCGGCCAACCGCCGCATCCTCTACAACCGCGCCTCCGCCGATCCTTCTGGCAAGCCCTGGGCGGAGTCCAAGAAGATCATCGAGTGGAACGGCACGCAGTGGGTGGGCTTCGACGTGCCCGACTACGGCGTCACCGTTGCGCCGGAGAAGGGTGTCGGTCCGTTCATCCTCACCGAGGAGGGCGTCGCCCGGCTCTGGACCCGCGACCTGATGCGCGACGGCCCCTTCCCCGCGCACTACGAGCCGTTCGAGTCGCCGCAGGTCAACCTCATGGCGCCGAAGATCCGCGGCAATCCTGCCAGCCGCATCTTCAAGTCCGACCTGGCACAGCTCGGCACGTCGAAGGACTTCCCCTTCGTCGCCACCAGCTATCGCCTGACCGAGCACTTCCATTTCTGGACCAAGCACGCCCGGATCAACGCGATCCTGCAGCCGGAGATGTTCGTCGAGATCTCCGAGCAGCTCGCCGCCCAGCAGGGCATCGTCAAGGGCGGCTGGGTCCGGGTCTGGAGCCCGCGCGGCGAGATCAAGGCCAAGGCCCTGGTGACCAAGCGCATCAAGCCGCTGATGTGCGACGGCACCCCGGTCCACCTGGTCGGCATCCCGCATCACTACGGCTTCACCGGCACGGCGAAGAAGGGCTGGGGCCCGAACTCGCTGACCCCGGTCGTGGGCGACGCGAACACCGAGACGCCGGAGTTCAAGGCGTGGCTGGTCAACATCGAGCCCACCACGGCGCCGGTCGACAAGGTGTCGGTATGAGGAAGGCCAGGGGCTCCGTCCCTGGGCCCTGCCAGAGGCTCGCCTTTGGAAGCCCTGACCTGGGTGCGGGGTACTTCTCGTCCTTCCTTGTGTGTGCCGGTCCAGGGGCGCTGCCCCTGGCGGGTCCAGGGCAGAGCCCTGGCCTTTCTCTCGGACGGACCTGAGCCATGCCCGACTACAGCTCCCTCGACATCCGCCAGCGTTCCGCGTCCACGGAGCAGCCGCCCGACATCCGCACCAAGGCGGAGGTGGCCAAGCTCATCGACGTCTCCAAGTGCATCGGCTGCAAGGCCTGCCAGGCCGCCTGCGACGAGTGGAACGACCTGCGCGAGGATGTCGGCGTCAACGTCGGCGCCTACGAGAACCCGCACGACCTGACGCCCAAGACCTGGACCCTGATGCGGTTCACCGAGCACGAGAACGAGCAGGGCAACCTGGAGTGGCTGATCCGCAAGGACGGCTGCATGCACTGCTCCGACCCCGGCTGCCTCAAGGCCTGCCCCTCGCCCGGCGCGATCGTCCAGTACCAGAACGGCATCGTGGACTTCGTCGAGGAGAACTGCATCGGCTGCGGCTACTGCATCAAGGGCTGCCCGTTCAACATCCCCCGCGTGTCCCAGGAGGACCGCAAGGCCTACAAGTGCACGCTGTGCTCGGACCGCGTGGCTGTCGGCCAGGCGCCGGCCTGCGCCAAGG
Source organism: Janthinobacterium lividum (assembly GCA_050920955.1). Classification (GTDB taxonomy): domain Bacteria; phylum Pseudomonadota; class Alphaproteobacteria; order Acetobacterales; family Acetobacteraceae; genus CAXSEF01. The sequence goes on along the minus strand of JBPBQS010000046.1, from coordinate 5,508 downwards.
CGTGCCCGACCGGCTCGATCATGTTCGGCACCAAGGAGGCGATGATCGAGCACGCCGACGAGCGGATCATCGACCTGAAGTCGCGCGGCTTCGAGAACGCCGGCCTCTACAACCCGGCCGGCGTCGGCGGCACGCACGTGATGTACGTGCTGCACCACAACGACAAGCCGAGCCTCTACGCCGGCCTGCCCGACAAGCCGCGCATCAGCCCGCTGGTCGCGTTCTGGAAGGGCGGCTTCAAGGTGTTCGGGCTTGCCACGCTGGCGTTCGCGACCATCGGCGGCTTCCTGCACTACATCACCGTCGGCCCCAACGAGGTCGAGACCGAGGACGAGGCGGAGGCCGACGAGATGATCGACCACGACCAGACGCCCACGCCCCCGGCCGTCGCCGCCGACATGACCACGCCGCCCACCCACAAGCCCGGGGAAAGCCTCCATTGAAGGCCAACGGCGCCGACGTCCGCTACGTCCCCCGCTACACGGGCTTCCAGCGCGTCAACCACTGGCTGACCGCGATCCTGTTCACGCTGCTGACGCTCAGCGGCCTGGCGATGTTCTCGCCGCTGCTGTTCGGGCTGTCCGGCCTGTTCGGCGGCGGGCAGGCGACGCGCAACATCCATCCCTGGTTCGGGGTGGTGCTGGTCGTGAGCTTTCTCGGCCTGCTCGTGCGTTTCTGGCGCCTGAACCTGCCGAACCGCGACGACGTCGCCTGGTCGATGCACATCGGCGACGTGGTCACCAACCACCACGAGCGCCTGCCCGACCTCGGCAAGTACAACGCCGGGCAGAAGGGCGTGTTCTGGTCGCAGACCGCGCTGATCGCCGTGATGTTCGTCACCGGCCTGGTGATCTGGGACCAGTACTTCTTCGGCTGGACCAGCATCGAGACCAAGCGGTGGGCGGTGCTGCTGCACTCGATGGCGGCGATCTTCGCCATCGCGATCATCCTGGTGCACATCTACGCCGGCATCTGGATCCGCGGCACCGGCCGGGCGATGACGCGCGGCAACGTCACGGGCGGCTGGGCCTTCCGCCACCACCGCAAGTGGCTGCGCCAGGTCCGCGGCATCCGCACGTCCGGCGACCTGACCGACCCGGGCACGCCGCTCTCCCCGGCCGGACGCCCGCCCGCCCGGAGCCACTGAGCGTGGCGCGCTGGCCACGAGCCGGCTCGCTGCTACGCAGCCTGCGCGACACCCCGCCCGGCTCGTCGCCCGACGATCACGACGACGCCCCGGTCGATCCGGCCCTCGCCGACACCGACGAGGCGGTCGAGCGCGCGCGCCGCGATGCCCTGCGCCCTGATCCGAGCAAGATCAGCGGCGTGGACGAGGTCCCGTTCGCCAGCCTGCCCGATCCCGCGACGATGTTCGCGGCACGCGCCGAGCGCTTCGACGCCCTGGCCGTGGACCACCCGCTCGGCGACTACCTGCGTTTCCTGGGCGGCCTCGCCCGGGTGCAGCACGCGACGCTGGGGGCGCTGCCGCCCCTGCCGGCCGCCGACGAGGCAGAGCTCGCCCTCCGCCTCACCCACGCCATGCCGCCGCTGTCTCCGCAGGACCTCGACGGCGACGCGGCTTTCGCCGAGACCCTGGACCGGGTCCTTGCCGGCGTGGCGGCGCTCGACGCTGCCCTGGTGCCCGAGGCTGCCCGCGACGCCGCCGCCCGCCTCGCCGGCCTGTCCGGCCCGGAGCGTATCGCTCTTGCGACCTCGATCGCCGCCGGCGCCTTCCCGGCCGATCAGCTCGCGGAGTCCGTGTTCGCCGCCGCGGCGCTCCAGGTTCACCTCGCCCGACGCGCCACTGCCCTTGACGTCGGCGCGCTCAAGGCGGTCGCGGACGGCGTGTGCCCGGCCTGCGGCAGCGCGCCCGTCGCCAGCCTCGTCGTCGGCTGGACGCGTGCGGCCAAGGCCCGCTACTGCGCCTGCCCGCTCTGCGCCACGCAGTGGAACCACGTCCGCGTCAAGTGCACCGCCTGCGGCGCCACGGACGCGGTGCTCTACCACGGCGTCGCCGAGGTGTCGGCCGACGTGGCAGTGGAGACCTGCGGCACCTGCCGCTCCTACATCAAGCACATGCAGCAGCACGCCGAGCCGCGCCTCGACCCGATCGCCGACGACATCGCCTCCTACGCCCTCGACCTGCTGATCCGCGAGGAAGGCTTCCGTCGCGGCGGGCTCAACCCGCTGTTCGTCCAGACGTGAGGCGCGGTCGTCCGGGGCGGTGTCCCGACCTCGGCCTGTCCCCATGCTGACCCTGTTCCGCCGCCGTCCCGACCCGCTTGCCCGGGCGCGTTCCCACGCGGCGGCCGGCGCCTGGGCCGAGGCCGTGGCGCTCTGGCAGCCGCTCGCCGAGGCCGGCGACGTGCGGGCGCAGGCCAATCTCGGCGCCTGCCTGGCGACCGGCCGCGGCGTTGACGCCGATCCCGGCGAGGCGCGCCGCTGGCTGGCGTGCGCCGCGGACGCCGGCGACCGCGTGGCCGGGCGCAACCTCGCGACCCTGCTGCTCGACACGGACCGCGCCGAGGCCGTGCGCTGCTACCAGCGTGCCGCCGAGGCGGGCGACCCGCCCTCGCAGGACATGCTGAGCCGGATGCTGCTCGACGGCGACGGCGTGCCTCCCGATGCGCAGGCCGCACGGCACTGGGCGGAGCAGGCCGCCGCCGCGGGCGAGGCCGCCGCCGCCGCCCGCCTCGGCCGCATCCACCACGAGGCGATCGGCACCCCGCGCGACCCTGCGGCCGCCGTGCACTGGTGGCACCGTGCGGCCTTGGCCGGCGACGCCGACGCGGCCGCGATGCTGGGCGCCGCTCTGCTGCTCGGCCAGGGCGCTGCGGCCGACCCGGTGGAGGCGCTCGCGTGGCTCCTTGCCGCATCGGCCCGCGGCAGCGCCCTGCCGCTGCGGTTCCTTCCCGCCGCCCAGCGCGCCGCCTCGGCGGAGGACAACGCCGAGGCCGAGCGCCGCGCCGTGCAGCGTCGGGCAGCGGTCCTGCCGGCCGGCGACCTGATCGAGGTCTGAGCGAGGAAGCAAGGCTGGGCTCTGCCCAGACCCGCCAAAGGCCTGGAGGCCTTTGGAAACCCGCTACTTAAGTGAAGGCGATCCAAGGGCCCGGCCCTTGGCGGAGTTTGAGGCAGAGCCTCAACCTTGCTTGCTCCCCTCGCCCTGCGCCCCCACATCCGCGCCATGGAACAGCATGACGTCGTCGTGATCGGCGCCGGCGCCGCGGGCCTGATGTGCGCGATCGCCGCCGGCCGCCGTGGCCGCCGCGTGCTGGTGCTCGACCACGCGGCCGAGCCGGGCGCGAAGATCCTCGTCTCCGGCGGCGGCCGCTGCAACTTCACCAACCGCGACACCGCGCCCGACCGGTTCCTGTCCGAGAATCCTGCCTTCTGCCGCTCCGCCCTGCGCCGCTACACGCCCGCCGACTTCGTGGCGCTGGTCGATCGCCACGGCATCGCGTGGCACGAGAAGACGCTGGGGCAGCTGTTCTGCGACGGCTCGGCGCGCGGCATCGTCGCCATGCTGCTGGCCGAGTGCGAGGCCGCCGGCGTCGAGATCCGCCTCGCCACCCGCCCCACGGAGCTCGCCCGCTCCGACCGCTTCCGCGTCGAGACCGACCGCGGCGCCCTGGAGGCCGAGAGCCTGGTGCTCGCGACCGGCGGCCTGTCGATCCCGAAGATGGGCGCGACCGGCTTCGCGCTCGACGCCGCCCGCCGCTTCGGCCTCGCCGTGACCCCCACCGCGCCTGCCCTGGTGCCGCTGGCGTTCGGTGGCGACGACCTCGCCCTGATGCAGCCGCTCAGCGGCGTGGCCCTGGACACGGTCGTCAGCGCGGGCCGCCGCGCCACCTTCCGCGAGGCCACGCTGTTCACCCACCGCGGCCTGTCCGGCCCGGCGATCCTGCAGGTCTCGTCGTCGTGGCGCGCCGGCGGGGCGATCACGCTCGACCTGCTCCCCGGCCAGGACGCGGCCGCCTTCCTGCTCGGCCGCAAGCGCTCCCGCCCCAAGGCCGAGCTGCGCACCGTGCTCGCCGAGGTCCTGCCGCAGCGCCTCGCCGTCGCCCTTGCGCCCGCGGAGCCGAAGCCGCGCAACCTCGCGGACACGCCCGACCGCACGCTCCTGGCCCTGGCCGCCCGCCTCAAGGCCTGGCAGGCCACGCCCACCGGCTCCGAGGGCTACGCCAAGGCGGAGGTCATGCGCGGCGGCGTCGACACGCGCGCGCTCTCGCAGCGGACCATGGCGGCCAACGACGTGCCCGGCCTGTTCGTCGTCGGCGAGGCGGTGGACGTCACGGGGTGGCTCGGCGGCTACAACTTCCAGTGGGCCTGGTCGAGCGGCTGGTGCGCCGGCGAGGCAGCGTAGGCAAGGTCGAGGCTCCGCCTCGAGCTCCGCCAAAGGCTCGCCTTTGGAATCCTTGACTTAAGTCATGGGTTTCCAAAGGCCTCCAGGCCTTTGGCGGGTCCGGGCAGAGCCCGGCCTTGCTTGCTTCCCCCGGACGCAGCCGTGCATCCTGCCGCCATGAGTCCCGACGCCTCGCCCCCGTGTGGCCCCGTCCCCGTGGTGTGGCGCCGGAGCGCACGGGCGCGCCGCGCCAGCCTGCGCATCGACGCGCGTGCCGGGGCGGTGGTCCTGACCCTGCCGGCACGGGCGGCGCGGAGCACGGGCACGGCGCTGCTGTCCGACCACGCCGCCTGGATCGCCGACCGCCTGGCGGCCCTGCCGCCGCCGCTCGCGTTCGAGAACGGCGCGACACTGCCGATCGGGGACACGCCGCACCGCATCCGCCACGTGCCGGCCGGGCGCGGCGGCGCGTGGCTGGAGGGCGGCGAGCTGCTCGTGTCCGGCGGGGCGGAGTTCCTGTCGCGCCGGGTCGCGACGTTCCTGCGGGCCGAGGCGCGGCGGCGGTTCGCCGCGATGGCGCTGGAGGCCGGACGGGAGGCCGGGTTGCGGCCGCGGCGGGTGGTGGTCAAGGACACGCGCACGCGCTGGGGCAGCTGCACCGCCGATGGCACGGTGATGCTGTCCTGGCGCCTGCTCCTGGCCCCCGAGGCGGTGCAGCACTACGTCGTGGCGCACGAGGTCGCGCACCTGCGCCACATGAACCACGGCGAGCGGTTCTGGGCGCTGGTGCACGCGCTCACCCCGCACCGCGCGGCCGCCGAGGCCTGGCTGCGCACCCGCGGCGCCGGCCTGCAGCGCGTGGGCTGAGCGGCTCCGCGGCCTTCCTCATTGTGCGCTGCAGCGTTGAGGCGCAGGTTGCGCGCTGGCGTGCCGGCGGTTGCCGGGGCGTGCAGGTGGCCCGAGGTCGTCGGGTCGCCCAGGATTGATCGGCGGGGAGTGGCAAAGCGCCCCCCGCATTCGGCATACCGGTTCCGGAATGCATCAGGAGAAGCCTTGATGATCACGCTCAACGTCAACGGTGCGCCTCACCAGGTCGACGTCCCGCAGGACATGCCGCTGCTCTGGGTGCTGCGCGACGTGATCGGCCTGATGGGGACCAAGTTCGG
>JBPBQS010000207.1:0-22185 GCA_050920955.1 Janthinobacterium lividum | reverse complement strand
GCCACTTCGTTTCCACCTGGCAGACCGCCTCCCAAACACGTGCCGCCTTGCCATGAGGAACGCGCCATGTCGGATCCTGCGGCGCTGCCGAGGCTCGTGCAGCCGGCCCTCCCGACGGATTCTCCTACTTCAGGCCCGTCGGGTCCTGCTCCTCCAGGAACCCCTCCACCTCGTGCACGAACTGCATCCGGTTCTTCTCCAGGATCACCGTGTGCGTCCCCTCCCCGAGCTGCACCCACCGCTTGTACGGCGCGTGGGTGAGCTGCGCGAAATACCCCGCCGCCTGGTAGGTCGGCAGGTCGGCGTCCCACTCCGCGTCGATGATCAGCGTCGGCACCGTGATCGCCGACGGCTGGTACAGCGGCTTGCCCGCCATCCAGTAGACGCGGCTGTCCGCCACGATCCCGTTCGGCGCCCGCAGCACCGGCGGGCTCTGCGCCGCCCCCACCGGGTCGGTGGCGAAGGTCGCGTCCGCCCACTGGTCGAACCACCCGGGCGGGATCAGCGCCTCCTGCGCCGCCTCCGGCACCCCCTTGAGCCAGCGCGCCTTCGCGTCCGCGCGCGTCACCGTGCGATACGCGCCCAGCGGCGGGGCGTCGGCCGGCGGCTTCTCGTGCATCAGCCACATCGGCGCATACAGCACGAGTCGGTTCACCACGTCGTCGTGCGTCGACGTGTAGAGCCCCATGATCGAGGTCCCCCACGACCACCCCATCAGGTCCAGCTTCGCCACCCCGCGCTTCTGCCGGATGAAGTCCACGACCGCGCCCACGTCGCGCGCCGCCGTCGCCGTGTCCACGATCGGCCCGTGCGCGTCGGCCGGCGCGTCCATCTCCGGCGGCCGCGTCGAGCGCCCGTAGCCGCGCACGTCGAGGAGCCACACGTCCCAGCCCCGCTCTGCCAGCAGGTCCATCATCGACGCCCCGCCCACCGGCAGGTCGAACGCCGTCTCCGCCGGATACGTCGCCCCGTGCACGTAGAGCAGCGTGCGGTCCGACGAGAAATGGTCGAGTCCCGCCGGGTGCTTGTTGCGCACGTAGAGCGAGATGCCCGGGTCGCCCGACGGCACGGTGAACTCCGCCATCTCCGGCGCCGCCGCCCGCGCCTGCCCCGCGCCCGCCAGCACCGCGCCCGCCAGCACCGCGGCCGCCAGCACCGCCGCATTCCGTACCCGGTTCCGCGCCATCCCGTTCTCCCCTGCGTCTTTTGCCGGAAGCCTCCGCCATCGCGGCCGCCTTGCCAACCCTGCCGCGTGGGCCGTCTTCCCGTGACGCCGATGCGGCGTTCTTCACTCCAGGTTCACGATCTTGACGCCTAATGCCCGCCTCAAGACGACATCTCGGAACAGGCAGGCCATGGACACTCCGGTTGACGCATCGTCCCTTCTGTCGAAGCCCGGCCATGATCCGCAGGGCGCCGTCCTGGCCGCCGAGCGGCGCAGGAACGGCCGCCCGTCCTACGTCAGCCGGAACCTGGTCCCGCTCCTGCGCGTGACGCCCCCGGCGGACGGGGCAGGGTCCTCGCCACCGGACGCGGCCACGCTGCGCGCCGCAAAGGCATGCGCCGCCTGCCGCGACGGCACGCAGATCTTCCCCTTCACGATGGCGTTCCAGCCGATCGTCGACATGCACGCCGGCCGCATCGACGCCTACGAGGCGCTGGTGCGCGGCCCTGGCGGCGAGGGCGCCGGGCACGTCCTCGGCCAGGTCACGGCGGAGAACACCTACGCCTTCGACCAGGCCTGCCGCGTGAAGGCGATCGGGCTCGCGTCGCGCCTCGGCATCGACCGCCAGCTCAGCATCAACTTCCTGCCAAACGCCGTGTACCAGCCGCAGGCCTGCATCCAGGCGACCCTGCGCGCCGCCGCCAGCACCGGCTTCCCGCGCGACCGCCTGACCTTCGAGATCCTGGAGTCCGAGACCATCGCCGACACCGGCCACCTGATGGCCATCATCACCGAGTACCGCAAGCACGGCTTCAAGATCGCGCTCGACGACTTCTCCACCGGCTACTCCGGCCTGGCGCGCCTGGCCGAGCTGAAGCCGGACATCATCAAGGTCGACCGCGCCCTGGTGCAGAACTGCGACAAGGACCGCACCCGGCTCGCCATCATCGCCAGCCTCATCTCGCTCGGCAACGAGATCGGCGTGAAGGTGGTGGTCGAGGGCGTGGAGCAGGCATCAGAGGTGGCTGCGCTGCGCTCCGTCGGCGCCCGATTCATCCAGGGCTTCTACTTCGCCAAGCCGTTGTTCGAAGGGGCCGTGCGCGACAGCGACATCCCCTGGACCATCCCGGCGGCGCCTTAGAACCGCCCGGAGGAAGCAAGGCCAGAGGCTCTGCCTCTGGACTCCGCCAAAGGCTCGCCTTTGGAAACCTTTGCTTAAGGAGCGGTTTCCAAAGGCCTCTGGCCTTTGGCGGGTCTGGGCAGAGCCCGGCCTTGCTTCCTGTCCTTCGCCCCACGCAGTTGTGCCATTGCCCCCCGCCGTGCCCGGTGCTCCATGCGCCGCAACCGCGAGGAGGCTCCCATGCACCACGAGACCCTGACCTACCAGGCCGACGGCCTGACCATGCGGAGCCAGCTGTTCCTCGAGCCTGCCGCCGGCCCGCGCGCCGCCGTGCTGGTGTTCCCCGAGGCGTTCGGCCTGGGCGAGCACGCGATCAGCCGCGCCGAGCGCCTGGCCGCACTGGGCTACGTGGCGCTGGCCTGCGACCTGCACGGCGACGGCCACGTGGAGGACGACCTCGACACCGCGATCGGCCTGCTCAAGCCGCTGTTCGCCGACCCCCTGAAGACCCGCGCCCGCGCGCGTGGCGGCCTCGACGCCCTGCGCGCCCGCCCCGAGGCGGACGCGGCCCGCGTCGCGGCGATCGGCTTCTGCTTCGGTGGCACGATGGCGCTGGAGCTGGCCCGTGACGGCGCGGCGCTCCAGGCGGTCGTGGGCTTCCACAGTGGCCTCGGCACCGCCTCGCCTGCCGCCGCCGGCACGAAGATCCAGCCGCGTGTGCTGGTGTGCATCGGCGCCGACGACCCGATGATCCCCGCAGAGCAGCGCGCCGCCTTCGAGTCCGAGATGCGCGGCGCCGATGCGGACTGGCAGATGCACCTCTACGGCAACACGGTGCACAGCTTCACCAACCAGGGCGCGGCCAAGCGCAACATGCCCGACGCGATCCGCTACAGCCCGGAGGCCGACGCGCGGTCCTGGGCGTCGATGCAGGCGCTGTTCGCCGAGACGCTCGCCTGAAGCAAGCAAGGCCAGAGGCTCTGCCTCTGGACTCCGCCAAAGGCTGCGCCCTTGGAACGCATCTCTTAAGTAAGGCCGGTCCAGGGGCGGCTCGCCCCTGGCGGGTCCGGGCAGAGCCCGGCCTTGCTATTCCTTCGCCGCCATCCCCCGCGCCACGACGCCCAGCGCCGCCGCCATCTCTGTCGGCACCAGCACCGTGACCCCGCGGTCCTTGTTCATCTCGTAGAGCAGGTTCATCTGCCGCAGCTGCAGCGCGACCGGGTTGCCCGCGTAGACCGCCGCCGCCTCCAGCACCTGCCGCGCGATCTCGCCCTCCGCCGAGGCCAGGGTGACGCGTGCCGACTTCTCCCGCTCCGCCTGCGCCTGGCGGCTCATGGCGTCCTGCAGGCTGGCGGGGATGGCAACGTCGCGGATCTCGACCGAACGCACGCCCACGCCCCAGCCGGACGTCTTGCCGGCGATGGTCACGCGCAGCTGCTCGTCCGCGGAGCGCCGGTCCGACAGAAGGCGCGACAGGTCCGAGGCGCCGATCATCTCGCGCAGGCTGGTCTGGCTGACGCGCTCGATGGCTTCGGCGTAGCTGGCGATGTTGATCGCGGCCGAGCGCGGGTCCTCGACCTGCCAGAACACGATGGCGTCCACGCCGACGGCCACGGTGTCGCGGGTGAGTGCCTGCTCGGCGGTGATCGAGGTGGTCTGGATGCGCATGTCGATGGTCATGGCGATGGTGTCGAGGACGGGCAGCAGGATGTAGAGCCCCGGCCCGCGCACCGCCTGGAACCGCCCCAGGCGCAGCACCACGACGCGCCGCCACTCCGGCGCCACCCGCACGGTGCGCAGCAGCAGCAGGACGAGGAGGACTGCGGGAACGATCAGGAAGGGGAGCATGGCGGACCTCGATGGCCGGCCCGCGGAACGCGTGCTGGCGCCGGAGACTACGCCGCGCCGGCACCCGGGGTCATGCCCGACGCGGACAAGCCCGCGCGAACATGCCCGAAACCTACCGTGGCTTCCCGGACGTGCCGGGACACCACGGTCTCGTGGTCAGGCCTCCTGGATCTTGTCCAGCGTGGCCTGGGGAACGCCGACCATGTTGTTGGACAGCAGGTACTTCGGCGCCGTGGCCATCCAGTGCTTGAGGGTGATCTCCTCGAACTTGCCCGCGTCCCAGGCCTGGATGATCTCGAGGTCCGTGTCGCCGGTGTTGCGCATCGCATGCCCGTATCCGGCGGGGATGTAGGCGGTGTCGCCGGCCTTGACGTTGGCGAGCTTGCCGCGCCCGCCCGAGCCGAACATCACGACCTGGCCGGTGCCCTTGAGGTAGTACTGGATCTCGCTGGCGTTCGGGTTCCAGTGCAGCTCCTTCATCTGGCCCGGCTTGATGACCATCAGCGCGCCCGACATGGTGGTCGAGATCGGCCACTCGTCCACGGTGGCGAGGTTGAGGGTGCCGCCCTCGAAGTCGCGGCGGGCCCGCACGTCCTTCAGCAGGCTGAACTTGTGGGTCGACTCCTTGGGCCAGGGCGCATCGATCGCCTGCGCGACCGGCAGGACCGGGCCCGCCTGGATGTAGGTCTCGCCCTTGGGGAACACGTCGAACGCTGCCGGGGTCAGGCCGAAGTTGGCCGCCAGCATGTCCTTGGGCGTGACGTTCACCCAGTCCGAGATCGAGAAGGTGCCGTGCTCGGAAAACGCGCCGTTGTCGAACACCAGCAGGAAGTGCACCGGCTTGTCGCCGATCGTCTGGATGGAATGGCCGTGGCCCTTGGGGAAGAACCACAGGTCGCCGGGGCCGTAGTTGTTGATCTCCGTCTGGCCCGACGGGTCGAGCACCACGGTCTGGCAATGCCCGTCGATCACGTAGGCCCACTCGGCGGCGATCGCGTGCCAGTGCAGCTCGCGCGAGGCGCCAGGGTCGAGGAACATGTGAACCGACGCGAGGTTCTTCATGATCGGCAGGTTGTGCTCGGTCGACTCCTTGGCCCAGCCGCCCGAGGTGATCTTCGGCGCGCTGCCGTCCAGCGAACGCGTGAACTCCGGCATCTCGCCGATGTCCTGCGGGTTGTGGTACGCGACCTCGGCGCCGGGCTTGAGCTGCTGGACGTCGCGGCCGAAGCCGCCCTCGCCCGCCTGGCCCTTGTCGTTGACCGAACTCTTGTCGTCGGCCGAGGCCACCCCCGTCAGCGCGGCGAGCGTGCCCGCCGTGAGCGCCGCGGTCCCGAGAAATGCGCGTCTGCTGCCGTCCATGTCGTCGCCCTCACATCGGTTTACACGATCTTCACAAGCTGACACCCGCTGCAACAATCGCGCAAGACAGTGGACATGATCGTGACCGAGCGGGACGGGCAAGGGACCCATGCGCCCTCCGCGGGTCGCAAGCCCTGCCACGGACGGCCTGGAAACCACGACGCTTGGCTCAGACGCGCCCGCGTGCCGCCGCCAGCATCACCGCCACCCGGTCGCCCAGTCCCCTCGCCCCCGCCTCGCCGTCCCCGCCGCGCGCCAGGTCGCGCCGCGCCAGTACCGCCGGCAGCACGGCCGCCACCACCTGGCGCGGCAGACGCACCGCGCGCCCTTCCTGCAGCAGGGCCCGCCCCTCCGCAGCCAGCTCGGCGCGCACCCCGGCCATGCCCGGCGACCGCGGAGCCGCGATCACGCTGTCCCGGTCCAGCCCGTGCCGCGCCAGCACGTCCTCCGGCAGCAGGCACCGCCCCTGCCGCGCCAGCGCCGGCACGCTGCGCAGCATCCCCGCCACCCCGTAGGCCGCGCCCAGCGCCCGGGCCGCCTGCACGCCGTCCGCATCGCCGCCCAGGCACCGCGCCGCCTCCGCCGCGAGCCCGCCCGCGCCGGCCAGCACGTGCGCGCGCCAGGCGTCGAGCGTGGGAATCGCGTCCTCCGCTTCCGTCTCGCGCGCCTCGACCAGTGACAGCAGCGCCGCGCGGTCGAGCGCGCCCGCCTCGACGGCGTCGAGCAGCGGCCCGGCGACCTCGTGGCTGCGCCGCGCGCCCTCGACCACCTCGCGCCACCACTGCAGCCGGATCAGCGCCAGCATCGGCACGGAGGCGACCTCGCGCGCCCGCGCCAGCTCGTGGTTGAACGCGTAGAGCACGAACAGCCGCTCGCGCAGCGCCTCGGGCGCGAACAGCGCGCAGAGGAAACGGTCGGGATCGTGGCGGCGCACCAGCCCGGCGGAGGGGGACGGCATGCGGCGCAGATGGCCTGCGAAACGACGGCGGGCAAGGCCGGGCGATCGCGGCGCGCCTGCCTTCGTGTGCGCGGGTCCGGGGGCGCCTGCCCCCGGCGGGTCCAGGGCAGCGCCCTGGCCTTCCTCCCTGCGCGCCGGAACCAACCATCGCGCCGGCGTTACTATGGGCTGCCGTGCAGCGCCCGACGGGCGTCGCGGCCCTCATCACGGAGTGTGCACCATGGCGTTCGACCTTCCCGCCCTTCCCTACGACAAGAGCGCGCTCGCCGCGCAGGGCATGTGCCAGGAGACCCTGGAGCTGCACCACGACAAGCACCACCAGGCCTACGTCACCGCACTGAACGGCTTCGTCGAGAAGGACCCGCAGCTGCAGGGCAAGTCGCTCGACGAGATCGTGCAGATGACCAACGGCAAGCCGGACATGGCCCCGGTGTTCAACAACGCCGGCCAGCATTGGAACCACATCCTGTTCTGGCAGAACATGAGCCCGACCGGCGGCGGCATTCCCGGCCGTCTCGAGCAGAAGCTCACCGAGGATTTCGGGGGGGTTGCCCAGTTCAAGGACGCCTTCAAGACCGCGGCCACCACGCAGTTCGGCTCCGGCTGGGCGTGGCTGATCGCCGGCGCGGACGGCAAGCTCAAGGTGACCAAGACGCCGAACGGCTCGAACCCGCTGGCCACCGGCGAGGGCACCGCGCTGCTCGGCATCGACGTGTGGGAGCACAGCTACTACCTGGACTTCCGCAACCGCCGCCCGGACTACGTGACCAACTGGCTGGACAAGATCGCCAACTACGAGTTCGCCGAAAGCCAGCTCGCCGGCGCCTGAGCCGGCACGGGCGCGCCGCGGTGCGCCTGCCGACCTGTCCCCCGGCATACGGCCGGGGGACGCACCCTCAGCGCCCGCAGACCTGGCGGGTGTAGGCGTCCTCCGCCCCGTTCTGCGGCAGGATCGACCGGCAGAAATACGGCACGCCCGACCGCTGCTGCCCCGCCGGGTTGTCGTGCACCGCCTCCTCCCTCGAACGCGGAGCCTGGCCCTCCCTGGCGCGCGCGGCCCGGGATACGCGAGGCGGCTCCGGCAGCACGGTCCGGGCACTGCCCTGCTGGCCGCGCAGGCGCTGCGGCACCGTCACCACGGTCCCCGAAGGCCAGGGCCCCTGCGGGTCGATCCCGGGGTTGAGCGAGCGGAACAGGGCGCGCGCCGTCGGATCGTCCCCTCCCCAGATGCGGCCCAGCAGAGTCGCCGTCGTGTCGTGCCCCCGCGCCACATGCGTCACGACGAGTCCGTCACGAGGCCCGGATGGCGGCTGACGGGACGGGGCGGGTGGCGGCACGGGAAGCGGCGGCACGGTCGTGGCCCGCGGCGGCGCGAGGGCAGGTGCCGCATCCTGGGTGGCCGGAGTCCGTGCACCGACCGGGGGCGCGACGATGGCGGGGGCTGTCGGTGCCGGCGGGAGCTCCGCCTCGGCGGCAGGGCCCTGCACGGGCGGCGACGCGGGTGCGGGCGGCAGCACGGGAGGCGCGTCGCCGGCCACGTCCGCGAGACCGGGCGTGCGGATCGTGGAGGGAACGGCCACCGGCAGCGGCGGCACGGCAGGCCACGACGGCATCTCCACGCCCGGAAGCAGGGGCGCGACCGGGGACGGGGCAAGCGCGAGCCGCGTCGGTGGCGCCGCCGGCAGGGCCTGGCGCGGCACGACACCGCCGAACCCCTGTGCGGGATACTCCGGCACGTAGGGCTGCGGCAGGACACGGGGGGCGGGGGCGGGCGGCAGGGTCGCCGCGTCGGGCGCCCCGAACCGCCCGGCTCCGGCAAACAGCGCCGGATCGCCGCGGACCGGTGCCTCGCCGGCCGGCTGGGACCAGCCGTGCAGGGCCAGCGCCACCCCGGTTCCCGTGGCGATCGCGCCGCCGACCACGCCGAGCAGGGCGTACGCCACCGGCACAGACAGCCGCCGCCGCTGCCGGGGCGCCCGGCGCGCCATGCGCACCACCGTCGCCGTCACGGTGCGCCGGCGCCGGCGCGCGGCGATCGCCAGGCAGTCGTCGGCCAGACGGTCGATGCGGCCAGGATTGCCGCCGCAGCGCAGGAGGATCTCCTCGACCGCCCCCGGCGACATGGTGCGCTGCAGGCTGCCCCCCGCGGCGGCGATGCGGTGCGCGAGGTATTCCTCGCCCTGGCGCAGGGTCAGCGGCGGGATGCGCAGCGACACCACCTCCGGCGCGTCCTGTCCGCCGCCCGCCGCCCCCGTGGTCCCGGCCGCCCCGCCGCGGAGCGTGGCGACGCGCTGCGACAGCGCCGCGTCGCCGATCAGCACGGCCCGCAGCAGAGGGGCATCGCCGACCCGCAGCCCCGCCAGCGAGACCAGCAGCACCAGATCCTCGTCCGGCCAGGTGCCGGCATCGTCCACCACCACCGCAAGCGTGCGCCCGGGCCGTGCCTCGGCCGCGAGGCGCCCGCCGTCCGGCGCCCTGGCCGGCCTGTCGCGGTCGATCACGCCGGTTGCGGCATGGCCCGTCCCGATGCCCGGCCCTCCCTGCCCGGCCGCGAGGCCGCGCGCCGCACCGCCTGCCTCGGGGGCGACGTGCGACCCGCCGCCGCGCGTGGCCGCCGCGAGCGCCGCCAGCGCCGGCGCGAGCCGGCCCGGCGCCACCCCGAGCAGTGGCGCGACCCTGGCCAGCAGCGCGCCGCCGCCGGGACCGCCGAGCCGCGCGACCTGGTCGACCGCCATGCCGCGCGCCCGCAGCGAGTCCGCCAGCGCGTCGGCCACCAGCGTGCGCCCCGACCCCGCCTCGCCGGCGATCAGCACCAGCCCGACGCCGCGGCCGATCGAGTTCAGCGCCCCGGAGAGCGCGTCCTCCTGCGGGATCGTGAGCAGCAAGTCGCCGCGCACGGGCACCGCGAACGGCGGACCCAGGAAGTCGAAGGCGTCGGGATCGTAGCGGTCGGTCTGGTCCATTGCTGTCCTGCCCGGTGCTGGCCCGGGAGACGATCCCGGAAACGCGACCCTGACCCGTCCCTGCGACGTCGGTCGGGTGCCGCCGCGACGCCGAAGCCGCGCCCTGGCCGGGGGCGGCGAAACTCGTGTCCGAACGGGCGGGGCTGTCTGCCCAACGCCGCGCGCAGGCCTCTATTCCGGCATGCGCTCGAACCGCATCTGATACTCGCAGGCGCCGCCCGCAATGCGCCCGGTGAACACCGCGCCATCAAATCGGCCGCTCAGCCGGGTTGTGCCCGACGCGAGGTCAACCACGCCGTGCTCGCCGAGCAGGCCGGACAGCGCGGGGTTGCGGTCGTCGCGGTAGGCGACGGTGCCGCCGTGCACCACGATCTGGCCCGTCCCGCCCGCGTTGCAGTCACCGTGAAAGGCGGTGAGGATCGCCAGCCCGGCATAGCGCCCGTCGGGCACCGGCGCCTCGGCGTCGTCCGCCGCCGGGCCCGGCACGGCGGCCGGCTGCGCAACCGGCGGCAGGGCAGCGAACAGGCCGAGGCCGGGCAGCGACGTGCACCCTCCTATCGCCAGCAGCGCCGCGATGGCCGAAGCCGCGCCCCTGCCTCGGCGGCCGGGACGCCTCGCCGGACCCCCGCGGCCCTGCGGAAGCTCGGCCGTCAGGAAACCTTCGCCGCCGGCTTGGTGTCGTTCGCGGGCGTGGGCACGTAGACCCCGGTGATGGTCTCGCGCAGCACGGTGACGCGCACGTTCGGCGCGATCTCGACCTCCATCTCGCGCACCCCGTCGCGCACCCGCGTCACCGTCGCCACGATGCCGCCCGAGGTGACGACGCGGTCGTTGCGCTTGAGCGCGCCGAGCTGCGCCTTGAGCGTCTTGGCCGCCTGCTGCTGCGGCCGGAGCAGCAGGAACCAGAACACCACGAACACCAGCACGATCGGCAGGAACTGCAGGAGCTGGCCGTTGCCGAGGATCCCGGACAGCCCCCCGGCTTCCTGCGCGTGGGCGGGCGGGATCAGCAGGTCGAGCAGGCTCATGGCTGTGGCTTCCGGGTTGCCGAGTTCTGCGGGGGACCATAGGTTCCGCCGACCGCGCGTCAACACACATCGCGCACCCCGGGCATGCCCGCCCCGCAGGCACGCAGCTACCGCAAGGGCCGGGCACCCGGCCCGCCCGTGCCACGCCGGCAAGGCGCGCCGCCGCCGCCCTCCCCGAAACACGACCCGCCGGATCGCCGCCCATGCCCGACGCCGCCCTGCCCGCCGAGACCGCCGACCTCCTGCGCCGCGTCGCCGAGGCGCTGGAGCGTCTCGCCCCCCCGCCCGCCCGCGCCATCGACCTGTCCGGCGCCGACGGCTTCGTGTGGCACCCCGAGCGCCCGGAGCTGCAGCCGGTCGCCCGCATCGCCCACGTCGACATCGGCCTGCTGCGCGGCGTGGAGCGGCAGCGCGCCACGGTGCTGGAGAACACGCTGCGCTTCTCGCGCGGCCTGCCGGCGAACAACGCGATGCTCTGGGGCGCGCGCGGCATGGGCAAGTCCTCGCTGGTCAAGGCAGCCCACGCCCAGGCCAACGCCGAGCGCCCCGGCTCGCTCGCCCTGATCGAGATCGAGCGCGGCGACATCGCGACCCTGCCCGAGCTGCTGCGCGTGCTGCGCGCCCATCCGCGCCGCTGCCTCGTGTTCTGCGACGACCTGTCGTTCGAGCGCGAGGACGCCGACTACAAGGCGCTGAAGTCCGTGCTCGACGGCGGCATCGAGGGGCGGCCGGAGACGGTGCTGTTCTACGCCACGTCGAACCGGCGCCACCTGATGCCGCGCGACATGATCGACAACGAGCGCTCCACCGCGATCACCCCCGGCGAGGCGGTCGAGGAGAAGGTCTCGCTGTCCGACCGCTTCGGCCTGTGGATCGGCTTCCACGCCTGCGACCAGGACACCTACCTCGCCATGGTCGCCGGATACGCCGACGCCCTGGCGCTGCCGGTCGCGCCCGAGGCCCTGCGCGCGCAGGCGCTGGAGTGGTCGCAGACGCGGGGCGGGCGGTCGGGGCGCGTGGCGTGGCAGTTCACGCAGGACCTGGCGGGGCGCCTCGGAGCTTAAGGAAGGTCGGGCTCTGCCCGAACCCGCAAAGGGTCCAAGGACCCTTTGATCCCATCCACTTAAGTGGTGCGTTCCAAGGGCGCAGCCTTTGGCGGAGTTTGAGGCGGAGCCTCAACCTTTCTTCCTCCTGCAAGGACACGGCACGATGATCGACCTTCCCCAGGCCCCCGGCTACTACCGCAGGCGCGCCGGCGACGTCGTGGTGACCGCGCTGCACGACGGCGTGCTCCACATGGGCGCCGAGGTGATCCAGCGCGTGCCTGCCGATGAGGTCGCCCGCCTGCGACGCGCCGCCTTCGAGCCGGCCGGCCTGGCGATCAGCATCACCGTCTTCGCCCTGCACCTGCCGGACGGCCGCGTGGCGCTGATCGACGCCGGCTACGGCCCCGGCGGCCCGGAGACCGCCGGCCGCCTGCCGCAGTCCATGGCCGCCGCCGACCTGGCGCCCGGCGACATCGACGCCGTGCTGCTCACCCACATGCACGCCGACCACACCGGCGGCCTGCTCGACGCTGGCGGCCGCGCAACCTTCCCGCGCGCCGAGCTGGTGGTGCCGCGGGCGGAGGCCGCGTACTGGGGCAGCGAGGCCGTCATGGCCAAGGCGCCGCCCCAGGCGCACTCCACCTTCCGGGCGGCGCGCGCGCTGCTCGACGCCTATGCCGGGCGCGTGCGCCTGTCCGCCGACGGCGAGGCGGTGCTGCCCGGCGTGGTCGCCGAGGCGATGCCGGGCCACACCCCCGGCCACACCGGCTACCGCATCGGGGCCGGCGCGGACGCGGTGCTGCTCCTGGCCGACGTGGTGCACGTGGCCTCCGTGCAGGCGTCGCGTCCGGAGGCCACGTTGGTGTTCGACACCGACCAGGACATGGCGGAGGCCACACGGCGCCGCGTGCTGGGGGCGGCGGCCGACGCTGGCACCTGCGTCGCCGGCATCCACCTGGCGTTCCCGCCCTTCGCCCACGTCGCGCGCGCGGGCGACGCGTTCGCCATCGTGCCGGAGGCCTGGTCCGACGAGGCCTGAGCGGGCCTGAGGCCGGGCCCTCGGAACCCAGGCGCCAGGGAAGGGTTTCCAAAGGGCCCGGCCCTCTGGCGGGTTCGGGCGGAGCCCGATCTCGCCTGCCTGCCGACACCGAAGGAACACGCCATGGCCGACAAGATCCCGATGGTCCTCATCCCGGCCTTGCTCTGCGACGAGGCGCTGTACGCCGAGGTGCTGGCCGGCCTGGAGGACAAGGTCGCTGCGCAGGTGATGATGTCGCCGCACCCGACCCTGGCCGAGAGCGTCGCCGACATCCTGGCCCGTGCCCCGGAGCGCTTCGTGCTGTGCGGCACCTCGTATGGCGCGCGGCTCGCGATCGAGGTCGCGCTGGCGGCGCCCGGGCGCATGCGCGGCCTGTGGCTGATGGGCGCCAACCCCGGCGCGCCCGACCGCGAGCAGGCCCTGGGCATGGCGGGGATGGTCGAGGACAGGACGGAGGACGCGATCGCGATGCTCGCCGGCCTGGTCGTGGCCCCGCAGCACGCCGCGGCCCGGGCCACGTTCGAGGCGATGGCGCGGCGCGTGGGCGGCAGGGACGGCGGGGCGCAGATGCGCGCGGTGGCGGCGGGCGAGGACGTGTGGGAGCGGCTCGGCACGCTGCACGTCCCGGCGCTGGTGGTCTGGGGCAAGGACGACGCCCTGGTGCCGGTCGCGACGGGGCGCAGGCTCTCGGACGCGCTGCCGCATGCGCACTACTTCGCGCTGGACGGCTGCGGGCACCTGCCGACGATCGAGAAGCCGGACGAGGTCACGGAGATCGTCGAGGAGTGGCTCGGCTACGACGTGGACGAGGCGCACGCGCACTAGCACGGCCGTGGCGCCGCAGGCGGTTCCGCCTCGCGCACCGTGGCAGTCTGCCGCGGGTCGCTGCGGCAGCCGTCCTGCGCGCTTGCCTGCCGGATCCGGACTCCATGTTCGGCGTGCGGCTCGCGCGCGAGATCGGGTGATCACCGAAGGCAGCTCCGGAGAGAGAACCATGTCCCGGGGCGAGTTGCGGGGGGCCGTCGCCACCATCGCCGCACAGGGCGGGAATAAAGATACGCGGGTACTCCGCGACGCGCGACAAATTCGGCATGAAAGCGAGCATAGGACTATCTCGACTTCGCCAACTCCCATATCAAGACGGCTTGACCGGGCGCGAACGGACCTTGATATGACAGACATGAATTTCGATGCTTCCGCGGACGACGCCAAGCCGGCCTCCATACTGGCGCTGACGGCGAGGATCGTGGCCGCATACACCAGGAAGAACGCGATGCCGGGCAGCGAACTGCCCGCGTTGATCGACCGCGTGTTCCAGAGCTTCGCCGGCATCATGACGGGCCCGGCGAACGTTCCGGAGGCGCCCCCCACCCCGGCGGTTCCGGTGAAGAAGTCGGTGTTCGCCGACCACATCGTCTGCCTGGAGGACGGCAAGAAGCTCAAGATGCTCAAGCGGCACCTGATGCGGTCGTACGGCCTGACGCCGCACGCCTATCGCGAGCGCTGGGGCCTGCCGCCGGACTACCCCATGGTGGCGCCGGACTACGCCGAGCGCCGCTCCGCCCTGGCCAAGTCGATCGGGCTGGGGCGCAAGCCCCAGGGCGCCGTGGCGGCGGCCACGCCGGAGGCGCAGCAGGCGGCGCCCGCCCCGAAGACGCGCGGCCGCAAGCCGGCCAGGGCCGCCGAGCCCCAGGAGGGCTAGCCCGCCCGGCGGCAGAGCACAGTCCCGCGAAGGACGTCCGCGGCGCCGGGACGGGCATGGCCATCCCCGGTTCCGAGGTATGGACGCCGGGGCTCGCGGTGCGATGCTCCGCCTGACCTGCCGGCGGGAGACAGCCTTCCGTCGCCGCAGGCGTCCGCCCGCGTCATGCCGACCGGACGAGCCGAACGGAGCCGACGACAATGCCGCCTGCCAGGACGATCCTGCTGTCCGCCGCGCTCGCCGTCCTGCTGCCTGCAGCAGTCCTGGCGGACCCCGCGCCCACGCCGCCGCCGGGCGACATCCCGGCCGAGTTCGCCAGGCCCGACGCGGGCAACGACTACGTCAAGCGCGTCGAGATGATCCCGATGCGCGACGGCGTGAAGCTCTACACGGTCATCGTCGTCCCGAAGGACGCGCACGGCGCGCCGATCGTGCTGACCCGCACCCCCTACAACGCCGCGAAACGGGCGGCGCGCACCGCCTTCGCGCCCTCCATGCTCGCGCTGCTGCCCGAGGCGGACTCTGGCTTCGTGCAGGCCGGCTTCATCCGCGTCTACCAGGACGTGCGCGGCAAGCACGGCTCCGAGGGCGCCTACGAGATGACCCGCCCCGTGCGCGGCCCGCTCAACCCGTCCGCAACCGACAACACCACCGACGCCTGGGACACGATCGACTGGCTGGTGAAGAACCTGCCGCAGTCCAACGGGCGCGTGGGCATGATCGGCTCGTCGTACGAGGGCTTCACCGTGGCGATGGCGCTGCTCGACCCCCACCCCGCGCTGCGCGCCGCGGTGCCGGAAAGCCCGATGGTGGACGGCTGGATGGGCGACGACTGGTACCACTACGGCGCGTTCCGCCAGCCCAACCTCGACTACATCGCCGGGCAGACCGAGCAGAAGGGCGAGGGCGAGGACATCCCCCGCGCCGCCTACGACGACTACGAGACCTTCCTCGCCGCCGGCACCCCCGGCGCCATGGCCGTGGCGAACGGCTTCGACCAGCTCGGCTGGTGGCGCAAGATGGCGGCGCACCCGGCCTACGACGCGTTCTGGCAGGGCCAGGCGCTGGACCGGATGCTGGCGGCGCACCCCTCGGACGTGCCGACCCTGTGGGAGCAGGGCCTGTGGGACCAGGAGGACATGTGGGGCGCCAACCACAGTTGGAGCGCGCTCAAAGCCGCCGGCCACGGCGCGAACAACTGGCTGGTGATGGGCCCGTGGTTCCACAGCCAGGTCAACGGCGCCGGCTGGAACCTCGGCCCGTTCCGCTGGGTCGGCGACACCGCCAGGCAGTTCCGCGACGACATGGTGCTGCCGTTCCTCGCCCAGTACCTGAAGGACGGACCGCCTGCGAACCTGCCGCGCGTGGACGTCTACAACCCCGCGGAGAACCGCTGGCAGAGCTTCGCCGACTGGCCCGTCGCCTGCGAGTCCGGCTGCGCCCAGCCGATGAAGCCGCTCTACCTGCAGGCCGGCTTCGGCCTGTCGTTCGACAGGCCGGCGGACGGTGGCGACGGCGACTCCTACGTCTCCGACCCGGCGAAGCCGGTGCCGTTCGAGCCCCGCCCGGCGCGCTTCTCCGACCGCGAGGCCTGGCGCACCTGGCTGGTGCACGACCAGCGCTTCGTCGACGGCCGCCCCGACGTGCTGAGCTACGCGACCCCGGTGCTCTCGGCCCCGGTGCGGATCCAGGGCGCGCCGGTCGCCGACATCGTCGCCGCCACCACCGGCACGGACGGGGACTTCGTGGTCAAGCTGATCGACGTCTACCCGGCGATCAACCCGGGCCAGCCGGAGCTGGGCGGCTACGAGCTGCCGATCGGCACGGACATCCTCCGCGGCCGCTACCGCGACAGCTTCTCGGACCCCTCGCCGATCCCGGCCAACACGCCGCAGCGCTACCGGTTCACCCTGCCCAACGCCAACCACGTGTTCCTGCCGGGCCACCGGATCATGGTGCAGGTCCAGTCCACCCTGTTCCCGCTCTACGACCGCAACCCGCAGGGCTACGTCGACAGCATCCTGTTCGCCAAGCCGTCCGACTACCAGAAGGCGACCGTGACGGTGATGCGGGCGGGGGAGAACGCCAGCGCGGTCTGGCTGCCGGTCGTGCCGTAGCCACACGGGCGCCGCGCACGCGCAGGAAAGCGGCGGCGCGCCGGTCATGACACGGTCATCATTCCTGCACTATCCTGCAACCGGAAGTCGCAGGCCGGCTTGCGGCGACAAGGAGGATGGCTGTTGCATCGACGCACGCTGCTCTTGGCAGGGGCCGGCGGCCCGCTCCTCGCCCTGTCCCGCCCCGGCGCCGCCGGCGCCGCGCCGGCCGCCGAGGCGCCCGCCCCCGGCCCGTTCGACGCCGCAACCGTGCGCCGCCTCGCGCAGTCGATGTCGCGCCAGCCCTTCCAGGCGCCCGACAGGACGCTGCCCGCGGCGCTCGACCACCTGACCTACGACCAGTACCGCGAGATCCGCTTCCGCACCGAGCACGCGCTGTGGCGCGGCCAGGACCTGCCGTTCCAGGCGCAGTTCTTCTCCCGCGGCTTCCTGTACCGCGAGCGTGTCGACATCCTCGAGGTCGCCGGCGGCCAGGCGACGCGGGTGCCCTACAGCGCGGACCTGTTCGACCACGCCGACCCGGCGACCCGCCCCGCCGCCTCGCCGGCGACGGACGCGCTCGGCTTCGCGGGGTTCCGCATCCACGCGCCCATCAACCGGGCCGACACCTTCGACGAGGTCTGCGTCTTCCTCGGCGCCAGCTACTTCCGCGCCGTGGCCAAGGGGCAGGTCTACGGCCTCTCCGCGCGCGGGCTGGCGATCGGCACCGGCGACCCGCAGGGCGAGGAGTTCGCCCGCTTCACCACGTTCTGGCTGGAGCGGCCTCAGCCGGGCGTCAGCTCGCTGGTGATCCACGCCCTGCTCGACAGCCGCAGCACCACCGGCGCCTACCGCTTCACCGTGCGCCCCGGCGAGGAGACCGTGTTCGACGTGGAGAGCGTGCTCTACCCGCGCGTCGACATTGCGACCCCCGGGATCGCCACCCTGACGGGCATGTACTTCTTCGACGCCAACGACCGGCGCGGCATCGACGACTGGCGCCCCGCCGCCCACGACTCCGAGGGGCTGTCGCTGCTCACCGGGCGCGGCGAGCAGATCTGGCGCCCGCTGTCCAACCCGCGCGACCTGCAGGTCAGCGACTTCGTCGACGCCAACCCGCACGGCTTCGGCCTGATGCAGCGCAAGCGCGCCTTCGCCGACTACCTCGACCCGGAGGTGCTCTACAACAAGCGCCCCAGCCTGTGGATCGAGCCGATCGGCGACTGGGGCCAGGGCGCGGTCGTGCTCGTCGAGATCCCCACGGCCAACGAGGTGAACGACAACATCGTCTCGTTCTGGCGGCCGAAGGACCGGCTCGCGGCGCACGGCGAGTACGTGTTCACCTACAGGATGCACTGGGGCTGGTCCGACGTCGCCCAGGCCGGCGCGGCCCCGCCGGCGGGCGCGGGCGCCGCCCCTGCGGCTGCCGCGGCACTGGGCCGGGTCGCCGACACGCGCGTGGGCGACGCGGAGGCGGCGGGCTCGCGCTTCTTCGTGATCGACCTGGCCGGCGAGGCGATGAAGGCGCTGCAGCCGCGCCCCGCGATCCACGCCGACATCGGCACCGGCACCGGCAGGATCGAGAACGTCGTGGTCGCCCCCGTCGCCGAGCTGTCGTGCTGGCGCATCAGCTTCGTCCTGGTGCCCGGCGACGCCAAGCTGGCCGAGATGCACTGCTTCCTCGCCGACGATCAGGGGCGGCTGTCGGAGAACTGGATCTACCGCTGGACCGCGTGAGCGCCGTGCCCGTGACAGCGGCGCACCCCGACGACGCCCGGGACCCGCCCGGCGGTCCGGTGTTCCCCGCGATGCCGGACGAGTCGCCGCTCGCGATGCCGGAGCAGTCGCTGCGCGCGCCTGCCGCCGGCGAGGGCCTGCAGGCGGACCGGCCCTCCGCGCCGCGCGGCCTTGCCGTACGGCGTCTCGCGGTGATCGGCGGCGCCGCGTTGCTGACCGCGGGGGCGGGGTGGGAGATGTACCACGTGCTCAACGGGCGCGGGCCGAGCACGCTCGGCCTGGTGGTGCTGGCGCTGTTCGTGGTGCTGTTCGCCTGGATCGCGCTCGCCTTCACCAGCGCGCTGGCCGGCTTCGCCTCGGTGCTGCGGCACGGCGGGTCCACGCTCGGCATCACGGCGGACGGGCCGCTGCCGCCGCAGTCCGCGCGCACCGCGCTGCTGATGCCGACCTACAACGAGAGCCCCGCCCGGGTGATGGCCGGGCTGCAGGCGATCAACGACTCCCTGGTCGCCACGGGGCGCATCGCGCTGTTCGACATCTTCATCCTCAGCGACACGACCGACCCCGACGTCTGGATCGCCGAGGAGCAGGCGTTCCTCGCGCTGCGCGAGCGCACCGGCGGGCACGCGCGCATCTTCTACCGACGCCGCGCGAGGAACACCGGGCGCAAGGCCGGCAACGTCGGCGAGTGGGTGCGACGCTTCGGCGACGCCTACCCGCAGATGGTCACGCTCGACGCCGACAGCCTGATGGAGGGCGCGGCCCTGGTGCGGCTGGCGGCGGCGATGGAGGCGCACCCGGACGTGGGCCTGATCCAGACGCTGCCGGTGATCGTGGGCGGCAACACCCTGTTCGCGCGCACGCAGCAGTTCGCCGGGCGGCTGTACGGGCCGCTGATCGCGCACGGCATCGCCTGGTGGCACGGCTCGGAAGGCAACTACTGGGGGCACAACGCGGTGATCCGCACGCGCGCCTTCGCGGGCCAGGCGGGGCTGCCGCTGCTCGCCGGCCGCAAGCCGTTCGGCGGCCACATCATGAGCCACGACTTCGTGGAGGCCGCGCTGATGCGGCGCGGCGGCTGGGCGATCCACATGGTGCCCGGCCTGCCCGGCAGCTACGAGGAGAGCCCGCCCTCGCTGAGCGACGTCGCCGTGCGCGACCGCCGCTGGTGCCAGGGCAACCTGCAGCACGCCAAGGTGATCCGCGCGCGCGGCCTGCACTGGGTCAGCCGGCTGCACCTGCTGATGGGCATCGGCTCGTACGTGACCTCGCCGCTGTGGCTGTGCTTCCTGCTGGCGGGCGTGCTGATCTCGCTGCAGTCGCGCTTCGTGCGGCCGGAGTACTTCGGCACTGCCAAGTCGCTGTTCCCCGACTGGCCGCAGGTCGACCCGGTGCTCGCGAAGTGGGTGTTCGTGGGCACCATGGCGGTGCTGCTGGCGCCCAAGCTGCTGGCGTACGTGGCGATGCTGTTCGACCGCGAACTGCGACGCGGCTGCGGCGGCACGGTGCGCGCCCTGCTCGGCGTGGCGGTGGAGACGCTGCTCGGCGCGCTGATCGCCCCGGTGGCCATGCTGATCCAGACCGCGGCGGTGGCCGGCATCCTCGCCGGGCGCGACTCCGGCTGGGCCACGCAGAAGCGCGACGACGGCAGCGTGCCGCTGTCCGAGGTGTGGGCGCTCTACTGGCGCCACACCGCGTTCGGCCTGGTGCTGGCGGCGACGGCGTGGTCGGTCTCGCCCGCGCTGTTCCTGTGGATGACGCCGGTGCTAGTGGGGCTCGCCCTGGCGATCCCGCTGGCGCTGCTGACGGCGAGCCGGCGGGCGGGCGTGGCGCTGCGCCGGCTCGGCGTGCTGCGCATCCCCGAGGAGGCGGCACCCCCCGACGTCGTGCGACGCGCCGCGGCGCTGCTGCCGGAAATGGCCCGCTTCGAGGGCGGCGACGGCGTGGCGCGCCTGCTCGCCGATGCCGCACTGCGCCGCCACCACCTCGCGACGCTGCCGCAGGTGGCGCGGCGACGCGGCGAGCCGATCGACGCGGCGCTGGTGCTCGGGCTGGCGAGGCTGGAGGACGCGGACGCGCTGCCGGCGGCGCTGGCCACGCTGGGGCGGGCGGAGCTGGCGGCCGTGCTGGGCAGCCGGGCGGGCGTGGCGAGGCTCGTGGCACTCGCCGGGCCGGAAGCGGCGGGGTGAGGCCCGTCGCGCGCCGGGCCTTCGCGCTGCGCTAGTTCGGCAGGCGGGGCAGCGGCGGGGCGCCCTGCCCGGACGGCGTGCGGGCGACGTTCACCGCCATCGCGAGCATCGTGTAGTAGCCGTTGATCCCGGCCAGATCCATCACGCCCTTCTCGCCGAATTTCGCGAGCGCCGCGGCGTAGGTCGCGTCGCTGACCGACCTGTTGTGGTGCAGTTCCGTGCTGAACGACCAGGCCGCCGCCTCCTCGTCGCTCATGTGCTCGGGCCGGCGGCCTTCCGCGATCGCCTGCACGGTCTCGGGCAGGACTCCGACCTTCAGCGCGATCGGCTGGTGGATCTTCCACTCGAGGTCCTGCGTCCACTCGCGCGCCGTGACCAGGATGACGAACTCGCTGATACGCTGCGGCAGGGCGCTCCTGTAGCGCAGGTAGTCGCCCATGCTGCGCGCGCTGGTCATCAGCTCCGGGCTGCGCAGCAGCGGCACGAACGGGCCGAACACCGGCACCTTGCGCGCCGCGAGGAACGCCTCGGACGCGGCGCCCTGCTCCGGCGTCAGCTGGTCGGGCGCGAGCGGCGGCAGGCGGTCCTGCGCGAGGGCCGGCCCGGCCAGCAAGGGCAGCACCGCGGCAAGCAGGGTCAGGCGCATGGGGCATCTCCGAGGGGTAGCCGGCCAGGGTGAGGCAGACCCGCGGGGAACGCCAGGGACGCCGTGGTGCCGGACCGCGCCTGGAGAAACCCATGTGCGCGGGTCCGGGGGCGCCTGCCCCCGGCGGGTCCAGGGCCGCGCCCTGGCCTTTACCTCGAGACGCGCTCCATCCCGCCCAGGTACGGCCGCAGCCGCTCCGGCACCAGGACGGAGCCGTCCGCCTGCTGGTGCGTCTCCATGACCGCGATCAGCGCCCGCCCGACTGCCACGCCCGACCCGTTGAGGGTGTGCACGAACCCCAAGGTCTTGCCGTCCGCCGCCCGGAAGCGCGCGTTCATGCGCCGCGCCTGGAACGCGCGGGTGTTGGAGCACGAGCTGATCTCGCGCCACGCCGCCTGCCCCGGCAGCCAGACCTCCAGGTCATAGGTCCGCGCCGCGCCGAACCCGGTGTCGCCCGAGCACAGCAGCACCCGCCGCCACACCAGCCCGAGCGCGTCGAGCACCGCCTCGGCGCAGACGGTCATGCGCTCGTGCTCCGCGTCGCTCCGGTCGGGGTGCGCGATGGTGACCATCTCGCACTTGCGGAACTGGTGCTGCCTCAGCATGCCGCGCGTGTCGCGCCCGGCCGAGCCCGCCTCGGAGCGGAAGCACTCCGACAGCGCCGTCAGACGTTGCGGCAGCTTCGCCTCCGCGACGACCTCGCCGGCGGACAGGTTGGTGAGCGGCACCTCGGCGGTGGGGATCAGCCAGCGGTCGTCGGTGGTGCGGAACGCCTCGTCGGCGAACTTGGGCAGCTGGTTGGTGCCGAACATCGCGGCGCCGTTGACCAGCAGCGGGACGGAGACCTCCTCGTGCCCGTGCTCCTGCGTGTGCAGGTCGATCATGAACTGACCGAGCGCGCGCTCCATCCGGGCGAGCGGGCCGCGCAGCACGGTGAAGCGCGCCCCGGCCAGCTTCGCCGCGGACTCGAACTCCATCATGCCCAGCGCCTCGCCAAGCTCGAAGTGCTGGCGCGCGGGGAACGGCAGCGGCGCGGGCTCGCCGGACTGGCGCAGCACGACGTTGCCCGCCTCGTCCGCGCCGTCCGGCACCTCGGGGTCGAGCACGTTGGGCAGGGCCGCGAGCAGGGCGTGCAGCGCCGCGTCCGGGCCGCCGGCCTCGCCGGACTCCGGGCCGTCCTCGCGCAGCGCGACCGCCTCGGCCTCCAGCGCTGCGGTGTCCTCGCCGCGTGCGCGCGCAGCCCCGATCTCCTTCGACATGACCTTGCGCCTGGCCTGGCGCGCCTCGGC
>JBPBQS010000166.1:0-22994 GCA_050920955.1 Janthinobacterium lividum | reverse complement strand
CTGGCGCGCGAGGGGTGGCCGGCGCTGCCCGAGGGGCGGCCGGTGGTGGTGTTCACCAACCATCCGTCGTGGTGGGACCCGGCGATGTTCGTGCTGCTGCACTGCACGCTGATGCGCGGGCGCAGGGGGCACGGGCCGATGGAGGCGGCGGCGCTGGCGCGCTATGGCGTGCTGCGGCGCATGGGGCTGTTCGGCATCGAGGCGGACAGCCGGGCGGGGGCGGCGACGTTCCTGCGGCTCGGCGCGCGGGTGCTGGGCGACCCCGCGGGCGTGCTGTGGGTCACGGCACAGGGGCGGTTCGCGGACGCCAGGCAGCGGCCGGTGGTGCTGCGGCCGGGGCTCGCGCACCTCGCGCGGCTGGCGCCGGACGCGCTGCTGCTGCCGCTGGCGGCGGAGTATCCGTTCTGGAACGAGAGCCGGCCGGAGGCGCTGCTGCGCTTCGGGGCGCCGGTGGAGGCGAGCGCGCTGCGCGGGCGTTCGGCGCGCGAGGGGACGCGGGTTCTGGAGGCGGCGCTGGAGGCGACGATGGACGATCTGGCGCGCGACGCGGTGGCGCGGGATGCGGCGCCGTTCCGCACGCTGCTGGAAGGCGGCGCGGGGGTGGGCGGGGTGTACGACCTGTGGCGGCGCGCGCGGGGGGTCGTGTCGGGGCGGGGCTTCGATCCGGCGCACGATCGCGTGCCGGGGGCAGGCGCGTGATCGTGGTCCTGGTGCTGGCGTGGGGGCCGGTGGTGCTCGCGCTGTGGAACCTGGCGCTTTACCGGCGGCCGGCGGTGGCGGAGGGGCGACCGGCGGTGTCGGTGCTGATCCCCGCGCGCAACGAGGCGGCCAACATCGCGGACGCGGTGGCGTGCGTGCTCGCGAGCCGGGGGGTCGAGGTCGAGCTGGTGGTGCTCGACGACGCGTCGACGGATGCGACGCCGGCGATCCTGGCGGCGATCGGCGACCCGCGGCTGAGGGTCGCGCAGGCGCCGCCGCTGCCGCCGGGGTGGTCGGGCAAGCAGCACGCCTGCGCGGCGCTGGGGCGGCTCGCTCGGCACGAGCTGATGGTGTTCGTCGACGCCGACGTGCGTCTCGCGCCGGACGCGCTGTCGCGGATGGCGGGGTTCATGCAGCGCAACGCCGTCGGCATGGCCAGCGGGTTTCCCCGGCAGGTGACGCTGACCTGGTCGGAGAAGCTGCTGCTGCCGCTGATCCATTTCCTGCTGCTGGGGTTCCTGCCGATGGCGGCGATGCGGCGCTCGCCGGCGCCGGGGTTCGGGGCGGGGTGCGGGCAGCTCGTGATCGCGCGGCGCGACGACTACGCGCGCGCCGGCGGGCACGGCGCCATCCGGGCGTCGCTGCACGACGGGATCACCCTGCCCCGCGCGTTCCGGCGCGCCGGGTCGATGACCGGGCTGTTCGACGCGAGCGGGTTTGCGTCGTGCCGCATGTACACCGACGCGGCCCAGGTCTGGGAGGGGCTCACCAAGAATGCCACGGAGGGCATGGCCAGCGCGCGGGCGCTGCCGGTGTGGACCGCGGTTCTCGGCGGCGGGCAGGTGCTGCCGGTCGTGCTGCTCGCGCTGTTCCCCGGGGTGGCGACGGCGGCGGCGGTGGCGGCAGGGGTCGGGCTGCGGCTCGTGCTCGCGGCGCGGTTCAGGCAGCCGGTGCTCGGCGCGCTGCTGCATCCGGTGGGGGTTGCGGCGCTGCTCGTGGTGCAGTGGGCGGCGCTGCTGCGGGCGGCGCGGGGGCGGCCGTCGACGTGGCGGGGGCGGGCGTATCCGGCGGGGTCGTGAGGAAGGAAGGGCAGGAAGCCTTCTTTTTCTGAAGAAAAAGAAGCAAAAAGACTTTGCCGATCAGGTTCATTGCTGGCGTTCGGGCGGGGGCACCATGGGCAGACGTTCTTTGGTTGTTTCTTTCGGGAGAGGACTCGCCTGCCTCGCTTTTGCCGTGGTGTGCGGGGGGGCGGGGGAGCCGGCGGTTGCCGTGGAGGTCACGGTGGCGAACGTGCGCAGCGAGCGCGGGCACGTCCGGGTTGCGGTGTGTCCGAAGGCGAGCTTCCTGCAGGCGAACTGCGCCTGGCACGCGGTCGTGCCGGCGCGCGCGGGGAGCGTCGTGGTCGTGGTGCCGGGCGTGCCGCCCGGCGTGTACGCGGTGCAGGCGTTCCTGGACGAGAACGACGACGGGAAGATCAACCGGAACCTGCTGGGGATCCCGAAGGAGGGCATCGGGTTCTCCCGCGACGCGCCGATGCGCTTCGGGCCGCCGTCGTTCGGCGACGCGGCCGTGCCGGTGGGGGCGGCGGGGGCGGCGGTGTCGCTGCGGCTGCGCTACTTCGACTGAGGAAGGCGGGGAGCCTTCTTGATCCCTTGGCTTGAGTGGCGCGTTCCAAGGGCG
Organism: Janthinobacterium lividum; assembly: GCA_050920955.1. Lineage (GTDB taxonomy): Bacteria > Pseudomonadota > Alphaproteobacteria > Acetobacterales > Acetobacteraceae > CAXSEF01. Next base: position 20,615 of record JBPBQS010000166.1, on the reverse strand, counting down.
CAGCCTTTGGCGGAGTTTGAGGCGGAGCCTCAACCTTGCCTGCCTTGGGCCCTTGCGTTCCGCCCTGCCCTGCCCGGCTATGCGCCTGGGCGCCGATGTCCGGCGTGGGGGGCCGTTGCCATGAAGCTGCTGCGTTATGGGCCTGTCGGCCAGGAGAGGCCGGGGCTGCTCGACGGCAACGGGACGCTGCGCGACCTGTCGGGGCGGGTGGGCGACATCACGCCGGACCTGCTGTCGCGGGCGCAGCTGTCGGCGCTGGCGGCGATCGACCCGGCAAGCCTGCCGGCGATCGAGGGGCGGCCGCGGCTGGGGGTGCCGGTGGCGGGCATTGGGCAGATCGTGGCGGCGGGGCTGAACTACGCGGACCATGCGGCGGAATCGGGGATGGCGGTGCCGTCCGAGCCGGTGCTGTTCCTCAAGTCGGTGTCGTCGCTGGCGGGGGCGGAGGACCAGGTCGTGCTGCCGCCGGGGTCGGCGAAGGCGGACTGGGAGGTGGAGCTTGGCGTGGTGATCGGGCGCGAGGCGCGACACGTCGCGGAGGCGGACGCGATGGGGCACGTCGCGGGGTTCTGCGTGGTCAACGACCTCAGCGAGCGGTCGTACCAGCTCGAGCGGGGGGGGACGTGGGACAAGGGCAAGGGGTGCGACGGGTTCGGGCCGGTGGGGCCGTGGCTAGTGACAGTGGACGAGGTCGCGGACCCGCAGGCGCTGGAGCTGTGGCTGGACGTGAACGGGGAGGCGATGCAGCGGGGGAGCACGCGGACGATGGTGTTCTCGGTTGCCGTGCTGGTGGCGTACGTCAGCCGGTTCATCACGCTGCGGCCGGGGGACCTGGTGATCACGGGGACGCCGCCGGGGGTGGGGATGGGGCGCACGCCGCCGCGGTTCCTGAAGGCGGGGGACGTCATGGAGCTGGGGATCACGGGGCTCGGGCGGCAGCGGCAGGAGGTCGCGTAGCAAGCAAGGTTGAGGCTCTGCCTCAAACTCCGCCAAGGGCTGGGCCCTTGGATCGCCTTCCCTAGGTCAAGGGATCAAAGGGCCTCGGGCCCTTTGCGGGTTTGGGCAGAGCCCATGCTTGCCTGCCTGCGCAGGAGCGCGACGCCGAGGGCTGCGGAGGCGGCGAAGAGGGCGAGGCCGAGCCAGAGCTGGGATGTGCGGTCGACTCGGGTGCCGGCGCCGAGGAGGGCGAAGACGGCAGTCTGCGGCAGGTAGCCCAGCGCAGTGGCGGCGAGGAAGGGGGCGAAGGCGACGCCGGAGGTGCCGGCGAGGAGGTTGAGCAGGACGTTGCTGCCGACGGGAAGCAGGCGGAGCGTCAGGGTGGCGGTGAAGGGGTTGGCGGCGAGGAAGGCGTCGAGCCGGGCCCAGCGGCCGCGCAGGCGGCGGCGGGCCCAGTCGCGCGCGACGCCGCGGGCCCAGGCGAAGTCGAGGGCGCAGCCGGCGAGCATGGCCAGGAGGGACAGGGCGGCGCCGGGCCAGGCGCCGAGGGCCAAGCCGCCGGCGAAGGCGACGGCTTGGCGGGGCAGGCCGACGGCGCAGAGGGCGCCGCCGGTGGCGACGAAGGCGAGGGCGCCGAGGGGGCCGTGGCCGGTGACCCAGCGGCCGAGCAGGGCCTGGGGGGAGGCGCCGGGGAGCTGGCGCAGGGCGAGGCCGGCGGCGAGGAGGCCGGCGAGCAGGAGGAGAGGCCGCGCGAGGGCGGCGGCGCGGGGGGTCACGGCGCTGCCCCTGGACCCCGCCAGAGGCTCGCCTCCGGAAAACCGGACTTCTTCTTCCGAGTGCCGGTCCAGGGGCGGCTCGCCCCTGGCGGGTCCGGGCAGAGCCCGGGCTTGCTTGCTGCTGCGGGCGTCATTCCTCCAGCACCGGGCGGGTCCAGCGGCGCTGCAGCCAGGCGACGCCGGCGAGGTCGAAGATGCCGACCCAGAGGCGGTCCAGCGTGCCGTAGTTGGAGACGCCGCGGGTGCGGGGGCGGTGGTTGACGGGGACGCTCTCGACGCGGCCGCCGGCGCGCAGCACTAGGGCGGGGAGGAAGCGGTGCATGTGGTCGAAGTGGGGGAGCGACAGGAAGGCGTCGCGGCGGAAGAGCTTCAGGCCGCAGCCGGTGTCGGGGGTGGCGTCGTGCAGGAGTGCCGCGCGGATGCGGTTGGCGGCGCGCGAGGCCAGGCGCTTGGTGCGGGTGTCGCGGCGCGTGGTGCGGTGGCCAGCGAGGAGGACCGGGCGGGGGCCGGGGTCGGACTCCAGGGCCAGGGCGCGGGCGAGGAGGGCGGGGATGTCGGCGGGGTCGTTCTGGCCGTCGCCGTCCAGGGTCGCGATCCACGTGCCGGAGGCGGCGCGCACGCCGGTGAGGACGGCGGCGCTCTGGCCGCAGCTTGCGCGGTGGCGGCGCAGGACGAGCGTGCGGCCGGAGGCGGCGAGCTCCGTGCGCAGGGCGAGGAGGCGGGTGGGGGTGTCGTCGGTGCTGCCGTCGTCGACGTAGACGATCTCGTGGGGGGTGGCGTGGAGGGCGGCGCCGATCTCCTCGATCAGCGGGCGCAGGTTGGGGGCCTCGTTGCGCACGGGGACCACCACGGACAGGAGGGGGCGGCGGTCGGGCGCGTCGGTCATGGGGGGGCCGGTAGCACCGGGGCGGCGGGAGGAGCAAGGAAGGTTGAGGCTCCGCCTCAAACTCCGCCAAAGGCTGCGCCCTTGGGACGCGCCACTTAAGTCAAGGGATCAGGGGGTTCGGGGCAGGGTCGCGGTGCCGGGGGGTGCGGATGCTTGCCGGGCGTGCGCGGGCGCGGTAGCACGGGCCATGCCGTTCGACGACAGGGAATTTCCCGCAAGCTTTCCGTCCTCGCACGAGGTGGCGCGGCTGCGGCGCGACCGGCGGCTGGTTGCGGGGTGGCTGTTCACCTGCGCGGGCATGATCTTCGTCATGGTCGTGCTCGGCGGGGCCACGCGGCTGACCGGCTCGGGGCTGTCGATCATGGAGTGGGCGCCGCTTTCGGGCGTGATCCCGCCGCTCGGCGAGCGCGAGTGGGAACGGCTCTACGCGCTCTACCAGAAGATCCCGCAGTACAGCCTAGTGAACCAGGGGTTCGGGATCGACGGGTTCAAGCACATCTTCTGGCTGGAGTGGACGCACCGGCTGTGGGGGCGGCTGATCGGGGTCGTGTTCCTCCTGCCGCTCGTCGTGCTGGCGTGGCGCGGCGCGATCCGGGCGCGGCTGGTGCCGCGGCTCGTCGGGCTGTTCGTGCTGGGGGGCATGCAGGGTGCGGTCGGCTGGTTCATGGTGTCGTCGGGGTTCCTGCCGGACACGGTGGCGGTGTCGGCGTACCGGCTGGTGGCGCATCTGACGCTGGCGCTGGTGCTGTATGCGGCGATCCTGTGGACGGCGCTGTCCGTGCTCAGGCCGGCGTCGCCGCGGCTGTCGCAGGCGTGCGGGCTGCGGCGGCTGGCGCTGCTCAGCGTGTCGGTGGTGGGGGTCACGATCGTCGCGGGCGGGTTCACGGCGGGGCTGCACGCGGGGCTCGCCTACAACACGTTCCCGCTGATGGACGGGCATGTCGTGCCGGACGGGTGGGGGGCGCTCAGCCCGGCGTGGCGCAACGTCACCGAGAACGTCACGGCGGTGCAGTTCGACCACAGGCTGATGGCGACGCTGAGCGCGCTGTGCGTGCTGGTCACGCTCGTGGTCGGGCTGCGCACGGCGCTGCCGCGGGAGCTGCGGGTCGCGGTGCTCGCGTTCGGGGCGGCGGTGGTGGCGCAGTACTCGCTGGGTGTCGTGACGCTGGTGTGGGCGGTGCCGGTGTCGGTCGCGGTGCTGCACCAGGCGGGGGCGGCGCTGCTGCTGACGGCGGGGCTCGTGCTGGTGCACGGGCTGCGCGGGGCCAAGGGGTAGGAAGGCCAGGGCGCTGCCCTGGACCCGCCAGGGCGAGCCGCCCTGGACCGGCTTCACTTGAGTAGGGGTTTCCAAAGGCGAGCCTTTGGCGGAGTCCAGAGGCAGGGCCTCTGGCCTTCCTTCCGTCCTGTTCCGCCGTTCCCATATCGGGGCTGCACGTCCTCCGGAGACTGTCCATGTCCGACTCCCCCTCTCCCCTCGCCGCCACCGACGCGCTGTTCTTCGAGCGGCCGGGCGCGTTGCTGGGGCGCGACGCGGCGGAGCGGATGACGGCGGAGGCGCTGGCGGGGACGGAGGATGGCGAGCTGTTCCTGGAGTACCGGGAGAGCGAGCACATCAGCCTGGAGGAGGGGCGCATCCGTTCCGCCGGGTTCGACACCACGCAGGGGTTCGGGCTGCGCGCGGTGCTCGGCGAGGAGGCGGGGTTCGCGCATTCGGGGGAGATCTCGGAGGCGGCGCTGGCGCGGGCGAGCGCCACGGCGTCGGGCGTGCGGGCCGGGCGCTCCGGGGTGCAGGCGGAGCCGCCGCGGGCGACGAACTCGCGGCTGTACTCGGACGTCAACCCGCTGTCGGACATGGATTTCGCGGTGCGGACGGCGTTGCTGGGCGAGATCGACGCTTATGCGCGGGGGCTCGACCCGCGGGTGAAGCAGGTCATGGCGTCGATGTTCGGCGAGTGGCAGGCGGTGCAGATCGTGCGCGGCGACGGCAGCCGGACGGCGGACATACGGCCGCTGGTGCGGCTCAACGTGTCCGTTGTGGTCGAGCAGGATGGGCGGCGCGAGTCGGGGTCGTACGGGACGGGGGGGCGGTTCGCCTACAGCCGGGTGCTGGACGAGGGGACCTGGCGGGGGGCGGTGCAGGAGGCGCTGCGCCAGGCGGTGGTGAACCTGGACAGCAGGCCGGCGCCGGCCGGCGAAATGGAGATCGTGCTCGGCCCGGGGTGGCCGGGGATCATGCTGCACGAGGCGGTCGGGCACGGGCTGGAAGGCGACTTCAACCGCAAGGGGACGTCGGCGTTCGCGGGGCTGCTCGGGCAGCGGGTGGCGGCGAAGGGCGTGACCGTGGTCGACGACGGAACTTTGCCGGACCGTCGGGGGTCGATCACCGTGGACGACGAGGGCACGCCGTCCGGGCGCACGGTGATGATCGAGGACGGCATCCTCGTGGAGTACATCCAGGACAGGATGAACGCGCGGCTGATGGGCGTGCGTGCCACGGGCAACGGGCGGCGGCAGTCGTATGCGCACGCGCCGATGCCGAGGATGACCAACACGTTCATGCTCGGCGGGGAGACGGAGCCGGAGGAAATGATCCGCTCGGTCAAGCGCGGGCTGTATGCGGTGAACTTTGCCGGCGGGCAGGTGGACATCACGTCGGGCAAGTTCGTGTTCGCGACGTCGGAGGCCTACCTGATCGAGGACGGGCGGGTCACGGCGCCGGTGAAGGGCGCCACGCTGATCGGCAACGGGGCGGACGCGCTTACCAAGGTCAGCATGGTCGGCAACGACCCGACGATGGACCACGGCATCGGCACCTGCGGCAAGAACGGCCAGGGCGTGCCGGTGGGCGTTGGGCAGCCGACGCTGAAGATGTCGGGGATCACGGTGGGCGGCACCGCCTCGTAGCGAGGCGCGTCCGGGGCGGGCGGGGGTTGCGAAGTCAAGGCTTGTCACCTTGGCGTTACCGGGCTTGGCTGGGGCGATGACAGTTCGTTCCGTGCCGCCCTGCCCTGCCCCGTTCCGTGCCCGGCTTCGCCTCGGCCTGGCGGCGGCGTGCGTGCTGCTCGCGGCGGCGGCGCCGGTCACCGAGGCCCCGGCCGTGCCGGAGGCCCTGGCTGTTCCCGGGGGGGTGGCGCCCGGCCGCAAGGCGCTTCCGCCGCCGGGGGTCGGGCTGCGGCCGGTCGTGGAGTGTCCGCCCGCGCCGCTCGCGCCGATCCCGCTGCCGCACACGGCGGCGACGCTGGCGGCGAACAAGCCTCTGGTGGTGGTGGCGGTGGGGTCGTCGTCCACGGAAGGGTGGCTCGCGAGCGACGTCGCGCATTCCTATCCGGCGGTGCTGCAGGCGGCGCTCAACCTCGCCTTCCCGCGCGCGGACTTCGCTGTGATCAACCGGGGCATTGGCGGGCAGGACGCGAGCGAGGAGCTGGCGCGGCTGGACACGGACGTGATCGCGGTGCGCCCGCAGCTGGTGATCTGGCAGGTGGGGGCGAACGGGGCGCTGCGCGACACCGATCCGGCGGTGTTCCGGCGTCTGGTGACGGCGGGGCTCGCCAAGCTGCGGGCGGCGGGGGCGGACGTCGTGCTGATGGACAACCAGCGCACGGCCAGGATGGTTGCCGCGCCGGAGAACAACAAGATCGACCAGGCGCTGGCGGGGGTGGCCGCGGAGAACGGCGTGCCGCTGTTCGCCCGCAGCGCGCTGATGGACGCGTGGGGGCGCGACGGGCACGCAATGACGGAGTTCACCGCGTCGGACGGGCTGCACATGAACGACTCGGGGTACCGCTGCGTGGCGCAGGCGCTGGCGGAGTCGATCACGCTGGGGCTGGACGAGAAGTCGCCGTAGCGGGAAGCTAAGGAAGCAGTTCTTTCTTGAAAGAAAGAACCAAAGAACCTTGCACATCGGGTCGGTGCCAGCCTCGTTGGCTTCGCTTATGTGCAAAGTCTTTTTGCTTCTTTTTCTTCAGAAAAAGAAGGCCTTGCCTGCCTAGCCTTGCCAGTCGGCCAGCACGGCGAACGGGCCGTCTGCGGTGCGTGTGGTCCGGGCGGGCGGCGGCGTGGGGGGTTTGCGCGGGGTGACGAGCATCGCGGGCACGGGGGGGCCGTAGGCTTCGCCTTCGGCGGCGCCTGGGATAAGGCGGACGCCGAGGGCGCGGAGCACGGGCGGGAGCAGCTCGGCGCGGATGGAGAGGCGCGAGGCGAGGTCGGCGGGCAGGGCGGAGGCGCGGATGCGGGTGGCCCAGGCGAGCTCCTGAGCGACGCGCTCGGCGATGTCGAGGCGCAGCCAGACGGGGCCGGCGGCGACCCATCCCATGGCCTGGAGGAAGGCGGCCTCGGGGTCCTCGGCGGCGCGGGCGGTGGCGGCCGGCATGGCGACGAGGCCGGGGGGCGGCAGGGGGGGGTGGGCGCGGCCATGCTGCAGGGCCCAGAGGGCGGCGCGGCGGGCCATGGGGCGGGGCTTGAGCAGGGCGGGCATGAAGAGGGCGAAGCGGCCGGCGCGCACGCCGAGCTGCTTCAGGCGACCGCGCAGGGCGGCGGGGATCTCGGCCTCGGTGGCGCCGGCGACGAGGCCGCCGCCTTCCTCCAGGCGGTGCAGGGGGCCGCGCAGGGCGGGGTCGGCGTCGGCGGCCCGGATGGCGGCGAACAGGGGGGCGAGGTCGCGGTGCAGCGACTCGTCGACGCGGCGCTGCAGGCGGAGGCGGACGCGCTCGCGCTGGGGACCGTCGAGGAACTCGCTGTCGAGGACCTCGACGACGGGGCGCACGAGGCCGCGGCCACCGACCACGCCGGCGCCGCGTCCCGGTCGGAGGCGGCCAACGGGGGCGCCGTCCCAGTGCAGGCGGTGGGCGTCGTCGAGCACGATCTCCGAGTCCTCGGCGGAGTCGAGGCGGCCGACACGGCGGGGCATCTCCTCGCGCAGCGCACGGCGGGCGGCGCGCAGGACGAGGCGTTTCTCGGCGCCCTCGACGAGGGGGTCGGGGAGAAACACGAAGCCGCCGACGTGGCCGACGGGATGGCCCTCGACGACGACCTCGCCGCGGGCGGTGACGGCGGACAGCAGCTCGGTGGCGTCGGGGTCGTCGAGGCGGCGCATCAGCATGGCGGCGCGGCGGTCGACGAAGCGGGCGGTGAGCTTCTCGTGGAGCGCGTCGGAGAGGAGGTCCTCGACCTCGCGGGCGCGGGCCTGCCAGGTGGGGGCGTCGCGGACCCAGTCGGGGCGCGCGGTGACGTAGGACCAGGTGCGCACGCCGGAGAGGCGCTGCATCAGGGTGTCGATGTCGCCTTCGGGGCGGGCCAGGGCGGCGATCTGCCCGTCGATCCAGTCGGTGGGCAGGGTGCCGCCGCCGACGAGGTGGTCGAACACGCGGGCGCAGAGGCGCAGGTGGCTGTCGTCGGCGAACTTGCGGAAGTCGGGGATCTGGCAGGCGTCCCACAGCAGGCGGACCTGGCGGCGGGAGCGGGCGCGCTCGCGCACGCCGGACTCGCGGGCCAGGGCGGAGAGGGTCTCGAGGTCGGTGGCGTCGCGGCCGCGGACGAGGCCGGCGCGGGGCGGGGGTGCGTTGAGGCTGTCGAGGAGGGAGTCGACGCTGGACAGGTCGAGCTGGGCGTTGCGCCAGAAGAGCTGCTCCAGCGGGTCGAAGTCGTGGCCTTCCACGGCCTGGACCATGGTGTCGTCGAGCGGCGCGCACATGCCGGTGGTGCCGAAGGTGCCGTCGCGCATGCCGCGGCCGGCGCGGCCGGCGATCTGGGCGATCTCGGAGGGGAGCAGGCGGCGGGGGCGGTGGCCGTCGAACTTGGAGAGGCGGGCGAAGGCGACGTGGTCGACGTCCATGTTCAGGCCCATGCCGATCGCGTCGGTGGCGACCAGGAAGTCGACCTCCTTGTCCTGGTAGAGCGCGACCTGGGCGTTGCGGGTGCGCGGCGACAGGCGGCCCATGACAACGGCACAGCCGCCGCGGCGGCGGCGGATCAGCTCGGCGATGGCGTAGACCTCGCCGGCGCTGAAGGCGACCACGGCGGAGCGGGGGGGCAGTTTTGTGAGTTTGGCGGGGCCGGCGTAGGTGAGCGAGGAGAGGCGGGGGCGGGTCTCGATCTCGGCCTGGGGGACGAGGGCGCGCAGCAGGGGGCGGATGGTCTCGGCGCCGAGGAACATGGTTTCCACGAGGCCGCGGGCGTGGAGCAGGCGGTCGGTGAAGACGTGGCCGCGGTCGGGGTCAGCGCAGAGCTGGATCTCGTCGACGGCGAGGAACTCGACGTGGCGGTCCAGCGGCATGGCCTCCACGGTGCAGGAGAACCAGCGCGCGTCGGGCGGGACGATCTTCTCCTCGCCGGTGATGAGCGCCACGAGCTTGGGGCCCTTGCGGGCGACCATGCGGTCGTAGTTCTCGCGCGCGAGCAGGCGCAGGGGGAAGCCGATGATGCCGGAGGTGTGGGCCAGCATCCGCTCGATCGCGAGGTGCGTCTTGCCGGTGTTGGTCGGGCCCAGGACGGCTTTGACGCGCGGGGCGAATCCGGACATGCGTTCATGATTCGGGCCGGGCGGCGCGGATTGCAAGGCTCCAGCGAGGAAGGCAAGGCCGGAGGCTCTGCCTCTGGACTCAGCCAAAAGCCGAGCCTTTGAAAACCTCGACGGGGGTTCGGGGGAAAGGCGTCCGCGGCGGGGGCGTTTCGGGTGTTGCGAATCGTGACCGGTCGTTACGGGACAGGGCCGGCCCTTGCCGCGGAGAGCGGCCGGGCGCAGGAGACGGTTGTTCACTCAAGGTGGGGCGGATGACCGTGCGTGACCTCGACTGTCTTGCAGACGACGGCGCCGTGGCGCGCCCGGTGCACGCGGTGCGCCCGGGCGGGCTGGATGCGTTGCTGGGGCGGCTCGCGCCGGCGCAGGCGGGGTTCGTGCGCGACTCGGGCGAGGCGGGGGCGGTGGGGCGCGTGACGCTGCTGCCGGGCGGGGACGGGGTCGCGGGGGCGGTGCTCGGGCTGGGCACGGAGCCGGGGTTCTGGGCGTACGGCGCGCTGCCGTTCGCGCTGCCCGAGGGGTCGGCGTGTCGGCTGGAGGCGGCGGACGGGGTGGAGCCGGCGGACGCGGCGCTGGGGTTCTGCCTGGGGGCGTACCGGTTCGCGGCGCTGCGCACGGCGGCGGGGCGCGGGCCGGCGCGGCTGGTGGTGCCGGAGGGGGCCGAGGCGGCGTGCGAGGCGGCGCGCTCGGTGTGGCTGGCGCGCGACCTGGTCAACACGCCGGCGAACCTGCTCGGGCCGCACGAGTTGGCGGAGGCGGCGCGGGCGGTGGCCGAGGCGTTCGGGGCGCGGTTCCGCCGGGTCGAGGGCGAGGCGCTGGCAGAGGCGTATCCGGCGATCGCGGCGGTGGGCGCGGGGTCGGACCGGGCGCCGGTGGTGGCGGTGTTGGAGTGGCGGGGCAGCGGGGCGGGCGAGGACGCGCCGCTGGTCAGCCTGTGCGGCAAGGGGGTGGTGTTCGACACCGGCGGGCTCGACCTCAAGCCGTCGGCGGGCATGCTGCGGATGAAGAAGGACATGGGCGGGGCCGCGATCCTGCTCGGGCTCGCGCGGCTGGTGATGGCGGCGGATCTGCCGCTGCGGCTGGAGCTGCGGCTGGGGTGCGTGGAGAACAGCGTGTCGGGGCGGGCGATGCGGCCGATGGACGTGCTGCGCACGCGCAAGGGGCTGAGCGTGGAGGTCGGCAACACGGATGCCGAGGGGCGGCTGGTGCTGTGCGACCTGCTGGCGGAGGCGTGCGAGGCGCGGCCGGACTGGCTGATCGACGCGGCGACGCTGACCGGGGCGGCGCGGGTGGCGGTGGGGCCGGACCTGCCCGCACTGTTCAGTAACGACGACGCGATGGCGGAGGCTTTGCTGCGCGCGGGCACGCGGTGCCACGACCCGATGTGGCGGCTGCCGCTGTGGGCCGGCTACGACGGGTGGCTGTCGAGCCAGGTCGCGGACCTGGGCAACGTGTCGAGCAAGCCGTTCGCCGGCGCGATCACCGCGGCGCTGTTTCTGCAGCGATTCGTGGCGGACGGCATCCGCTGGGCGCATCTGGACGCCTACGCGTGGAACGATTCGGGGCGGCCGGGGCGGCCCGAGGGCGGCGAGGCGCAGGCGCTGCGGGCGGCGTTCTCCGCCATCTCAAGTTTTGTTCACGATGGCTTCACGACCGGAACACCAAAGTAACGTCATTGGCAACCGAAGCGGGCCCTTTCAGGGGTTTGGCGGGGTTACGCGAAGTCGGGCGACACCGATATACATATCACCGGAGTAACGTCGGGCGGGGTTTCCTGCGGCCCGGACTCCAGACGAAAGGATTTACCATGGCCAACCCATCCTCCGACCAGCTCGTCGGCGTCCTGCGCGACACCATCGTCGCCCTGGTGCGGCGCGACGGGGCCGACCTGTCGGCGCGCCAGCTCGGGGTGTTCCTGACCTGCTACCTCCAGGACGGGGCGCACACCGTGCGAGGTCTGGCGGCGGAGCTGAACGTGTCCAAGCCGGCGATCACGCGCGCGCTGGATCGGCTCAGCGAGCTGGAGCTGGCGCGGCGCAAGGTGGACCCGATGGACCGGCGCAGCGTGCTCGTGCAGCGCACGCTGAAGGGCGCCGCGTTCCTGCGCGACCTGCGCGCCACGATGAACGAGGCGTCCGCGGCGCCGAAGAAGGCGGCCGGCGGCGCGGTCTCCGACGCGCCGCGCCGCGCCGCGCACAGCTGAGCCTCTCTGCCCGGCACCGGACCGACCTCCGCGGGAGGGCGGTTCGGGGTGGGCATTGCGTTGTGGGCGGGTCGCGCAGAACGGAACGGCGCGTGCAGCGTTCGTTGCGCGGTTCCACGTTTTCGAGGATTTCGTCATGCGTCTGTCTTCCCTGACCACCACCGCCTGCGCCCTGGGCGCGGTTGCCGTCGCGTCGCTCCCGCTTGCGGCGCGGGCGGCAGAGGGCCCGGGGCCCGTCGTCGGGCGGGTCACGATCGTCGCCAAGGCCGCGGCGCTGGGTGTCGGCTACGAGTGGGGCAGCGGCACGCTGTCGTACCGTCACCACACCTACCATTTCACGGTGAAGGGGGTCAGCGTCGCCGACGTCGGCTTCGCCCGCATCGTCGGGCATGGCCGGGTCTACAAGATGGATCACCTGAGCCAGTTCAGCGGCACCTACGGCGGCGCCAGCGGCGAGGCCACGCTCGGCAACGGCATCGGCGGACAGTTCCTGACCAACGCCAACGGCGTGCAGATCCGCATCGACGACGTCAGCAAGGGCGCCCGCCTGACCGGCAGCGCGGACGGCATCCAGCTCACCCTGCGCTGATGCGAAGGGCCCGTCGGCTGCCTCAGGCGGTCGGCGGGCTCGTTGCGGGGCCGATGCGTGCCATGTGGGGCGGCACCGGCGCCGTGGCTTCGAGCGGCGGGTCGAGCGGCAGGCGGATCGTGCGCGCCAGCAGCTGCAGGCGACCCTCGCCGGTGCCGTAGACTGGGTCGCCGAGGATCGGGCAGCCCAACTCCGCGCAGTGCACCCTGATCTGGTGGGTGCGGCCGGTTTCGGGGCGCAGTTCCAGCCAGGTCCAGTTCTCCCCGCGTTTCATCACGCGCCATCGCGTACGGGCTTCGGCGCCGTTCGGGTCGGCGGCCATGCGCCAGCCGGCAGGCGTGCTGCGTTTCAGCAGGCGCGTGGTCAGGGTGCCCTCGTCGGCGGCGGGGGTTCCGGCGACAACGGCCCAGTAGGTCTTGTTCGCGCGGCCGGCGGCGAAGCAGGCCTGTGCTTCCAGCAACGCGGTCTTGCGCAGGGCGACGACCAGGCAGCCGGAGGTGTCGGCGTCCAGACGGTGCGCCAGCCAGGGGCCGTCGCGGCGGCGGCTGAGGGCGGGGAACCAGTCCTCGGCGCTCGGGCCGCCGCGGGGGCCGGGGTGCGCGGGGAGGCCGGCGGGCTTGTCGAGCACGACGAAGCGGCGGTCCTGGAACAGGATGGGGGGCATGGGCGGCACCGCAGCAGAGGACAGGAAGGAAGGCCAGAGGTTCTGCCTCTGGACTCCGCCAAGGGAAGCCCCTTGGATGGCTTCTCTTAAGTAAATGGGATCAAAGGGCCTCGGGCCCTTTGCGGGTTTGGGCGGAGCCCATGCTTGCTTCGCGATTGACACGGGGCGGCGTGCGGCGGAGAGGAGCCCGATGGAGACAGAGACGATCTGCGGGCTGCGCGCCGCCGAGGCGGTGTTCGCGCGCCGGCCGGACGACGTGGTGCGTCTGTTCTACGCCGAGTCGCAGAAGGAGCAGGCGGGGCCGCTGTGCGCGGTGCTGGCGAAGCGTCGGGCGCCGTACCGGATGCTGTCGGACGAGGAGCTGGCGCGGGCGGCGGGCACGGAGCGGCACGGCGGCGTGGTGGTGGTGGCCAAGCCGCGGCCGGTGGGGCTGATCGACTTCGTCAGGCCGCCGAAGGTGGGGCTGCTGCTGGTGCTGGACAGCGTGGGCAACCCGCACAACCTGGGCGCGATCGCGCGGTCGGCGGCGTTCTTCGGGGTGGGGGCGATGCTGCTGCACGAGACGCCGCTGCAGGCGATGCCGTCGCCGGCGGCGCACCGGGTGGCGGAGGGGGGGCTGGAGTGGCTCGACCTGTATCGCACGCGGAATTTGCGCAAGGCGCTGCTGGCGCTGGCGCCGCACTACCGGGTGGTGGCGGCGACGCTGGAGGGCGAGACGGTGGCGCCGGCGGAGCTGCCGCGCGACCGGCCGTTGGCGCTGGTGCTGGGGGGCGAGGAGCGGGGGGTGTCGCACGAGGCGCTGGAGGTGTGCCGCAGGCGGGTGCGCATTCCGGGGTCGGGGCGGGTGCAGAGCCTCAACGTGGCGCAGGCGGCGGCGGTGCTGCTGGCGGCGCTGGCGTAGCGGTGCTTGACCGCGCGGGGGCGCGGGCCATGTGGCGGGAACCCCTGCGAGAGAGTGCGACCCGATGATACGGCTGCTGCCCCGCCCTGCCCTGCTGACCAGCGTCGTCGTCGCGGTGTCCGTCGCGGGCGGGGTGGCGTTCGGGGCCGCGACGGTGGTGGCGGCGCTGGCGCTGCGGGCGGCGGGAGGGCGCCGGCCGTGATCCTGCTCTACCTGCCGTTCCTGGGGCTGATCCACTTCCTGTCGGGCACGGCGCTCGGCAGCATGGCCGTGCTGTCGCTCAAGGCGCTGCGCGACATGTGGCGGCAGGACCGAGGCGGGCACGGCGGGGCGTGAGTCGGGGCCCGGGCCCGCGCGGCCCGGGCGGTCAGCCGAGGCTCAGAGCGCGCCCTCGACCCACTTCTTCAGCTGCGAGCGGGGAACGGCGCCGACCTGGGTGGCGGCGGGCTTGCCGTCCTTGAACAGGATCAGCGTCGGGATGCCGCGCACGCCGTAGTTGTTGGGCGACTGCGGGTTCTCGTCGATGTTGACCTTGGCGATTGTGACGCGGCCCTTCATCTCGGCGCCGATCTCCTCCAGGGCGGGGGCGATCTGCTTGCACGGGCCGCACCACTCCGCCCAGAAGTCCACCAGCACCGGGCCAGGGGCCTCCAGCACGTCCTTGGCGAAGGAGTCGTCGGTCACTGCGACTGTGTTGGCGCTCATGGTGGGTCCCCGCATCCTGCCGCGCGGGCAGGGCATTGCGCCGCGCAGCCACGCAGATAGGCAGATTGGCGGTTCCTATCAAGCGCCCCTGGGCGGTGAGGCGGCGGGAGGGGGTTGCGGCGCCTGCCTGTCGCCATGCCGCGCCGCGCGGTCTATGAGGTGGCGCGATGGCCCCGCGCTCGCTCAACCGGATCCTGGTGAACCTGCTCACGGACGGCGCCCTGGCGGCTGCCGCGGCGCCGGTCGCGCGCTATCTGGCGGCACCGGCGGACGGGCTGCTGCACCCGATCTGGTTCGTGGCGGGGGGCGCCATCACGCTGCTGCTGTCCGGGGTGCCGGCCAGGCTTCCGCAGCAGTACTGGCGGTTCTCGGGGCTGGGCGACCTGCTGGGGGTGGCGATCGCGTCGGTGGCGTCGGCGGCGCTGTTCTCCGTGGGGCTCGCGCTGACCGGCACCAGCCTGCCGTCGACGACGTTCCCGGTGATCCATGCGCTGACGCTGATGGCGTTCCTGTCGGCGCCGCGCCTGGTGTACCGGCTGTACCACGGGCGGGGGCGGGGCGAGGCGCAGTCGCCGCCGGTGCTGCTGATCGGCGCGGACGAGGCGGCGGACCTGTTCATCCGCGCGGCGGCGCAGGACCGGGGGCCGGCGCTGCGCATCGCGGGGCTGATCTCGCTGGGGCGGCGGCAGACCGGGCGCAGGCTGCGCGGGCACACCATCCTGGGGGGGCTGGACGAGCTGGGCAGCGTGCTGGAGCGGCTGCGCAGGCGTGGGCGCACGCCGTCGGCGCTGGTGCTGACGGAGCCGGAGTTCTCGGGGGCACCGCTCGCCGCGCTGATGGCGACGGCGGATGCGGCGGGGATTCCGGTCAGGCGCGCGCCGCGGCCGACGGCGCTGCTGTCGGCGGAGCGCTCCGGGGAGGGGTCGCGGATCGAGCTGCGGCCGGTGGCGATCGAGGATCTGCTGAACCGGCCGCAGGTGCCGCTGGACAGGGATGCGATCGCGGCGCTCGTGCGGGGGCGGCGGGTGCTGGTCACGGGCGCGGGCGGCACCATCGGCTCGGAGCTGGCGCGGCAGCTCGCGGGGCTGGAGCCGGCGGAGCTGGTGCTGCTGGACAACGGCGAATACGCGCTGTGGCAGATCGACACGGAGCTGGCGGAGATCGCGCCCGACGTGGTCCGGCGCGTGGTGATCGCGGACGTGCGCGACGCGACGCGGGTGCGCGCGGCGTTCTCCGCGCACGAGCCGGAGCTGGTGTTCCACGCCGCCGCGCTGAAGCACGTGCCGATGGTGGAGGCGAACCCGCTGGAGGGGCTGCTGACGAATGCGGTCGGCACGCGGCACGTGGCCGATGCGGCGCGCGCGGTCGGCGCGGCGGCGATGGTGCTGATCTCGACGGACAAGGCGGTCAACCCGACGAGCATGATGGGGGCGTCGAAGCGGCTCGCGGAGATGTACTGCCAGGCGCTCGACATCGCGGCGCGCGCGGGCGGGGGGATGCGGCTGGTCACGGTGCGGTTCGGCAACGTGCTGGGGTCCACTGGGTCGGTGGTGCCGCTGTTCCGCAGGCAGCTCGAGCGCGGCGGTCCGCTCACGGTCACGCACCCGGACATGCAGCGCTACTTCATGACGGTGCGCGAGGCGGTGGGCCTGGTGCTGCAGGCCAGCGTGCTGGGGGCGGCGGGCGAGGCGGGCATGCCCGGCGCCGGGGCACAGGATGCGACCGCGGGGGTGAGCCCGAGCCTGGCGGCGACGGTTCCGGCGGGGACGCTGGCGCCGGACGCGGGGGACGAGGGCGGGGTAGGCGGGATCTACGTGCTCGACATGGGCGAGCCCGTGCGCATCGTCGAGCTGGCGCGCCAGATGATCCGGCTCGCGGGGCTGCGCGAGGGCGAGGACGTGGCCATCCGCTACACCGGGCTGCGGCCGGGCGAGAAGCTCTACGAGGAGCTGTTCCACGGGCGCGAGCCGCCGGTGCCGACGGGGCGGCCGGGGCTGCTGATGGCGGCGCCGCGCACCGTCGATCCGGCGGCGATGGCGCGCGCGCTGGACGCGATCGCGGGCGCCTGCCACGCGGGCCAGGTGGGGCAGGCGCTGCTGCTGCTGTCGCGGCTGGTGCCGGAGTACGTGCACGACCCGCTCGGCGCGCAGCCCGCGCGCACCACGCCGATCCGCCCCGCGGCGAACCCCCTGCCCTCTTCCGCAGCCCAGCCGGGCGCTGTGGCGGCACCCTCCAGGAGCGACCCATGAGCGACGGCCCGATCCGCTTCCTCGACCTGCCGGCCCAGCAGCGGCGACTCGGCGAGGGGCTGCGGCGGCGCATGGACGCGGTGATCGCGCATTGCGGCTTCGTGCTCGGGCCGGAGGTCGCGGAGCTGGAGGGGCGGCTTGCGGCGTACTGCGGGGCGGGGCACTGCGTGGCGGTCAGTTCGGGCACGGACGCGCTGCAGATCGCGATGATGGCGGAGGGGATCGGGCGGGGCGACGCCGTGTTCCTGCCGGCGTTCACGTACACCGCGACGGCGGAGGTGCCGCTGGTGCTCGGGGCGACGCCGGTGTTCGTCGACGTCGATCCGACGACGTTCCAGATCGACGTCGCGGATCTGGCGCGGTGCATCGAGGCGGTGCGGGCGGCGGGGGTGCTGCGGCCGCGGGCGATCGTGGGCGTGGATCTGTTCGGGCAGCCGGCGGACTGGCCGGCGCTGCGGGCGCTGGCGGAGCGGCACGGGCTGTTCCTGCTGGACGATTGCGCGCAGGCGTTCGGGGGGTCGCTCGCGGGGTGCAAGCTCGGGCGGGAGGCGGCGGCGACGGCGATCAGCTTCTTCCCGTCCAAGCCGCTCGGGGCGTACGGCGATGGGGGGGCGTTGCTCACCGACGATGCGGAGCGTGCGGCGCTGTACCGTTCGCTGCGCACGCACGGCGAGGGGGCGCAGCGCTACGAGGTGCTGCGCACGGGGATGAACGGGCGGCTGGACACGCTGCAGGCGGCCGTGCTGCTGGCCAAGCTCGACGTGTTCGAGGACGAGCTGGCGGCGCGCGAGGCGGTGGCGCAGGTGTACGACCGCAGGCTGGGCGGGCTGCTGCAGGTACCGGCGCGCGTGCCGGACAGCGCCAGCGCGTGGGCGGTGTACGCGGTGCTGCTGCCGGATGGGGCGACGCGCGACCGGGTGCAGGCGGCGCTGCGCGAGGCGGGGGTGCCGACGGCGATCTACTATCCGCGGGCGCTGCACCATCAGCCGGCGTATCGCGACCATCACGCGGCGGTGGGTGGGGGCGCGCTGCCGGTGTCGGAGGATCTGGCGACGCGCATCCTGGCGCTGCCGATCCATCCGGACCTGGGGGAGGCGGCGGCGGGGCGGGTGTGCGACGCGATGGCGGCGGCGCTCGCGTAAGGGCAGGCAAGGTCGGGCTCTGCCCGAACCCGCCAAAGGGCCGAGCCCTTTGGAAACCCTTCACCAAGGGCCTGTCGTGAGCCGTGTCTTTTCCCTGCTCCGGAGGAAGAGGGCACGTTCTTCCCTGGAAGAGAGAACCAGAGAACTTCCGCCAGCGGGTTCGAGGCCAGCCGGGTGCTGCCGGTGCTGATTTGCAGAGTCTTTTTGCTTCTTTTTCTTCAGAAAAAGAAGGCCTTGCCTTTCTGATCCTTCCAGCCGGGACATGCCGCCATGAACGATCCGTTGCCGCCCGACGGCGACGCCGGCTCCCGGCCGGGCCGCGACGCGGCGGGCGGCGTCGCGATGATGCTGCTGGGCGTGCTGCTGTTCGCGGTCAACGACACGCTCGGCAAGTGGCTGGTCGGGACCTATGCGGTGGGGCAGCTGATGCTGGTGCGCAGCGCGGCGGGGCTGGTGGCCATGGCGCCGTCCGTGCGGCGCGCGGGGCCGGGCGCGTTTCGCGGGGCGCAGCGGCCGTGGCTGCAGCTGCTGCGCGTGCTGTTCGCCACGGGGGAGAGCGCGCTGTTCTTCCTGGCGCTGACCGAGCTGCCGCTGGCCGAGGTCATGACCTACTACATGGCCGGGCCGGTCTACGTCACCGCGCTGTCGCCGTTCCTGCTCGGCGAGAGGGTCGGCTGGCGGCGGTGGACGGCGGTGGGGGTGGGCTTCTGCGGCGTGGTGCTGGCGCTGCATCCGTCGCCGGGCTCGGTCTCGTTCGGCGCGGTCTGCGCGCTGGGGGGCAGCCTCTGCTACGCGCTGTTCCTCGTCGCCACGCGCAAGCTGGCGGGGACGCCGGACGCGGTGCTGATGACGGGCCAGCTCCTGGCCGCCCTCATGTTCGGCGGCGCGCTGGTGCTGGCGGGGGGGTGGACGATGCCGGGGGCGCTGGATCTGGCGCTGATGGGGCTGCTGGGGCTTGGGTCGCTGGGAGGCAACCTGTGCGTCAACCGGTCGCTGCGGCTGGCGCCGGCGTCGGTCGTGGTGCCCTACCAGTACACGCTGATCCTGTGGGGCATGCTGTTCGGCTACCTGCTGTTCGGAGAGGTGATCGGGCCGCTGCCGCTGGCCGGCGCCGGGATCATCATCGGCGCGGGCCTGTTCATCTTCGTGCGCGAGCAGCGGCTGCGCAGGGACTGAGCCGGACCTCGGCGCAGGGTAGAAGGACCTTGGTCGTGCCGGTCCAGGGGCGCTGCCCCTGGCGGAGTCCAGAGGCAGAGCCTCTGGCCTTGCTTGCTCCGCGCAACTCCGCTGCGGCTCGGCCCGTTCAGTCCTCTCAACCAGGGAGATGCGCCATGTCCGGCAAGGAGACGCAGACCGGTTTCGAGGAAGAGCGCGAGGACGACGTCGTCACGGTGCCCCACGAGCCAGGCGGCGAGGACCAGGCCCCCAAGGGCTCGCCCAGCGACGACCGGCAGGACACCGAGACCGCCGGCCAGACCTGAGCGGGCCGGCAGGACCCGGGCGGGTGGTGCGGGCGGCGGCTTCGCGCTAATCCGGAGGCCATGGACCCTGCACCGAGACGCCCCGTCATGCTGGTCATCCTCGACGGCTTCGGCTGGCGCGAGGAGGAGGCGGACAACGCCGTGCGCCAGGCGAGGACGCCCGTGTTCGACCGTCTCTGGGCGCACGGGCCGCGGGCGTTCCTGCGCACCAGCGGCGCGGACGTCGGGCTGCCGGACGGGCAGATGGGCAACTCCGAGGTCGGGCACCTCAACATCGGCGCGGGGCGGGTGGTGGGCCAGGAGCTGCCGCGGATCACGGCGGCGATCGGGGACGGCAGCCTGGAGTCGGCGCCGGCGATGCGCACGCTGGTGGAGCGGCTGCGGGCGTCGGGGGGGACGTGCCACCTGATGGGGCTGGTCTCCGAGGGGGGCGTGCACGCGCACCAGGCGCACGGGGTGGCGCTGGCGCGGATCCTGGCGCGGGCGGGGGTGCCGGCGGTGATGCATGCGTTCTCGGACGGGCGCGACACGGCGCCGGACAGCGGGCGGGGGTTCCTCGCGGCGCTGCTGCGCGAGCTGCCGCCGGAAGTGAAGGTCGCCAGCGTGGTCGGGCGGTACTTTGCGCTCGATCGCGACAGGCGGTGGGACCGGGTGGCGAAGGCGTACGACGCGATCGTGGCGGGCAAGGGGCCGCGGTTCGCCGATCCGCTGGCGGTGATCGACGCGGCGTATGCGGCGGGGGTGGGCGACGAGTTCGTCGTGCCGGCGGTGGTCGGCGACTACGCGGGGATGCAGGACGGCGACGGGGTGCTGTGCTTCAACTTCCGCGCCGACCGGGTGCGCGAGCTGATGGCGGCGATCGTCGATCCGTATTTCGAGGGGTTCCGGCGCGCGACGCAGCCGCCGGTGCTGGCGGCGGCGGCGGGGATGACGCGCTACAGCGACGATCTCGCGGCCCAGCTCGACGCGCTGTTCCCGCCGCAGGGGATGAGCAACCTGCTGGGGCAGGTGGTGTCTGCGGCGGGGCGGCGGCAGCTGCGGATGGCGGAGACGGAGAAGTATCCGCACGTCACATATTTCCTCAACGGGGGCATGGAGCTGCCGCTGGAGGGGGAGGAGCGGATCATGGTGCCCTCGCCGCGGGTCGCGACCTACGACCTGCAGCCGGAGATGTCGGCGCCGGAGCTGGCCGAGCGCGCGGTGCAGGCGATCGACGGCGGGGTGCACGACCTGATCGTGCTGAACTTCGCCAACCCCGACATGGTGGGGCACACGGGGAACCTGGCCGCGACGATCAGGGCGATCGAGACGGTGGACGCGGGGCTCGGGCGCATCGCGGAGGCGATCGGGCGGCGCGGCGGGGCACTGCTGGTCACCGCGGACCACGGCAACGCGGAGATGATGCGCGACCCGCAGAGCGGCGGGCCGTACACGGCGCACACCACGAACCTGGTGCCGGTGGTGCTGGCGGCGGGCGGGTCGCTGGCGGACGGCGGGGGCGTGCCCGACGGGGAGGCGCCGCGGAGCGGGGGGATGCGCGACGGGCGGCTGGCGGACCTGGCGCCGACG
>JBPBQS010000136.1:0-23111 GCA_050920955.1 Janthinobacterium lividum | reverse complement strand
AACGTTTCCTTAAGCTTCGGGGCCCTACCATCGGCGGGCAACTGGAGATTGGCGATGTCCGGCTGGAGTCACCACGACGGATTGCCGGTCTCCGTGACGCAAGGGTCGGGCAACGGCTTCAAGCCGGAAATCTCGCCGGCGGGAGTCTGCAGCCTCGTGCCGCCGCATCGCCAGGAAGGGTTCCGGGAGGAGCGGCCGCAGTGGCGGCGGCGTGCGGAGGAGGGGCTGGCGCCGCCGGGTCGCCACCTGGCGACGTCGGACCTCGTCGTCCGGCGGCACGGCTGTTCCGTCGGGGACATTGCCGTGTCCGGCTCCGTGCGGCTGGCGGACCAGGCCGGGCCGTCGCTCCCGGCCGTCCCCCACGTCGCGGCGCGGGGCGGGCGGGCGACGCGGACGCCGGGCCTCGTCCCGGTCGACAGGCTGCCCGATGCGGAGCAGGGCAAGGCGGACCGCGCCGGCAGCCTGGCGGCCTAGATGCGAGCCGCCGGATGCTGACGTCATGCGCCGAAGGTCCGGACACGGCCCGGGTCAGGCTGGAGGATGTGCTCGGCCGCATGACGTTGCCGGTCTGGCTGTTCGACATCGACCGGGGCAGGATCGTCTGGGCCAATGCGGCCGGCTGCCGGATGTGGAAGGCGGACACCCTGGCGGAGCTGCAGTCGCGGGATTTCGCGGCCGGCATGTCGCTCACGGTCGCGGCCCAGCTGAAGCAGTACCAGCGGGGGTTCGCCCACTCCGACAGGATGATCTCGGACGTGTGGACCTACTACCCGAAGGACGTCCCCTCGACGATCCATGTCCGCTACAGCGGGATACGGCTGGTGGACGGCCGGATCGCGATGCTGTGCGAAGGGGCCGGGGAGGTGGACGAGACCCCGGAGAATCTCCGCAGCATGGAGGCGCTGATGCACACGCCCGTCATGATCAGCCTCTACGGCGATGACGGTTCGGTGCTCTACGGCAACCCGGCGGCAGGCGCGATGCGCCCGGGGGAGAACGAGCGGATCAACGATCATTTCGTCGAACCGGCGGACCGGGAGCGTCTGATTGGGCAGCTCCGGGCGAACGGCCGGGCCCAGGTCGTCGCCGAGGTCCACACCACGGTCGGGCGGAGCTGGCACGAGATCACGGCGCGGCTCTGCAAGGACCCGGTGACGGGCAGGCAGGCCACCCTCTCCAGCGAGGTCGACGTGTCCGGGATCAAGCGCATGGAGGCCCAGGCGCGCCATGTCGCGTTCCACGATGCCCTGACCGGCCTGCCCAACCGGTCCTGCGTGGCGAGCCTGTTCCAGGGGCATCTGTCGGCGTTCCTTGCGGATGCGGGCAAGGCGGCGCTGCTGTTCCTCGATCTCGACCGGTTCAAGGTGATCAACGATTCGCTCGGTCACGGCTGCGGCGACGAGGTGCTGGTCGAGGTCGCCAGGCGTCTGTCGGCAGCGGTTGGCGCGGACGGCCATGTGGCGCGCCTGGGCGGCGACGAGTTCCTGGTCCTGGTCCGGGCCTCGGTCGCCGAGACGCTGGAGCAGACGATACGTGACCTGCTCGGCGTCGTGGCGCTGCCGGTCATGGTGGCGGAGCGTCGGCTGCAGTTGTCCCTGAGCATCGGCGTGAGCCTCGCGCCGGCGGACGGCACCGATATCGTGACGTTGATGAAGAATGCCGATGCCGCCATGTACCTGGCGAAGCATTCGGGCGGGAACAGGCCCAGCTACTACATCTCCACGCTCGGCCAGGACGCGCTCGCGCGGATGCAGATGGAGATCGACCTGAGGTCGGCGCTGGAGGACGAGAGGCTCGAGTTGCACTACCAGCCCCGGGTCGCGATCGGGAGCGGCCGCATCGTCAGCGCGGAGGTCCTGCTGCGATGGCCACGGGCGGGCGGGATGGTGTCGCCGGACGTCTTCATCCCGCTGGCGGAGGAGAGCGGGCTGATCGTGACGCTTGGCGCCTGGGTGCTTGGGGAGGCGGCGCGCCAGCAGGTCGCGTGGAAGCGGGCCGGCCACTCGCTGAAGCTTTCGGTCAACGTGTCGGCGCGGCAGATCGCGGAGCGCGACTTCCTCGACGTCGTCAGGGCGACCATCGAGGGCACGGGGTGCGACCCGCACGACCTTGAGCTCGAGATCACCGAGAGGCTGCTGCTCGTCGAGCAGCCCGAGGTCGTGCGGACCCTGACGGAGCTGCGCCGGCTGGGCTTCGGGATTTCGGTGGACGACTTCGGGGTCGGGTACTCCAATCTCGCGCAGCTCCACCGGCACCCGATCGACTGCCTGAAGATCGACAAGTCCTTCATCAGCAATCTCGATCACCAGGGGCCGCTGACGGCCATGATCATCAACATGGGCAAGCTGATGAAGCTGCGTGTCGTGGCCGAGGGGGTCGAGACCGAGCGGCAGCTCGCCTGGCTGCGCCAGCGCCGCTGCGACGAGTTCCAGGGCTACCTGTTCAGCAGGCCGATCCCGCGCGCGACGTTCGAGGACGTGCTCGCGCGCGAGCGGGACGGCGGGCCGCCGCCGTCGCTCAAGCCGGGCAGGGCGAGAGCGAAGCGTCCCGCCGTCGATCGCATCGCTGCCAAGGCTCTCTGATCGGGGCCTGCGGGCCTTGCTCACGTGGCGCGTTCCAAGGGCGCAGCCTTTGGCCAGAGTCCAGAGGCGGAGCCTTTGGCCTTGCTCGCTTCCGGCGGCCGCGCTTGACGCCGGGCGGCGTGCGGTTGCAAGTCCGGGGCATCATGCATCTCATCGAAAGCCTGCGTATGGTCATGGCGCCGCCGCACCCGGCGGGCCGTCCGTTCATCGCCGGGGCGGCGCTTCTGGCGCTGCTCGGGCTCGTGCTGTGCCTGTGGCATCCCGGCTGGGGCGGGGCTCTGCTGGGCCTGGGCGTCGTGCTGGTGCTGTTCTGCCTGTACTTCTTCCGCGACCCGGAGCGGTTCGCGCCGGCGCGGCCGGGGCTGGTAGTGGCGCCGGCGGACGGGCGGGTCGTGATGGTGGGTCCCGCGGTGCCGCCGGCGGAGCTGGGGCTCGGCGATGCGCCGCGCACGCGGGTCGCGATCTTCCTGTCGGTGCTCAACGTGCATGTGAACCGGGTGCCGGTGGACGCGGTGGTGACGCGCATCGCGTATCGGCACGGCAAGTACCTCAACGCCAGCCTGGACAAGGCGAGCGAGCACAACGAGCGCAACGCGCTGGCGCTCCGGCTCGAGGACGGGCGCGAGATGGCGGTGGTGCAGATCGCGGGGCTGATCGCGCGGCGCATCCTGTGCGGGGTGCGCGAGGGCCAGGCGGTGCACGCCGGCGCGCGGTTCGGCATCATCCGGTTCGGCAGCCGGACGGACCTCTACCTGCCGCCGGGCGTGGAGTCGCTGGTGCAGGTCGGGCAGACGATGGTGGGCGGGGAGACGGTGATCGCGGCGCTGGAGCCAGCGGTGCGCGGCGCCGCCGCGGGCGGGGCGGTCGTGGCGGCGGCGCTGGAGGCGGCGCTCGAGGGCGCGGCGGGCGGCGGGGCGGGTGCCGCGCCGGTGGTGCTGGACGCCTCGGACCTGCTGGCGTGAGCCGCGAGGTGCCCGCGGACGGGCCGGTGTTCCCGCCGGTGCCGCCGGCGGCAGGGTCGGCGCGGGCCGCGGAGCGCGAGGCGCGGGGGTTCCGGCGGCGGCGGCTGCGGCGCAGGCCGCGGTTCAAGGGGCCGTCGTTCAACCGCATGATCCCGAACCTGATGACGATGCTCGGGCTGTGCGCGGGGCTGACCGGGATGCGCTTCGCGCTCGACGGGCGGTTCGGCGCGGCGGCGGTGGCGCTCGCGGTCGCCGCGTGCATCGACGGCATCGACGGGCGGCTCGCGCGCCTGCTCAAGGCGACGTCGCGCTTCGGGGCGGAGTTCGACAGCCTGGCGGACTTCCTGTGCTTCGGGGTCGCGCCAGCGTTCATCCTCTACCTGTGGTCGCTGCGCTCGGTCGGGCCGTACGGGTTCCTGCCCGGGCTGATCTTCACGGTGTGCATGGCGCTGCGCCTCGCCCGCTTCAACGCGCAGCTCGACGACAGGCCGGCGCCGGCCTACGCGCACAGCTTCTTCACCGGGGTGCCCGCCCCCGCCGGCGCCGGGCTCGCGCTGTTCCCCATGTTCGTGGGGCTCGAGGCCGAGCAGCAGGGCTGGGACCGCCTGTGGGGGTTCGCGCACTTCCCGCTGGTGTCCGCCGTCGTGCTCGTCGGCGTGGCCATGCTGCTGGTGTCCACGCTGCCGGTCTGGAGCTTCAAGAACTTCAAGGTGCCCGCGGCCTACGTGCTGCCCCTGCTGCTCGGCACCGGCGTGTTCGCCGCCGTGCTCGTCGCGGACCCGTGGGCGGCGCTCGCGGCGCTCGGCGTCGTCTACGTGGGGATGCTGCCGTTCAGCGTCCGCTCGTTCCGCAGGCTGCGCGACGACGCGGAGCGGGAAGACAGCGAGTAGGAAGCAAGGCCTTCTTTTTCTGAAGAAAAAGAAGCAAAAAGACTTTGCCACTCAAGGGTCTTTGCCTCGCGTCCGGCAAGGGTCTTATGGGCAGAGTTCTTTGGTTCTTTCTTTCAAGAAAGAACTGCTTTCTTGCTGCGCCTGCCCGCTGGCGCGGCTTCGCGGTTTCGGTTCGGGCACGATTGCTGTATCGAAACAGCCATGCCCTCCGACTATCCCACGCGCTTTCGTCGTCCCTCCCTGGTTGCGGTCATCGTGGCCGTGCTGCTGCTCGTCGTCGTGCTGGGGGTCGGCATGGTCGTGCACCGGCTGGACGCGCCGGGCGGGGCCGTGCGCAGCGAGGCGGAGGCCCCTGCCCCGGCGCCGCGCGCGCTGTCCGGGCGCGAGCAGGCGCAGGCGGACGCGGGCGGGGCAGCGGCGCAGGAGGATGCGGCGGCGGTGGCGCGGGTGGCGCCGTCGTTCGACGTGGTCAGGGTCGGGCCCGGGGGCGACGCGGTGCTCGCCGGGCGGGCGCAGCCGGGCGACGAGGTCACGGTGCGCGACGGCGACTCGGTGCTGGGGCGGGTCGTGGCGGACGCGCGGGGCGAGTGGGTGCTGACGCCCGCGAAGGCGCTGCCGCCGGGGGGGCGGGAGCTGACGCTGTCGGCGCGCGGGGCGGGGGGCGGGGCGGAGGTCGTGGGCAGCGCGCCGGTGCTGCTGGCGGTGCCGGACGCGTCGGGCGGGCCGGCGCTCGCGGTGGAGGCGCCGGAGGACGCCGCGCCGCGGGTGCTGCAGGCGCCGGCCGGCGCGGGGGCGGGGCCGCTGGGGCTGGACGCGGTGGACTACGACGACCGGGGGCACATACGGTTCGCAGGGCACGCGTCGCCGGGGGCGGTGGTGCGGCTTTACGCGGACAACCGGGCGCTGGGGGATGCGGCGGCGGACGCGCAGGGGCGGTGGAGCCTGGCGCCGGCGTCGCTGGCGGCGGGGCTGCATCAGCTCAGGGTGGACCAGATCGGGGTGGACGCGGCGGGGCGCGCGGGCAAGGTCGTCGCGCGGGTCGAGCTGCCGTTCCGCAAGGTGATGCTGCCGAAGGGGTCGGTGGCGAAGGGGCAGGTCGTGGTGCAGCCGGGGGAGAACCTGTGGCGCCTGGCGCGCACGGCGTACGGCGACGGGCTGCGCTACACGGTGATCCTGCGCGCCAACCGCGCGCAGATCCGCGACCCGGCGCTGATCTACCCGGGGCAGGCGTTCACGCTGCCGGCGCTGCCGGCGGGCGGGGCGGCGGATGCGGGCGCGTCGGGCATGGGTCCGGCGCGGGCGGCAGGGCGGCGCTGAGCCGCGGGGGAGTTCGAGGGTGCGCGGACGGGTGGTCGGGGCGGCGGTGGCGGTCGGGGTCGTGGTGGTGGCCGGGGCGGGGTGGCTCGTGGCGCAGCGCGAGGCGGGCGTGGTGCTGGACCAGGGGGTGGCGCAGTTCCGCGCGCGGCTCGGGCCGGACACGCGGTTCAGCTACGCCAGCGCCACGCCGAGCGTGCTGCACCGCGACGCGCGGTTCGCGGCGGTGGTGCTCGATGGGCCGCGCAGCACGGTGACGGCGGACACGATGGTCGTGGCGTGCGACGCGGCGTCGGTGTGCAGCGGCACGGCGGAGGGGGTGAAGGTCGCGGCCAAGGACGCCGGGGCGGTGTCGGGCACGGCGGGGCACGTCGGCTGGACCAGGCTCGACATGGCGGCGGCGGGCGGCGGGGGCGGGCTGGCGGAGGGCGCGCTGAACGGGCGGCTCGACGCGGGCGAGGCGCGCGGGGTGCACCTCGGCGGGGGCGGCGGCGAGGTCGACGTGGCGGCGGTCTCGGTCGCGGACTACGGGGCTGGGCGGCGCGGGCGGGGCACGCTCGACGGGCTCGCGGTGACGGCACAGGACCCGTCGGGGGGCGCGGCTTCTCCGGGGGACGCGGCGACGGCGCGGCCGGCGTTCCATGTCGCGGTGGCGCATGCGGCGTTCGACGGCGTGGACGTCGCCTCGGCGGCGGGTGCGGCGCGCTCGGGGGTGGCGGCGCCGGCGTCGCCCGGGCGGCAGACGCTGGAGGTGGCGGGGCTGAACCTGTCGCAGGGCGGGGCGGTGCTGCTGCACATGGGGCGCCTCGGCAGCGTCACCGACGTGCCGGACACGGGCGCCGTGCACGGGGTCGCGGACGTGACCGACGTGCGGCTGGACGGGCCGCCGGCGCTGGTCGAGTCGCTGCGCGGGCTCGGCTACCAGGGGTTCGCGGGCGAGGTGCACGTGGACGCCTCGCTCGACCGGGCGGCGGGGGAGCTGGCGATCGCGGCGTTCCGCCTGGCCGGGCAGGGCATGGGCGAGGCCACGCTCGCCGGCGGGTTCTCCCACCTGCCGCAGGGCACGGGGGTGGGGCGGCCGGACCCGGCCGCGATGTTCGGGCTCACGGTGCGCGGGATCGACCTGACGCTGGTCGACGGCGGGCTCGTGGGGCGCCTGATCGACGCCAAGGCGAAGGCCGCGGGGGTGGCGCCCGCGGCGCTGCGCGACGGGGTCGTGCGGCAGCTCGAGTCGCTGCCGGCGCAGTCGGACGCGGCGCGCTCGGCGCGGGCGGCGTTCGCGGCGTTCGTGCGGGCGCCGGGGACGCTCACGCTGGGGGTGCATCCGGCGGCGCCGCTGTCGCTGCTGGAGATGGCGCAGCTCGCGGGGCGGGGGCCGGACGGGGTCGTGGGGGCGCTGCACCTGACGGCGGTGGCCAAGTAAGGTTGAGGCTCCGCCTCAAACTCCGCCAAAGGCTGCGCCCTTGGAACGCGCTCCTTGGGAAGGGTTTCCAAAGGCGAGCCTTTGGTGGAGTCCAGAGGCGAAGCCTTTGGCCTTGCTTGCTGCCTTCCTGCGGGGCTGGCCTGCCGAGGCGGCCCCTCGCAATTTCGCGGCAAGCGGGCCACTAGAGTGGGGTCCCGTTCCGAGGTGAGCGATGCATCCGTTCCATGACCACGCCCGGCGCACCCTCGCCGAGATCCACGCCCAGGGCCGCTACCGCCGCTTCGCGCCGCTGGTCAAGCAGGCGGGGCGGTTTCCCGTCTACGTGATGGCGGCGGCGGACGGGGGCGCTGCGCGCGAGGTCACGGTGTGGTCGTCGAACGACTACCTCGGCATGGGCACGGACCCGGTGGTGGTCGGCGCGGCGCGCGAGGCGCTGGAGGCGATGGGCGTGGGCGCGGGGGGCACGCGCAACATCGCGGGCAGCACGCCGGTGCACGCGGAGCTGGAGGCGGAGCTGGCGTCGCTGCACGGCAAGGCGGCGGGGCTGCTGTTCGTCTCGGGCTACGTGTCGAACCAGGCGACGCTGAACACGCTGCTGGCGCCGCTGCCGGGGCGGCCGGGGTGGCACGTGTTCTCCGACAGCAAGAACCACGCGTCGATGATCGTGGGGGTGAAGTCGGCGCGCGGGGCCACGGTGCACGTCTGG
The DNA here is from genome assembly GCA_050920955.1 of Janthinobacterium lividum. GTDB lineage: Bacteria > Pseudomonadota > Alphaproteobacteria > Acetobacterales > Acetobacteraceae > CAXSEF01. The sequence goes on along the minus strand of JBPBQS010000136.1, from coordinate 15,234 downwards.
GCGCACAACGATCTCGCGGACCTGGAGGCGAAGCTCGCGGCGGCGCCCGCGGACGCGCCGAAGCTGATCGCGTTCGAGAGCGTGTACTCGATGGACGCGGACATCGCGCCGATCGGGGGGATCTGCGACCTGGCGGAGCGCTACGGCGCGATGACGTATCTGGACGAGGTGCATGCCGTGGGGATGTACGGCGCGCACGGCGGGGGGGTTTCGGAGCGCGACGGCGTGGCGCACCGCGTCGACATCATCGAGGGGACGCTGGCCAAGGCGTTCGGGTGCCACGGAGGATACATCACCGGGGACGCTGACGTGGTCGACTACGTGCGGTCCACGGCGTCGGGGTTCATCTTCACGACGTCCACGCCGCCCTCGGTCGCGGCGGCGGCGCTGGCCAGCGTGCGGCACCTCAAGGGGGACCAGGCGCGGCGGGAGAGGCTGTTCGAGCGGGTGGGCGCGCTGACGGCGCGGCTGAGGGCGGCGGGGCTGCCGATCATGGCGTCGCAGAGCCACATCGTGCCGGTGTTCGTGGGCGAGGCCGCGCTGTGCCGCGAGGTCAGCCGGCGGCTGCTGGAGGAGTTCGCGATCTACGCCACGCCGATCAACTACCCGACGGTGCCGGTGGGCAAGGAGCGGCTCAGGCTCACGCCCACGCCGTTCCACACGGACGCGATGATGGACGCGCTCGTCGACGCGCTGCGGGCGGTGCTGGGGACGGAGCGGCGGGCGGCGGCGTAGGCGAGAGGCCGGGGGCGCTGCCTCCTGATGCCTTGAGGCGGGGACTTGGCCAGGAGAGGTCCCCGGGACGACGTTGCCGGGGCCAGGGGACGGGAGGGCTTCACGGCCCTTTGCGGGTGGTCGAGGCGGCGCCGGGTTTTTTCTGCCAGGCCCTGAGCGCGTCGGCGTACTCGCGGGACGCCTTCAGCCGCGCCATGTAGCGGATCGGGCGGCGGCTCGCGAACGGGAGCGTGACGTTGCTCAGCGAGCCCCGCACGCCGCAGTGGGCCTTGCAGCTTCCGTCGGCGTCGTCGACCAGAAGGGTGGCGCCGTCGCGCGACACCGTGAGCACGCAGGGCGGTGCGCCGGGCATGTCGGGCTCGGCGTCTTCGTAGACGATGCGTCCTCCGTCGGCGGCGCCGATGCCGCTGAGCGAGCACGTGTGGCCGTTGAAGAACGCCAGCTCGATGCGGAGGTAGGCGGCACCCTGCCCCACCGGGACGATCTCGACGACGTCGTCGCTGTCGTAGGCGCGGCCGTCGACGTCGCCGTTGGCGAAGTGCTCGCCGTAGCGGCCGGACAGTGCCTGCGCCGCGTCCTCGCAGCGCACGGCGCCTGCCGATGCGGCCAGGGCGACGGCGGCGAGCGCCAGGCAGGCGGGAAGGCGGCGTGTCGCGTGCATGCCCTGGTCCGTTCCCTTCGGTGAGCCCACGCCTGCGGGCGCGGGGCGGGCGCGCCTATTCGGCGGTGCGTTCGGCGGCGGACTTGAGGTCGTCGAGGCTGACGGCGCCGGGGATCATCTCGTTGCCGATCACCAGGGCGGGGGTGCCCTCCACGTGCAGGGCGCTCGCGAGCTTGAGGTTGGCGTCGATACGGGCCTGGACGGCGGGGCTGGCCATGCCGGCGGCGATGCGGTCGGGGTCGAGGCCGGCGGCCGTGGCGTCGGCGCGGATCGTGGCCTCGGAGGGGGTGGCGGTGTCCTTCATCACGGCGTCCTGCATGCGCAGGTAGGCGGGGTCGCCGCCCAGGGCGAGGGCGGAGAGGAGGGCCTTGGCCTGGAGCGTGCTACCCGGGCCGAGGATCGGGATGTCCTTATAGACGACGCGCAGTCCGGGCATGGCGCGCACCAGGTCGGCCATTACGGGGACCATGCGGCGGCAGTACGGGCAGCGCGTGTCGTAGAACTCGACGACGGTGGGACGGCCGTGCGCGTCGCCCGACGTGGGGTCGCCGGGGGTGGCGACGAGGGCCTGGCGGTTGGTGGACAGGGCGTCGCGGGTGGCGCCGGCCTGCTGGCGGGTCTCGTCGGCCTGGAGCGCGCCGACGGCGTCGCGCAGGATCGAGGTGTCGGTGCGCAGGGCGTCGCGCACGATCGCCACGATGTCGGCGCGCTGCGCGGGGGTGAAGGACGTCGCGGGGGCGGCCAGGGAGTGCGGCGCGGGCGTCGCGTCCTGCGCAAGGGCCGGGGCGGCGGCGAGGGTGGCGACGGCGAGGCCGCGCATCAGGGTCGGCCAGCGCATCGTGTTGCTCCGCGGCAGGTTGCGGGGCGGGTGTAGCACCGGGGGGCGCGGGGGAGGAAGCAAGGCCGGGCGCTGCCCGGACCCGCCAGGGGCGAGCCGCCCCTGGACCGGCTTCACTTAAGGGATGCGTTCCAAGGGCGCAGCCTTTGGCGGAGCTCGAGGCGGAGCCTCGACCTTGCCTTTGTTGCCGCACGCCGGTGTTGCGGCTATCGCGTGCGGGCGGTGCGGTTTTGGAGCGGGAACGAGCATGGGTCAGCGGAGCGGGTGCGGGCGCGCGGGCCAGGGCAGGATGGCGGCGCTGCGTCGGTCGGGGGCGGCGCGGGGCGTCGCGTCGGCGGCGGCGCTGGGGGTGAGCCTGGGCGGGTGCGGGGCGGCGAGCGGCGTGCACGACTTCTTCCTCGGCGGCGGGTCGGGGGCGACGCAGCAGGCGCTGACGGGGTTCATCGGCGGGGCGGCGGCGGACGAGCCGCAGGCGGCGCTGGCGGCGCGCGCGGTGCTGGCGCAGGGGGGCACGGCGGCGGACGCGGCGGTGGCGCTGGCGTTCACGCTGTCGGTGACGCTGCCGTCGCGGGCGTCGCTGGGGGCGGGCGGGGCGTGCGTGGCGTACCAGCCGCGGGAGTCGGGGGCGGGCGGGGGCGTGCCGCAGGCGATCATGTTCACGCCGATCGCGCCCGCGGCGCCCGGGGCCGGGGCGGACCGGCCGGCGGCGGTGCCGATGATGGCGCGCGGGATGTTCCTGCTGCACGCGCTGTACGGGAGCCGGCCGTTCGAGTCGCTGGTGGCGCCGGCGGAGCAGCTCGCGCGCTTCGGCACGCCGGTGTCGCGGGCGTTCGCGCAGGACCTGGCGGAGGTCGGCGGGCCGCTGCTCGCGGACCCGAACGCGCGGGCGGTGTTCGGGGCGGGCGGGGCGGCCGCCGTGGCGGCGGACGGGGTGGCGGACGGCGCCGCGGGCGGGGTTGCGGCGCGGGCGAGGCCGGGGCGGCGCGGGGCGGTCGGAGCCGGTGCGGGCGGGGGCCTGGCGGCTGCGGGCGGCGGGGGCGCGACGCTGGCGGAGGGCGCGGTGATGACGCAGCCGGCGCTGGGGGCGACGCTGGCGCAGCTCCGGGTCGCGGGCGTGGGCGACTTCTACCAGGGCGGGCTGGCGGCGAAGCTGGTGCACGGGGCGGCGGTGGCGGGCGGCGGGCTCGCGGCCACGGACCTGCGCACGGCGCTGCCGCATGCCGTGGCGCCGCTGGTCGTGGCGGCGGGGACGGACCAGGTGGCGTTCGTGCCGGAGCCGGCGGACGGCGGGGTCGCCGCGGCGGCGGGGTTCCAGGCGCTGCTGCGCTCGCCCGAGGACATGGCGGGGGCGCAGGCGCGCGCCGTGGCGGCGGCGGCGGCGGTGCGGGCGGGGGCGGACGCGAAGGCGGCGCTCGCGGGCGGCGGCGGGGGGGCGGCGCTGCCCGCGCTGCCGGCGTCGACGAGCTTCGTGGTGATCGACCGGCACGGCGAGGCGGTGGCGTGCGCGCTCACGATGGACAACCTGTTCGGGACGGGGCGCGTGGCGGCGGGGACGGGCGTGCTGCTGGCGGCGTCGCCGGCGCTGGCGCGGCCGATGCTCGCGGCGGCGGTCGAGTGGAACGCCAACCTGCACGCGTTCCGCGCGGCGGCGGGCGGGTCGGGGCAGGAAGGCGCGGCGCTGGCCGTGGCGGCGGGGCTGGAGGACGCGCGGCGGTCGGGGCGGGCGATGGCGGCGCCGGTGCCGGAGCCGGGGCGGGCGAACGTCGCGTCGTGCGCGCGTTACCTGCCGGGGACGGAGGAGTCCTGCCACGTCGCGACGGACCCGCGGGGGGCGGGGCTGGCGGTCGGGAGCGAGTAAGGCCAGAGGCTCTGCCTCTGGACTCCGCCAAGGGAAGCCCCTTGGATGGCTTTACTTAAGTAAGGGGATCAAAGGGTCCTCGGACCCTTTGCGGGTCCGGGCAGAGCCCGGCCTTGCTTGCTTCCTGGGGGCGGCATGGCGACGTGGCATCCGGACTCGCTGGCGGACCGGCTGCCGTTCCTGCGGCGGCGCACCGCGCTGACGCGGGCAACGCGGGGGTTCTTCGAGGCGCGGGGGTACACCGAGGTCGAGACGCCGTACGCGGTGCGCACGCCCGGGGAGGAGGTGCATCTGCGGCCGTTCGCCACGGAGCGGGAGGGGGCGGACGGGGGGCGCGAGGCGCTGTGGCTGCACACGAGCCCGGAGTTCGCGATGAAGCGGCTGCTGGTGGCGCAGGCGGGGCCGATCTTCCAGCTGGCGCGTGTCTGGCGGAACGGGGAGGCGCAGGGGGCGGACGCGCCGCTGCACTCGGCGGAGTTCACGATGCTGGAGTGGTACCGGCCGGGGGCGTCGCTGGCGGGGCTGATGGACGAGGTCGAGGCGTTCCTGCGCGCGGTGCTGCCGCCGGTGGTGGAGATGCGGGGGGTGAGGACGTCGCTGGACGCGTTCGAGCGGGTGAGCGTGGCCGACGCGTTCGCGCGGCACGTGGGGGCGGACGTGCTGGGGACGGCGGGGGACGCGGGGGCGCTGGCGGCGCAGGCGGGGGTCGTGCTGCGCGAGGGCGAGGAGTGGGAGGACCTGTTCTTCCGGCTGATGCTGGAGCGGGTGGAGCCGCATCTGGGGCGCGACAGGCCGACGTTCCTGACGCACTGGCCTTCGGCGCAGGCGGCGCTGGCGCGGCGGGATCCGGGGGATCCGCGCCAAGCGCTGCGGTTCGAGCTGTTCGTGTGCGGGGTGGAGCTGGGGAACGCGTTCGAGGAGCTGTGCGATCCCGGGGAGCAGAGGGCGCGGTTCGAGGCGGACCGGGGGCGGCGGCGGGCGCTGGGCGGGGGGGAGTGGCCTCTCGACGAGGAGCTGCTGGCGGCGATGGGGCACGGGATGCCGGCGTGCAGCGGGATCGCGGTGGGGTTCGACCGGCTGGCGATGATCGCGGGGGGCGCGCGCAGGATCGGCGACGTGATGTGGCTGGGGTAGGAAGGCCGGTCCTGCCCGGGCCCGCCAAAGGCCTGAGGCCTTTGGAAACCCGTTTCTCAAGTAGAGGATTCCAAAGGCGAGCCTTTGGCGGAGTTTGAGGCAGAGCCTCAACCTTGCTTCCTCGGCCCTGGATGCAGCCGCCCCATGGCGACGGCGGGCCCGGTCAGGGCGGCTAGGCGCTCGGGGGGGTGTCGGCGGGGGCGGCGTAGGCGCTGATGATCGCGAACAGCAGGCCGGGGAAGCGGGCGTCCACCTCGGCCCAGCGCGAGTGGTTGCGCATCTCGACGCCGTGGCGCTCGCTGCGGATCAGGCCGGCGTCGCGCAGGACCTTGAAGTGGTTGGACAGCGAGGATTTCGGGATGGTTCGCTCGCCCAACGCGGAGAGGGCCGAGCAGGCCTGGACGCAGCCGGCGCGCATGATCCGCGCGAAGATCGCGGCGCGGTCGGGGTCGGAGAGGGCGTGGAGGATCGCTTCGGGGCGGACGCTCTCGATCGGGGGGTGGGACAGGGGCTTCATGGATTCTTCATGCGGGGGACTTGATCCACGGTTCATTAGTTCCGAGGTTCGGAACAATGGGACCAAGGCGACCATCCCGGGGCCGGCCCATGACGGGGGTTTAGCACAGATGTCGAAGCTCGAGGGCAAGGTTGCGGTGGTGACGGGCGCGTCGAAGGGCATCGGCGCCGCGATCGCCAAGGCGCTGGCGAAGGAGGGCGCGGCCGTGGTGGTGAACTACGCGTCGAGCAAGGCGGGGGCGGACGCGGTCGTCGCGGCGATCGCCGCGGCCGGGGGCCGGGCTGTTGCGGTGCAGGGCGACGTGTCGAAGGCCGAGCAGGCGCAGGCGCTGGTCGAGGCGGCGGTGGAGCGGTTCGGGCGGCTCGACGTGCTGGTCAACAACTCCGGCGTCTACGAGTTCGCGCCGATCGGGGAGGTGACCGAGGCGCAGTACCGACGGCTGTTCGACGTCAACGTGCTGGGCGTGCTGCTGGCAACGCAGGCAGCGGCGCGGCATCTCGGCGAGGGCGGCAGCATCGTCAACATCTCGTCGGCCGTGGTCAGCGCCCTGCCGCCGACGACGGTGGTCTACACCGGGACCAAGGGGGCCCTGAACGCGATCTCGGGCGTGCTGGCCAACGAACTGGCACCGCGCGGGATCCGGGTCAACGTGGTCAGCCCGGGTCTGGTGGTGACCGAGGGCACGCATGCGGCGGGCGTCATCGGCTCGGAGATGGAGGCGGGCTTCGTCGCGCAGACGCCGCTCGGGCGCATCGGGCAGCCGGACGACATCGCCGACGTGGTGGCGTTCCTCGCGTCCGACGCCGCGCGCTGGGTGACGGGCGAGGAGATCACGGCCAGCGGCGGCCTGCGCTGAGGCGGGGCGGCTGCGGGAGGGAGGAAGCAGTTCTTTCTTGAAAGAAAGAACCAAAGAACTTTGCCCATGAGGCTTCTTCGCCAACCGTTTGGCGAGAGGCTTATGGGCAAGGTCTTTTTGCTTCTTTTTCTTCAGAAAAAGAAGATTCTTGCTTGCTGCCTTGGCTCGCGCGCTCAGCGGTGGATGCGGTCGCCCATGGCCTGGGCGACGGCGGGCTCGATCAGGGCGGCGATGCGGGCCTGGGACTGCGCGGTGGGGTGCAGCGGCGGGTCGGGCGGCGCGAGGTGGCCGTCGAGGAAGGCGGCCGGGTCGGGGCGGCCGGACGGGGCCACGGCGGAGCCGGCGTCGACAAAGGTGAGCAGGGGGTCGGCGGCGTAGCGGGTGGGCAGGGCGGCGTTCACGGTGGCGGTGGCGGCGTCGACGTAGGGGTTGCGGATGCTGGGCAGGACGCCGAGCAGGACCAGGTGCGTGCGCGGCAGGTGGCGGTGCAGGGCGGCCACGACCGCGTCGATGCCGAGCAGGGTGTCGGACGCGGACCAGTGCAGGTGGCCGAAGTTGTTGGCGCCGATGAGGATGACGGCGGCCTTCGGCGCGATGCCGTCGGCCTCGCCGTGCTCGATGCGCCACAGGAGATGGGAGGTGGCGTCGCCCTTGAAGCCGAGGTTCAGGGCGTGGCGGTCGCCGTAGAAGCGCTGCCAGACGGGGGCGAAGTCGCGCCAGGGCTCGGGGCCGGCCTGCTCCCAGTCCTGGGTGATGCTGTCGCCGTACCAGACCAGGTCGACGGGGGCGGCGCGGAGGGCCTCGGCCTTGGCGGCGAGGCGGGCGCTCCACCACGGGAGGTCGGCGCGCGAGATCGGGCGCGCGGCGGGGGGCGGCGGGGCGGCGGCGGCCAGGAGGAGGGCGGCGGCGAGGAGGAGGGGGCGCATGGGGGGCTCCAGGAAGGAAGGTCGGGCTCTGCCCGAACCCGCAAAGGACCTTCGGCCCTTTGATCCCATCGACTTAAGTTGTGCGTTCCAAGGGCGCAGCCTTTGGCGGAGTTCGAGGCGGAGCCTCGACCTTGCCTGCTGGCTTCAGGCGAGCGTGAGGTAGGCGAGGCTGCCGAGGCCGGCGGCGATGCAGTACCAGGCGAAGGGGTCGAGGGCCCACTGGTCGTGGTTGCGGAACCACCGCATCAGGAACGCCGTGCTGAGCCAGGCGGTGATGCCGGCGACGACGGCGGCGAGCAGGCTGAGCTGGAGCGTGCCGGGGGGCATGTCGGCGCGCAGGAGCTTGGGGACCTCGAGCACGGTGGCGCCGAGGATGATCGGGGTGGCGATCAGGAAGGAGAAGTGGGCGGCGCCTTCGGGGTGGAGGCCGCGCAGGAGGGCGCCGGTGATGGTGGCGCCGGAGCGGGAGAAGCCGGGGACGAGGGCGAGGCACTGCCAGATGCCGACGGCCAGCGCGTCGAGGGGGCGCAGGGCGGAGAGCGGGCGCTGGGCGGTGGCGGCGGGGGTGCGGGCGCGGACGCGCTGGGCAAGGAGCAGGAGGAGGCCGTTGGCGGCGAGGGCTGCGGCGATGATCGCGGGGGAGCCGAAGAGGCGGCGGAGCTGGTGCTCCAGGAGCGCGCCGAGGAGGGCGGCGGGGATGGTGGCGATGACGATGAGGGCGAGCACGCGGCGGCTCTCGGCGGCGGCGTGGGGGGTGGAGAGGCCGAGGACGCCGGCGGCGAGCGCCCACCAGTCGCGCCAGAAGTAGGCGAGCAGCGCGATCGCGGTGCCGACGTGGAGCATGACGAGGAAGGGGAGGAAGGACTCGCCGGCCTGGTCGATGTGCCAGCCGAGGAGGGCCGGGAGCAGGACGGCGTGGCCGAGGCTGCTGACGGGGAAGAGCTCGGTGGCGCCCTGCAGGACGGCGATCGCGAAGGCCTGGAGGGGGCTCATGCCGGAGTGTCCGCTGTGTGGCGGGGGTGGTGGCGCAAAGGCGGGGGGCTGGCAAGGGCGGGCGGCTCCCCTGCCCTGCCCCCGGGTGGGGCGCAGGGGGCGCGGGGCGGGCATGGGCGGGGCGAACTTGCCGGGTCGGGCGGGGGGCCGCATAAGCGAGGGTCTGCCTGCCCCGGAGTCGAACATGGCCGCGTCGTTCCCACATCACCGTCTTGCCGGGTTTTCGGGCAGGGGGAGCCGGCGTTGACGATGTCCGAGGACGAGGTGATGGCGGGGATCCAGGCGGTGGTGTCCGGGCTGGAGGGCATTCCGGCCGGGGTGGACCGCACGGTCGGGCCGCAGACGTCGATCGTGCGCGACCTGCGGCTGGATTCGCTGGCGGTGATGGACTTCATCATGTCGTTGGAGACGCGGTTCGACACGATCGTGCCGCTGGACAGCCTGGCGGAGATCCACACCATCGGCGACCTGGCGGGCGTGCTGCGCGGCGTGCCGGCCGGGCGGGGGCAGTAGGCCATGCTGGGCAAGTATGCTGGGCTGAAGCAGGCGTTCGCGCGGCTGGGCGGGGAGCGGCGCAACCCGTTCAGCGTGGTGTTCGACGAGATCGTCTCGCCCACCGAGGCGCGGCTGGGCGGGCGCGACGTGCTGCTGTTCGGGACCAACAACTACCTGGGGATGACGTTCGACCCGGCGTGCGTGGCGGCGGCCGAGGCCGCGCTGCGGCGCGAGGGGACGGGGACCACGGGGTCGCGGATCGCCAACGGCACGTATGCCGGGCACACGGGGCTGGAGCGCCAGCTCGCGGCGTTCCTCGGCAAGCGCGAGGCGATGGTGTTCACGACGGGCTACCAGGCGAACCTGGGGACGCTGTCGGGGCTGTGCGGGCGCGAGGACCATCTGCTGCTGGACGCGGACAGCCATGCGTCGATCTACGACGGGGCGAAGCTGAGCGGGGCGAAGGTCACGCGGTTCCGGCACAACGACCCGGACGACCTGGCGCGGCGGCTGCGGCTGCTGGCGAGCGAGCCGGGGGACAAGCTGGTGGTGGCGGAGGGCATCTACTCGATGCTCGGCGACGTGGCGCCGCTGCGCGAGTTCGCGCAGGTCAAGCGCGAGGCCGGGGCTTTCCTGCTGGTCGACGAGGCGCATTCGCTGGGGGTGCTGGGCGAGCACGGGCGGGGGCTGGCGGAGCTGTGCGGGGTCGAGGCGGACGCGGACTTCATCGTCGGCACGTTCAGCAAGAGCCTGGGGGGTGTGGGGGGGTTCTGCGCGTCGGACCTGGAGGACTTTTCCCTCCTGCGGCTGGCGTCGCGGTCGTACATGTTCAGCGCGTCGATGCCGTCGTCGATCACGGCCAGCGTGTCCGAGGCGCTGCGGCAGATGCAGGCGCGGCCGGAGCTGCGGGCACGGCTTTCGGCCAACGCGGCGCGGCTGCATGCGGGGCTGGACGCGGCGGGGTTCGCGCTGGGGCCGGTGGCGAGCCCGATCGTGGCGGTGCGGCTGGGCGACCCGGAGACGGCGGCGGCGATGTGGGACCGGCTGCTGGGGATGGGGCTGTACGTGAACCTGGCGCTGCCGCCGGCGACGCCGGGGGGGCAGTCGCTGCTGCGCACCAGCGTCAGCGCAGCGCACAGCACGGCGCAGGTGGACCGTGCCGTCGCCGTGATCGTCGCGGCCGGCGAGGAGATGGGGCTCGTGGGGGCGCGGCGGCACCTGCCGGCGGCGCAGTAAGGCCCCGTTACTCTAAATAACGGTTTCCAAAGGCGAGCCTTTGGCGGAGGCCAGAGGCAGAGCCTCTGGCCTTGCCTGCCGTCAGTAGATCAGGCGGATGGAGATGCGGCTCTCGCCGGCGGGCACCATGATGCGGACCGAGGCGTAGGACGGGATGAGCAGCGGGACGACGTTGTTGGAGAAGCCGTAGCCCTCGGCGGGCAGGCCGAGGAGGGTGCGGTCGAAGCGGTGGTTGTCGTTGGCGTCGTGGTAGATCGCGACCGCGTAGGCGCCGGGGGCGGAGAGGGCGAAGCAGGCCTCGGCCCGGGGCGAGGCGAGGGTGACGCGGGTCAGGGCGATGCTGCCGCGGTGTGCCAGGAAGGCGGCGGGGTTGGCGCCGTAGAGCGTGAAGGTGACGTTGCCCGCGACAGGCTTCGCGCCGGTGGCGTCGACGAGCAGGCGGGTCTGGCCGGGGGGCGGGTCGCCGGGGGCGCAGGGGGCGGCGGTCTGGGCGGCGGCGGTCTGGGGGGTGGTCTGGTCGGCGGCGCGGGCCGGGATGGCGGCCAGCAGGAAGGCAGCGGCGAGGGCCGCGTTTGGGGAACGGGACAGGGGACGGCTCCGTTCAGGTAGGGCACACGGGTGCGTGCGGGGGGCGGGTCTGCCCGGCGCGCGCGCGGGCGTCGTCTTGACAGGACTTTGCCCGGGAAGGCAATGGACGGCCTGAGGAGGGCCTGATGTACACGCGCTGGCGCAAACACGGACGCAGCTTCGACCTCGGTCGGATGACGCTGCGCGACCTGCTCGTGGCGTATGGCAGTCATCCGGCGATCCACGTCTACCTGGCCCTGGCGGCGGCGAGCCTGGCCTGCGCGGTGCACTATGCCACGGGGCCGTTCCGGCCGCTGGCGGCGGTGGGCGCCACGCTAATGGCGTATCCGCTGGTGTGGTACGGGCTGCACCGATTCGTGCTGCACAGCCGGCTGCTGTACCGCTCGCGCTGGACGGCGCCGCTGTGGAAGCGGATCCACTTCGACCACCACCAGGACCCGCACAGGATGGACGTTCTGTTCGGCTCGCCGCTGAACACCGTGCCGACCATCGTGGCGCTGCTGGTGCCGCTGGGCTGGGTCGTGGGCGGGGGCGCGGCCGGTGCTGCGGCGGCGGTGTGCGCGGGGTTCGTCGTGACCTGCGCCTACGAGTTCTGCCACTGCGTGCAGCACCTGGCCTTCAAGCCGAGGTGGCGGGTGCTGGCGCGGGCGAAGGAGCTGCACCTGGCGCACCACTTCCACGACGAGCACGGCAACTACGGCATCACCTCGTTCGCGCCGGACCGGCTGTTCGGGACGTACCGGGCGTCGCCGAAGGGGCGGCCGCGCTCGCCGCACGTGTTCAACCTCGGCTACGACGCCGCCGAGGCGAAGCGCTTCCCCTGGGTTGCCGAGCTGTCGGGCGGGCCGCCGCGCGACCGGCCGCCGCCCGCCGGCAAGGCGACGTGAGCGTTCCGGCCGAGCAGGCCGGCGATGCCAGGGGCGGGAAGGTCGAGGTCGTCGCGGTGCGCGGGCGGGCCGGGCTGGAGCGGTTCATCCGGCTGCCGGAGCGGCTGTATCGCGCGGACCCGAGCTACGTGGCCCCGCTGCGGCAGGAGCGCAGGGACGCGCTGACGCCGGGCAGGAACCCGTTCTTCGAGCACGCCGAGGCGGGGTTCTGGATCGCCACGCGCGGCGGCGAGGACGTGGGGCGGATCAGCGCGCAGCAGGACCGGCTGGCGCGGCCGGGGGCGGACGGGCCGGTGGGGCATTTCGGGATGCTCGCGGCGGTCGATGATGCGGACGTGTTCGCGGCGCTGCTGGGGGTGGCGGAAGGGTGGCTGGCGGCGCGGGGGCTGCGGATGGTGCAGGGGCCGTTCAGCCTGTCGATCAACGAGGAGAGCGGGCTGCTGGTCGAGGGGTTCGACACGCCGCCCATGCTGATGATGCCGCACGACCCGCCGTACGCGGACGCGCGGCTGCGGGCGCTGGGCTACGGCAAGGTGCGCGACCTGTTCGCGTATCTCTGCGACACCACGGCGGCGCTGCCGGCGGCGGCGGCGGCCGTGGTGGCGCGGGGGCTGCCGTCCAACGTGGTGCTCCGGCCGATGCGGCGCGCGGACATCAAGGGCGACGTGGCCGCGATCGTGGAGATCTTCAACGACGGGTGGGACGGGCACTGGGGGTTCGTGCCGCTCACGCCGGCCGAGGTCGACCACATGGCGCGGGCGATGAAGCCGCTGCTGGTGGAGCGGCTGGTGTGGTTCGCGGAGGTGGACGGGGTGCCGGCAGCGTTCGGGCTGTGCCTGCCGAACCTGAACGCGGCGATCGCGGACCTGGGGGGGCGGCTGCTGCCGCTGGGCTGGGCGCGGCTGCTGTGGCGGCTCAAGGTGTCGGGGGTCGAGACCGCGCGCGTGCCGCTGATGGGCGTGCGGCGGAAGTTCGAGGGGAGCCTGCTGGGCGGGCTGCTGCCGCTGCACGTCGTCGAGGCGCTCCGGCGCGAGGCGCTGGCGTGCGGCATCAAGGCCGTGGAGATGTCGTGGGTGCTCGAGGACAACCTGCCGATGCGGCGCCTGGCCGAGGGCGTGGGCGGGCGGGCCTACAAGACGTATCGCGTGTACGAGAAGAGGCTGGCCGCATGAACGCGCCCCTGGATGCGTCCATGGACCAGCGGGGCGGGCGCATCGTGCTGCCCGCCGTGGCGCAGGCCGAGATGCCGGGCCCCGGCGGCGGGCAGTCCGTGCGCGGCCCCTCCCCTGCCCTCGCGGGCGCCGGCGGGCCGACGCCGACGCTGAGCGGGCGGGCGCAGCGCAGGGGCGGGTTCGCGAGCCTGCCCGAGGCGCTCGACTACGCGGCCGAGGGCGAGGCGGGGCTGAACTTCTTCTCGGTGCGCGGCGAGCTCGTGACGGCGCTGCCGTACCGGGTGCTGCGCGAGGAGGCGCTGGTGCTGGCGCGGCGGATGCTCGGGCTCGGGCTGCGGCCGGGCGGGCGGGTCGCGATCATCGCCGAGACACATCCGGATTTCGCGCGCGTGCTGTGCGCCTGCCAGTACGCGGGGCTGGTGCCGGCGCCGCTGCCGGTGCCGTTCGCGTTCGGCGGGCGGCCGGCGTACACCGCGCACGTCCGGCGCCTGGTGGAGGAGGCGCGGGCGACCGCGCTGTTCGCGCCGGCGTCGCTGATCGGCTGGCTGGCGCCGATGGCGGCCGAGCTGGGGCTGCGCGTGTGCTCCACGGTGGAGGAGCTGGGCGAGGCGCCGCTGTGGGACGCGGCGCTGCCGGCGGTGGCGCCGGAGGACACGGCGTATCTGCAGTTCTCGTCGGGAAGCACGCGGTTCCCGCTCGGCGTGGTGGTGCAGCAGCGCGCGCTGATGGCCAATGCGACGGCGATCCTGCGGCACGGGCTGCAGGTTCGGCCGGGGGACCGGGCGGTGTCGTGGCTGCCGCTGTCGCACGACATGGGGCTGGTGGGGTTCCTGCTCAGCCCGCTGGCGGGGCAGATCTCGGTGGACCTGCTGGCCACGCAGGACTTCGCGCGGCGGCCGCAGCTGTGGCTGTCGCTGATGTCGCAGGGGCGCGGGACGATCTCCTACAGCCCGAGTTTCGGCTACGACCTGTGCACGCGGCGCGAGCGGTCGATGGCGACCGGCGAGCTGGACCTGTCGCCGTGGCGCGTCGCGGGGATCGGCGGGGACATGATCCGGCCGGCGGCGCTGGCGAGCTTCGCCGGGGCGTTCAAGGGGTGCGGGTTCCGCGAGGAGGCGTTCCTGCCGAGCTACGGCATGGCGGAGGCGACGCTCGCGATCAGTTTTGCTCCGGCCGGGCGGGGGGTCGAGGTGGACACCGTCGATCTGGACCGGCTGGAGCAGGAGGGCGTCGCGGTGGCGCCCGGCGAGTCGGGGCGGACCCGGACCGTGGTGCTGTGCGGCACCGCGCTGCCAGGGCACGCGATCGAGATACGCGGCATGGGCGGCGAGGTGCTCGGCGAGCGGCGCGTCGGGCGGGTGTTCGCCCGCGGCGACAGCGTCATGCAGGGGTATGACGGGCGGGCCGAGGAGACGGCGGCGGTGCTGTCGGCGGACGGGTGGCTGGATACCGGCGACCTGGGCTACCGGCTGGGCGAGACGCTGGTGGTGACGGGGCGGGCCAAGGACCTCATCATCATCAACGGGCGCAACATCTGGCCGCAGGACCTGGAGTGGACCGTGGAGCGGTCGATCCCCGAGGTGCGGACCGGCAACGTCGCGGCGTTCTCCGTCGAGGAGGACGGGCGCGAGGTGCTCATCCTCGCGGTCGAGGCGCGCGGCGTGGGGGACGCCACGGCGAGCCAGAGGCTCGTGGACGAGGTCAGCGGGGCGGTGCGCTCGCAGCACGGGCTCGACGGGCGCGTCGTGCTGCTGGCGCCGGGGAGCTTGCCGTATACGACGTCGGGGAAGCTGAGCCGGACGGCGACGCGGCAGCGCTACCTCGCCAACGACTTCGGGGCGATCTCGGCTTGAAGGAAGGCCAGAGGCTCTGCCTCTGGCCTCCGCCAAGGGAAGCCCCTTGGATGGCTTCCTCAAGTCAAGGGATCAAAGGGTCCTCGGACCCTTTGCGGGTTCGGGCAGAGCCCGACCTTGCTTCCTGACCTCGCCGCCGTCACCGGCGGCACCGGCTTCCTCGGCAGCCACGTGGTCGACGCCCTGCTCCGCGCGGGGTGGCGGGTGCGCGTGCTCGCGCGGGGCGAGGCGGTGTTCCCGGCGGGCGTCGAGGTGGTGCGGGGGGACCTCGCGGACGCCGGGGCGCTGGGGGCGCTTGTGCGGGGCGCGGGGGCGGTGGTGCACGCGGCGGGGCTGGTGAAGGCGCGGTCGCGGGCGGAGTTCATGGCGGTGAACCGGGACGGGGCGGCGCGGCTGGCGGGCGCGGTCGGGGCGGGGGCGCGGGTGGTGCTGGTGTCGTCGCAGGCGGCGCGGTGCCCTTTGGTGTCGGCGTATGCGGCGAGCAA